>CAZYKR010000113.1:0-12991 GCA_964648005.1 uncultured Iamiaceae bacterium
ACCCGCATCCAAGGCGTCGGCGAGCCGCTGTGTGCCCGGCGACGGCGTGTGGAACACGACGAGCAGCCGACGGACGGTCATGCCGACCAGGTCAGCACCTCGCCGCCCTGGCCCAGCAGCACCGACCCGGGGAACACCCGCAGGCGCCACGGGGTGAGGCGCAGCACGGCGAAGGCTTCCGACGTCGGGCCGTCGGCCCACGGCGGGATGATCGCCGGGTCGTAGCCGACCGGCGCCGGCGCAGCCTTGAGCGCGTCCCACGCTTCGACGCAACTGGCGTCGTCGAAGGCCCACTCGGCGGCGCACTCGGCGGTACAGGTGTCGTGCGTCGGCTCCCAGTAGGTGCAGCTGACGTACGGGTGTGCCGCCAGGTGCGCCCGCTTGATCGGCGTCGGTCCGGTGGCGATGAACCCGGTCAACGCCTCGCCGTCCCACGTCCACAGCGGATGCAGGATGCGCGACCACGGGCGACCGTCGTCGTCCACCGTCGCCACCGAGCACCACACGATGCGGTGGGCCATCTCGACGAAGGCCGGCGCGGCGACGTCGAGCGCGCTCACGACGCCAACCCGAGACCGGCGCGGCCCATGAGGTCGACGAAGTTGTCGCAGTAGAACTTGCGCCGCACGTCTTCGCCGGCGTCGCCGAGGGACGCCTCGAACCGCTCCAGCGGCCGGCGGCCGCCCTCGACGTGGGGGTAGTCGGAGTTGAACAGCAACACGTCCGGTCCCGACTGCTCGACGATCCAGCCGACGTCTTCGGTCGGGTACGGCGTGACGCGCACCTGGCGCTCGACGTACTCGGTCGGACGCAGGGACAGCCGCTGGAGCCGTTCCTCGTGGCGGGCGAAGGCCTCGAACGCCGACTCCATCTGACGGGTCCAGCTCGGCACCCAGATCGCACCCTGCTCGATGACCCCGAAGCGCAGGGTCGGGAAGCGATCGAGCACGCCGTCGAAGATCAGCGTGGCGAGCGTCTGTGCCGGTGGGCCGGGGATGCCCATGTAGTCGACGGAGCGGAAGTTCTCCTCGCCACCGTGGAAGTCGGGAGGCACCGGCAGGCCGTTGACGAAGTAGCCGGGATCGACGAGGTCGCCGGTGCCGCCGACGTGGAACACGATGGGGATGCCCGCCTCTTGGGCTTGGGCCCACACCGGGTCGAGCCCGATGTGGCTCGGCGAGTGCCCCGGCGGGCAGCCCGACGCCACCAGCAGCGCCGCGGCGCCGAGCTCGATGGCCTCCGCCGCCAGCGCCCCGGCTCGCTCGATGTCGGCCAGCGGTACGTAGCACGTGGGCAAAAGGCGGTCGTCGACCGAGCAGAACTCGACCATGCCCCGGTTGTGGGCGCGGGCCGTGCCCTCGGCGAGCTCCCGATCGCCCGAGTGCTCCCAGTCGTGGAGGCGACGGTTGTGGAAGGTGTTGAACACGAGCTGACTCGAGAACCCGAGCAGGTCGAGTGCCCGGGGCCGGTCCTCGGCGAGGAACGACCCGGTGGCGGCGAAGTTCTTGCGGAGCATGATCTGCTCCTCCTCGTCGGCCACGTACGCCGCCGAGCGGTGCTTGTCCGCCAACCGGTCGAAGGCGGCGACCAGGTCATGCTGCTGCTCGGCCACGTCGCCGGTCTGGCGCAGCTCGTTGCCGCCCGGGTAACGCAACGGCGCGATGCGATCGCGCAGCGACGGGTCGGCGTGGTCGCGCAGCCAGGTCGGCGGCTCCATGATGTGGGCGTCCGCGTCGTGCACGATCCGCCCGCTGCTGTAGGGCACGGCCCCTCCTCCCCCGATGCCGAGCGTCCGCACGACCGGCACGGTGCCCATTGTGGCCCAGCGTGCGCGATCCTGGGCGACCGTCCGCCGACCCTGGAGCGCCCATGGCACCCGCCGCCCGACGAACCGCCCGACATGCCGCACTGGCCGCAGCCGCGCTGGTGGCGCTCGCCCCGCTGGCGGCGTGCTCGTCCGACGACGGCGGCTCGACCAGCACGACCACGGCCGGCGCCACGTCGTCGAGCATGTCCGGCAACGAGGGCACGACGCCGGGGACGAACCTGGCAACGCCCGGCTCGACCGCTCCCGGCGCCCCGACGTCGAGCTCGACACCCGACGGACCGACCACCACCACCGCCACCGGCGGCGAGGACGCGGCGCCGCTCGATCCGGCCGCACCGTACGGCGTGACCACCGGTCAGGCCTGCATCGGGGCGACGGTCGCCCAGGGTGAGCCCATCCCGGTCACCTTGCGCGGCTCGCTCGACGGCGCCCCCGACGGGCAGCTCGCTGTGCGCCTGCTCGAGGGCGACGACTTCTTGGACCTGCTCGGCACGTCGAGCGGCGGCACCTTCATCGTGGCAGGCTCCGTGCCCACCCCCGGCGAGAAGGAGGTCGTCGAGGCCTTCATCGTGACCCCGGGCAACGAGACCATCGACGTCACCTTGTCGATGCAAGAGTTCGTCGGCGGCACCCTGACCGTGGCCACGACGCCCGGCATCGTCGCGGGCAGCGGCTCGTGCGAGGACGTGTGATGCGCAGCCCAGCGGAGACCACCGCCGCCTTCTGGGACGCCCTCTACGCCCGCGGCTGGGACGCCATCGCCGGGTTCTTCGGCCCCGACTCGATCTACTTCGACGTGCCGACCGGCCCCGGCGCCGCCGCCAAGGGCCCCGACGACATCGTGAAACGCCTCAAGCTCGGGCTCGAGCAGCTCGCCGGCTACGACCACGGGCCGGCGACCGTGGTCAGCGAAGGGCCGATCGTCGTCACCGAGCACGCCGAGCACTGGCGCTGGCCCACGGGCGAGGAGGTCACCCTGCCGTTCGTGTCGATCCAGCACGTGCACGACGGCGTGATCACCCTGTGGAAGGACTACTGGGACCTCGGCACGCTGATGGCCGGCGGGCCGGCGAACTGGCAGGAGCTGCTCGAGGCGGGCGACCTGTCGTGGATGTTCGACGCCACCGGTCTGGTGTGACGCCCCGACGGTAGGGTCAACCCATGGCGCCGACCACCACGCTGCCCGAGCGTCGGGTGCGCTTCGCCTACCCCGACGACCTCGACCCGTGCTGGTGCCACCGGTTCCCGGAGTTCGCGTGCGCGGCGAACAGCATCTCGCTGATCATGCCGTTCGCCGAGCCGTACTTCGTCAAGACCGTCCGCTCGACGTTGCCCGAGCTCGACGAGCCGCTGCGCACCCAGACCGAGGCGTTCTGCCGGCAGGAGCTCGCCCATCACGTCGAGCACCGCAAGTTCAACGCGCTGATCACCCGTCGCTACCCGCAGGTGGTGCGCGTCGAGGGCTGGATGCGCCGGGCGTACGGCTGGCTGAGCCGCACGCGCAGCCGCCGGTTCAACCTGGCCTTCGCGGCGGGCTCTGAGGCGATCGCCTACGCACTCGCCCGGTGGATCGAGACGCACCTGGCCCAGCTGTTCAGCGACGCTGATCCGGTGCCATCGACGCTGTTCCTGTGGCATCTCGCCGAGGAGGTCGAGCACAAGAGCGCCGCGCACGACGTGTTCGAGGAGCTGGACGGCTCGCGGCTGCGCTACGCCTGGGCCACGTCGGTGTCGGTGGCGCTTCTGGCCTTCTTCGTGTGGACCGCGTCGTTGGCCCAGCTCAAGGCGCAGGGTCGGTTCTGGAACCCGATCGCCCACCTGCGCATGGCCCGTTGGGGCGTGAGCGTGGCCTTCACGATGCTGCCCACGTTGGCGGTGTCGGCGCTGCCGGGCCATACCCCGCGCCGGTTCACCGACCCCATCTACCTGCCGAAGTGGCTGGCCCTGTTCGACCCGGCGACCGGCACGATCCCCGTGCCCACGGTCATCGGCTCGACGAGCCCCGGCCACGGCACCGCGGCATGACCGGAGGCCCCCGATGATCGACGTCCGTCCGGCCGCCAACCGCTTCCACACCGATATCGGTTGGCTCGACAGCTGGCATTGCTTCAGCTTCGGCCATCACTACGACCCGGCCGAGGTCGGCCATGGGCTGCTGATCGTCTCCAACGACGACCGGGTGGCGCCGGGCGCCGGCTTCGGCACCCACGCCCACCGCGACATGGAGATCGTGACCTGGGTCCTCGCCGGCGCCCTCGAGCACCAGGACTCCGCCGGGCACCACGGCGTGATCCGCCCGGGCGAGGCGCAACGCATGTCGGCCGGCAGCGGCATCCGCCACTCGGAGATGAATGCCAGCGCCACCGAGCCGGTCCACTTCCTGCAGATGTGGGTCGTACCCGACCAGATCGGCATCGCGCCCGGCTACGAGCAGGTCGACGTGGCGGAGCAGCTCGAACCGGGTCGTTTGGTGTGCGTGGCCGCGGCGGACGGCGCCGGCGCCGTGCACATCCGCCAGGCCGGCGCCGCCATGTGGGTCGCGCGCCTCGACGCCCACCAGCACGTCACGGTCCCGGCAACACCGTTCGCCCACGTGTTCGTGGCGACCGGTGCCGCCGCGCTGGGCGATGCCGCGCTCGCCGCAGGCGATGCGGTACGCCTGCGCGACGCCGGCGAGGTCGACATGGTCGCCACGGCGCCATGCGAGATCGTCATCTGGACCAGCGATGCGGAGGTACGACGATGAGCCATCGGGAACGGGCGACGCACGGGGCAGACCTCGACCGCTTCGCCGAGTGGGACGACCTCAAGGCCCGCTACCTGCTGCCGCGTGACGAGCGGCCGGCGAGCTCGGCGCGTGGCGTCCACCACGTGGCGTTGATCAGCTCGGACGTCGAGCGCACCATCGAGTTCTTCTGGGGGTTGCTCGAGTTCCCGCTGACGATGCTGTTCGAGAACCGCGACTACCGGGGTTCGACGCACTTCTTCTTCGACATCGGCAACGGCAACACGCTGGCCTTCTTCGACCTGCCCGGCCTCGACCTCGGCGACTACGCCGAGGTCCTGGGCGGGCTGCACCACCTGGCCATCTCGATGGCACCGGACCGGTGGGAGCACGTCAAGGCCAAGCTCGACGACGCCGGTGTCTCCTACGCCCACGTCGACGGCAGCTCGATCTACTTCCGCGGCCCCGACGGCGAGCGCATCGAGCTGATCAGCGACCCGCTCGGCGAGATGTACGGCGAGGCCGTGTTCTGACGCCAGGCCCCGCAGGCCGGCTCAGGCCGGCTGCACGACCGACGGCACGGCGTCGGGCACGGGCGTCTGCCCGCCGACCGGCGCCGGCTTGCGCAGACCGGCAGCCGTGACCGCCACGGCGGCCAGCACGACGCCGGCGGCCGGCACCGACACCCCCCAGGCGCCGACGGCGGCGATGGCGGCGACGGCGCCGAGCACGACGACCAGCGCCAGGCGCACCGGCTCGCGCCAGGCGTCGAAGCGTCGGTGGAAGTCGGCCAGGCGCATGGGGCTGGTGATGCGGCTGCCGAGCAGGACGACCAGACCCCGCAGGGTGCCGAAGAGCGTGACGATGGCGAAGGCCATCCACGGCGTGGCGGTGAGCGCGGCGGCCAGGATCACCCCGAGCACCGCCGTCGTCATGATGTAGGTCATCAGGCCGGTGCCGATCTGGAAGCCGAAGCCACCGCCGTACACCCACGCCCGGAACTGGCGCAGCCAGGCGTCGTCCACCTGACGCTTGTGGAACGGCACGAGCCGACCGAAGAGCCCACCGTCCACGGCGGCACCGGCGAGCGCGGCGAGCGCCAGCACCCCGAGCAACACAGCCGGGGCGGCGTCGACCGGCGCCAGCAGTGCCGCCAGGCCGGCGGCGAGCAGCCCGGTGGTGGCACCGCCGAGGACTGCGCCGGCGACGAACCACGACGCCGTGGCGGCGTAGCGATGCCCGCGTGCCGTCTCGGCGAGCGGCGTGATCGTCGACAGCATCGACAGGCCACAGGGCGACCACGTCGAGCGCAGGGCGGCGGCGAAGGCCAGCACCACACCCAGGACCACGATGAGGGGGCTCACGACCCGTGCACCTCCGACGACGGCGACAACGGCGCAAACCCTACCAACCCCCACCCGACGTAGCGGCACAGGGCTAGCCTCGGCCGCCGGTCGGCGCCGGACATGGCGCCGCTTCGACCGTGCGGGAGGCAGCGATGGACGTCGGGGCAGCAGCGGCAGCGAGCTACGCGCCAGACCTGTTCGCCGGCCGCACGGTCCTGGTGACCGGCGGCGGGACGGGCATCGGTCGGGCCACCGCCCACGGGTTCGCCCGCCTCGGCGCCACCGTGGTGATCGCCAGCCGCGACGAGGCGCACCTGGCGCCGACCGTCGACGAGCTGCAGGCGCACGGCGGCGAGGCGCTGGGTGTGTCGTGCAACATCCGCGACGTCGACTCGGTCGAGGCGCTGCTGGCGACGTGCACCGACCGCTTCGGCGGCGTCGACATCCTGGTCAACAACGCCGGCGGCCAGTTCCCGGCCTTCCCGCACGACATCACCGACAACGGCTGGCGGGCCGTCGTCGACCTGAACCTCAACGGCACCTGGAACATGTGCAGCCGGTGCATCCCGCCGATGGTCGAGCGCGGGCACGGTGCCGTGGTCAACATCACCCACATCTACACGTTCGAGCGGGGCGCGCCGCTCTTCGCCCACTCCGGTGCGGCCCGCGCCGGAGTGCAGAGCCTGACCGCCACCCTCGGGATGATGCTCGGCGAGCAAGGCGTGCGGGTCAACGGCATCGCGCCGGGCACCGTGCACACGCCCGGCATGGAGGAGCACGAGTCCGGCGGCATCTCGGACATGATCGACATCGACATCTTCACCAGCCTGAAGCGCACGTTGCCGATGCGGCGCTTCGGCACCGAGGACGAGGTTGCCGCCGCCGTGCTGTTCCTGTGCTCACCGGCGGCGAGCTGGATCACCGGGGTGACGCTGCGCGTCGATGGCGCGCAGTACCAGTCCGACGCTCCCGGCGGCGACGCGCCGCTGGGTTGGTGACGCTCCGGCCCTTCAGGCGACGGTGACCGTGTGCACCGATGCCTCGTCGAGGGCGTCGAAGCCCACGGTGAGGCGGTAGTCGCCGGGCTCGAGCACGAACCCACCGCCGTCGCGCACCGCCAACGTCATCAGGTCGTACGGGATGGCGACCGTCGTGGTGGCTCCCGCCTCGAGAGCGACCCGCCGGAACCCGACGAGACGGCGCAGCGGACGGGCGTGCCCGCTCGACGGCAGCCCGCCGTACACCTGCACGACGGTGGAGCCGGCGCGATCGCCGGTGTTGGTGACGGCGCACGAGATCGCCTCGTGGGGACCGGCACCGTCGGGGTGCTCGGTGGTCACGGCCCATGTCGTGTAGCCGAGACCGAAGCCGAACGGGCGCAGCGGCGCGTGGCCGGCCCGGTCGAGCAGCCACTGGCCGTGGAACAGGTCGTAGGTCTCGGCGGCGGCGTCGGGATCCCAGTGCGGCAGGTGGGCCTCGTCGGTCGGGAGCACGAAGGGCAGGCGCCCGCCGGGCTCGACGGCCCCGAGCAGCACGTCGGCCAGGGCGTGGCCGCCCTCCATGCCCGGGTACCAGATGTGCAGCACGGCGGCGACGTCATCGATCCACGGCAGCAGCACGGCCGAGCCACCCATCACCACGACGATCACCCGGTCGCACACGGCGCGAGCCGCAGCGATCAGCGCCTCATCCTCGGCGTGCAGCGCCAGCGAGCGCCGGTCGCCGCCGGCGCCGAAGGTCTCGTCGTGCTCGCGGCTGAGCAGCGGGTCGTCGTCGTCGGGCGGCGCCGGTGGCTCGACCGGGCCGTCCATCGGCGGGAAGAGGTGACCCAGCTCGGCCTGGCCGGACGGGTCGATGAACTCGCCCTCGTCGGCGGCGGTGAGCCCGACCACGACGATCGCCACGTCCGCACCGGCGGCGATCTGGGCGTCGTCGACGCTGGCGCGCACTTCCACCCCGTCCAGCGCGGCGCGCAGTCCGGCGAGGGGCGTGACGACGTCGGGGGCGATCACCTGGCTCGACCCCTTGTCGCCGGTGTTGGGGGTATCGGCGAGGCGGCCGAGCACGGCCACCGTGCCGAGGGCGCCTCGGTCGAGCGGCAGGGTGCCGTCGTTGCGCAGCAGCACCATGGCGCGCGACGCCGCGTCGCGGGCCAGCGCCCGGTGCTCGTCGGAGAGGGTCACCGAGCGGTCCGGCTCGGTGGCGTACACGTAGGCGAAGCGCAGCAGCGTGGCGACCGTGTCCGTGACCCGGGCGTCGACGTCGGCCTCGGTCAGGCTGCCGTCGTCGAGTGCGGCGCGCAGGTGCATCCAGCGCTGCTGGCGGAACGGCATCTCGATGTCGAGGCCGGCGGTCACCGACTGCGCCGGCGTGCGCAGCCCCATGATGAAGTCGGACGTGACGAAGCCGTCCCACCCCCACTCGTCGCGCAGGATGTCGACGAGCAGCGTGCGGTTCTCGCCGCAGAACGCACCGTTGAGCGAGTTGTACGCCGACATCACCGACGCCACACCCTCGTCGGCCACCCGCTTGAAGTGCGGCAGGTACACCTCGTGCAGGGCGCGCTCGTCGGCGGTGACGTCGACCTTGAAGCGGGCGTTCTCCATCGAGTTGCAGGCGAAGTGCTTCATGCACGCCATCACGTGGCGCTGCAGGCCCCGGGTCAGCGCCGCGGCCATCTCGCCGACGTGGTGGGGATCCTCGCCGTAGGTCTCCTGCGCGCGCCCCCAGCCCGGGTGGCGCAGCAGGTTCATGCACACGGCGCCGGTGTAGGTGGCGCCGGCGGCGCGCAGCTCGGCGCCGATGGCGTCGCCGATGCGCTCCTCGAGCTCGGGGTCGAAGGTGGCGCCGCGCGCCATCGAGACCGGGAAGGCCGTGGCCCGGCCGACGACGCAGCCCCGCGGGCCGTCGCTGAAGGCGATGCCGGGCACGCCGAGGCGTTCGACCCGCGCCGCCGGCCAGGTGTGGCGGTGGTACCCGCCGGCCACCATGTCCATCAGGCCGGGCCAGAAGTCGGTGTCGCCGTCGAGGCAGTCCAGCTTCTCGTCGAGGGTCATCGCCGCCACGATCGCCGCCGCCTCGGCACGGTGGTCCCCGCCGGCGGCGACGCGGGCCGCCGCGTCGTCGAACATCGTCATGGGCGCATCCTGTCAGGGGTGGCGGGCATGATGCTCGCCATGGCTTCCTGGCAGACCTTCGTCGACGACGCCCCCGACCTCGCCGCCGCAGTCGAGGCCCGCCTCGTCGCCCACAAGCATCACGTCCTGGCCACCCTGCGGGTCGATGGGTCGCCGCGGGTGTCGGGCACCGAGGTGCAGCTGCACGACGGTGAGCTGCTGGCCGGCATGATGCCCGGCTCGGCGAAGGCCGCCGACGTCCGGCGCGACGGACGGTGCGCCCTGCACACCAACCCGGGCGACGGCTCGATGGAGGGCGGCGACGCCAAGCTCGACGCCGTGGCGGTCGAGGTGCACGACCCGGCGTTGTTCGCCCACTACGCCGACGAGTCGGGTGCGATCCCGTCCTTCCCGCTCTTCCGGTTCGATCTCGTGCGCGTCGTCCGCACCACCGTGCACCCCGACGGCGACCGTCTGGTCATCGAGACCTGGCATCCGGGGTCGGGGATGACCGTGGTCGAGCGCGCTTAGGCGTGCACCAGCGCCACGATCGAGCTGCCGCCCAGGTAGGCGGCCAACGCCACCAGCAGGCCGACGAACCACTTCGTGAGGGTGGCCGTCGAGACCCGCTCGCCGATGCGGGTGCCGACCGAGACGCCGAGGATCCCGGCGACAGTGAACGGCAGCGCCACGCCCCAGTCGACGCCGCTGGTCCCCAGGCGGGCGAGCAGCGCCACGCCCGAGTTCATGGCGATGACGAGCAGCGACGTGCCGATCGCTTCGACCATCTCGAACTTCAGCGCCAGCACGAGTGCCGGCACGATGACGAATCCACCGCCGACACCGAAGAACCCGGTGACGAGTCCGACGGCCGAGCCGGCGGCGAGCACCCGCCCCACGGTCCGGGCGTCGATCCGATGTCGGGGCGGGGCAAGAACGACGAGTTCACCACCGCCGCCGGGACCCGATGGGAAGTCCCCGATGCCCGGCGCGTCGTCCGGAACGACCGCGGGATCGTCCGGGCGATGGACACCCATGCGCCAGGCGGCGACCAGCATGAGCGCGGCGAACCCGAGCAAAAGGACGTCCTCGTCGACCAGGTGGTTCAACGCCGAGCCGATGAGTGCGCCCCCGACGCCCGCAGCACCGAACGCTGCACCGGCACCGAGGCGCACATGCCCGGCGCGCAGGTGACCGATCATGCCGACGAGCGCCGTGGCGCCGACGATCACGAGCGAGGTGGTGATCGCTTCCTTCGGGGCCTGGCCGGCGACGTACACGAGCGCCGGCACCGCCAGCACGGAACCGCCACCGCCGAGCGCACCGAGCGAGATCCCGATCAGGAACCCCAGCGGCGAGGCCAGCAGCGCCCTCACCGGCACGGTCGGGTGGTCCCGGTGCGGTGTCTACTACCCCACGGGGTATGTCGTTTCATGTCGACACCATACCCCGCGGGGTATTAGGCACCAACCTTGCTCACGGCGACAGGGGCGGTCCGTCGACGCGATCGATCGTCACGAAGTCATCGACCGCCCGGCGAGTGAGTCGGGTCGGGAAGCGCTCGGGCACGCCGAGGCAGACCATGGCGGCGACGGCTTGGTACGGCGCGAGTCCGAGCACCTGGCGCACCTCGTCCTCGCGGCGCGCCAGAAAGGTGGTCAACACGCCGCCCAACCCCTCGGCGCGCGCCGCCAGCAGCACGTTCTGGACAAACGGGTAGATCGACCCCCCACCGACGATCGACTGCCGATCGGCCTCGATGTCGAGGACCGCGAGCTGCCGCAGGTCGGCGACGACGACCGCCAGCACCGGCGCGGCCCACAGCCCTGCGATGAACGAGCGATCCGACGGCACCACCGTGCGGTCGACGGCGTCCGGGATGCCGTGCCAGCGACCGTCGTCCCCCGGAGCGAACGGCACCAGGCCGGCTCGGGTGAACGCGACGTACTCCTCCCACCCTGCCTCTGCCGCGGCGCGCACCTCCGCACGCACCTCGGGGTCGCGGACCACCACGACGTGCCACCCCTGACGGTTGCCGCCGCTCGGGGCGAACCGAGCGAGGTCAAAGACGCGATGCAGCACGTCGTCGGGGACGGGATCGGCGGTGAAGGCGCGCACGGCGCCGGTGGTGCGCATGACCTGATCGAGCTCCATCGGGCCATCTTGGCGCAGCGTGGTCGGTCAGTCGCCGAGGAGCAGCTCGACGATCGTCACCACCGCCAACAGACCGAAGATGGCTGCCGCGATGCGGTGCAACAGGCGCACCGGCAAGCGCGCCGCCAACGCCCGACCGGCGACGACGGCGATGCCGGCGACGGCCCACAGCGCCGCCAGCGCGCCCGCAGCCACGGCCACCGGCGACTCTGCCGAGGCCGCCAGGCCGACGGTGGCCAGCTGGGTCAGATCGCCGAACTCGGCGAGCAGCACCACCCCGAAGCTGCCGGCGAAGGCCTGCCAGCTCGTGGCGCCGGCTTGCGCGGCGTCGTGGTCGCCGTCGTCGTCCTCGTCGCCCGAGCGCCACAGCACCACCGCGCCGGCGGCGAACAGGATCGCCACCGCGATCTGCACGACCGTGCCCGGGAGCAGCGACAGCAGGGTGCCCGCCGTGACGGCCAGCACCACCTGCACAGTGAACGCCGACGCCGCACCCAGCCACACGGCGCCCGGGCGGCCGTAGCGCGTCGTGAGGACGAGCGTGGCGAACATCGTCTTGTCGGGCAGCTCAGCCGGGAAGACGACGGCGAAGGCGCTGAGCGCGTCACCCGCCGCCACGATGCTCCGATCCGGCCATGGGCCCGAGACGGTACCCTCTCGCCCGCGACCGACCGAGCCAGGCTGGGAGGCCGGACCATGACCGCCGACGACCGCCACGAACGCCGCGAGCCGGCGAACCCGTGGCTGTGGGCCTACGACGGCTACGACCCGGACACGCAAGGTCTGCGCGAATCGCTGTGCACCCTCGGCAACGGTGTGTTCGCCACCCGAGGCGCGCTCGCCGAGTCGACCGCGGACGGTGTCCACTATCCCGGCACCTACGTCGCGGGGATCTACAACCGGCTCTCGACGGAGCTCGCCGGCCGCACGGTGGAGAACGAGAGCCTGGTGAACGTCCCGAACTGGCTCGTGCTCCGAGTCGTGGCCGACGACGGGACGCCGTTCGACGTCGAGCACTGCGAGGTCCTCGACCACCACGTCGAGCTCGACATGCGCCGCGCCCTGCTGGTGCGCCGCAGTCGCCTGGCGCACCCCGACGGACGGGTGCTCGATCTCACCGAGCGGCGACTTGTCAGTCTGCGGGACCGGCACCTCGCCGCCCTCGCCACCACGGTGCAGCCGGAGGGATGGTCCGGGACGGTGATCGTGTACAGCGCGCTCGACGGCACGGTCCGCAACGCTGGCGTCATCCGCTACGCCGAGCTCGACGACGACCACCTCGTGCACGTCGCCGCCGGCCCGACGGTCGACCCGCACGGCATCAGCCTCGAGGTCGAGACCAGTGCGTCGCACATCCGCATCGCCGAGGCCGCTCGCACTCAGGTGGTGGTCGACGGCGTCGTCGTCGACGTGCCCCGCACGACCATCCAGCACGAGCGCCACGTCGCCCAGGACCTGACCGTGGCGCTCGTTGCGGACACCCCCGTGACGATCGAGAAGGTCGTGGCGCTCTGCACGTCGCGCGACGACGGCATCGCCGCCCCCCGCCTCGCTGCCGAGCAGTGGGCGCTCGAGATGGCTGGCAGCTTCGACGAGGTGACGGAGCGCCATGTCGTGAGCTGGCGCCACGCCTGGGATCGCAGCCGGATCACCGTCACCGGCGCCGACGCCCGCACCCAGGCGGTGCTCAACCTGCACCTGTTGCACCTGTTGCAGACCGTGTCGAAGAACACCGCCGAGCTAGACGCCGGCGTCCCCGCCCGCGGCCTGCACGGCGAGGCCTACCGGGGCCACATCTTCTGGGACGAGCTGTTCATCTTCC
>CAZYKR010000114.1:0-12970 GCA_964648005.1 uncultured Iamiaceae bacterium
CCGTGTTCCGCAATTCGATCCTGCAGCTGACCGTGCCCGACCGGTTGCGCGGACGGCTGTCGGCGGTGCACATCGCCGTCGTGACCGGTGGGCCTCGCCTCGGTGATGTCGAGGCCGGCGTCGTGGCGGCGCTGACGTCACCGGTCACGTCCGTCGTGACCGGGGGGTTGGCCTGCATGGCGGGCGTCGGCATCGTGGCGAAGCTCATGCCGGCGATGGGGGCGTGGCGGCTGTCGCGTCACGGCGTCGTCGACGCCGACGCCGCGACCGTCGACTGAGCAGGACGACGCCCCCGATCGCGGCGAGGTCGACCGCGACGAAGATGGCGAAGGGGACGAACTGGCCACTGACGGCATCGGCGCACGCTTCGGGCTGGTCGCCCCCGACCCAGGCGACGACGCTCGGACACCTGACGTACGGCCCGATGCCCCTCGCGGTGAAGACCTCCGACCCGGCGGGAGCGGCGGCCGGGTTGACCGGCATGCGAATGCTGGTGAACGGGATGGCGATCGTGGTGCCGACCAGTCCGAACAGCACGCACACGATCGCCGGGATGACGATGAAGCGCAGCGCTCGTCGACTCCCGGCGTGCCGTTCGGGACGGCCTCGAGCATGCGCGTCAATCGTGGCACGCAGCTGCTCGGCGCCGCGGGCCCACCGGGGCGCGGTGACGAGGGAGAACGTCTCGCCCTCCCAGGTGGTGATCACCACCTCGCGAGCGGCGACGCCGAGGGCGCCCGGCGTGACGGCCCGGTTCGGGACGACGTCGCTCCACGGCCAGAATCGGGTGCCCCACATCCACACGTCGGTGATCCCACGCTCGCTGATCAGCACCGCCGACCGGTCGTAACGACGCACGGCGACCAGGAACAGCGCGACCCCGCATCCGACACCGACCACGACACCGACGAGATTGCGCGACAAGGGGCCGAGGGCGGCGACGCCGACGCCGAGCGCTCCGACGGCGACGAACGGCCATGGCCGTGGCCGTGGGACAAGGATGGGTACAGGGCGTGTCGCCGCCAGGCGCGTTTCGCCGGCGCCGGCGTTGGCTTCGGGGGGGGGGGGGGCGCTGAGCGGGGACGGGGTGGCTAACCCGTGGGGGGCGAGCGCTCGCCGCCACCGCTGCTCCAGGGCGACGTGCAACACCTCGATGCCGATGAACACGACGGCAGCGCCGAGGACGACGATGCCGCCTGGTTGGCGCACCGCGAGGATGACGGCTGCGACGGCGGCCACGGCACCCACCAGGGAGCGCCGCACCACGGCGAGGCCCCACGCCAGCGGCGTCCCGGTCACGCTGCGGCCGAACGACGCGATGGCGACGCCGCACGTGTGCACCCCTTCCGTCGGCGACGATGCAGCCCGGCGCAGCGCCACGGCGGCGCCGACGACGACGATCGCGGCTCCCGCCAATGCGCCCCACGCGAGAATGATGAGCCCTGCGACGAGCAGCGTGGACCTCAGCGGCGGCCCGACCGCCGCAGCGAGCATCGATGTGCCCAGGACCGCCGCGATGACGCCCGCGCCGCCGCCGATCACGCGGCGGCGACGCGCCGCGAGCCAGGGTTCGGCATCGGCCAGGGCGTCGGCGTAGATGGCCGACGCCGTGGTGGCGCCGATCCGTCGTAGCTGCGCCAGGACATCGGCGGCGGCGTCGACGTTACGGGCGCTGTGTGCGACGGCAGCCGACCAGTCGCCGAGCAGCAGGGCGTCGACGATGGCGCGTCGGTCCTCGTGCTGTGCGACGAGGTGGGTCGGCACCGCCGCCTCGACGTCGGGGCAGGCGACCACCGGTACCGACGTCGACGGCTGGTCGGCATCGGTCGTCGGGACGTCCGGTCGTCGTTCCAGAGGCACCAGTTGCGGTCGTTGCCACATGCGCCAGAAGTCCGCCGTCGTGAGCGCGACGAGGACGGTGAAGAGCACGAGGCACACGACGAGGGCGACACCGGTCGGTCGTCCGGTGGCGCCAGCGGCAACCGCAGCCACGACGAGTCCCACGAGCAGAGTCGTGGCGATGACGGCGACGAGCACACCGCTCCCCGAGACGTCGACCTGGTGGTAGAGCGCGTCGTCGTAGAGGCTGCGCACCAGCCGGCGGTCTCGACCGTGCAGACCGACTCGGTCGAGGGCCGCCCGTTCGAACCCGCGGATCGTCACCAGCCGAGCCGAACGCCAGACGGTCGCGGCAACGATCGCCGCCCACCACACCACGCTGAGCTTGTCGGCGACCGATGGCATCGTCAGGCGCGTCATGGCGACGACGATCACCAGGACGGCGGCGAGCCCGGTGGCGATCGCCGACCACGCGACGGAGCGGCGGTCGAGCACCAAGAGCTCGGGATGCGCGTCGATCAGCTCGAGCAGCCGGGCGTGGTCGTCGTAGCCTTGCTCGGTCAGGGCGTCGACGGCGCAAGAACGCGCCGGAGCTCCGGGCGCGATCGCGGAGTAGCGGCGACTGCCCACCGCTGGGCGACCGGCGCGCATGGCTTCGGCGACGGCCTCGCCGGCGGCCACCTCGACCGGGTCTTGTGTGCCCTCGCTCCCCACCACCGGGCAAGCGTAGGCAGTGGCGTCAGCCGACCTTGCAGATCTCGACGAAGCTCTCGCGCAGGCAGGCGGTGAACAGCGCCGGGTCCGTGACGGCAGCCGGGTCGACGTTGATGCCGATGTGGCAGGTGGCTTCGTGGCTCAGCAGCGTGACGTTGGCGGCCGAGCCGGTCATGGGGGCAAGGGCTACCTGCGCCTCGACCTTGGCGCCGGCGACGTACACCGGCACGGGTGCACCGGGCACGTTCGACGTGATGAAGTCGATGCCCTTGAGCATCGAGCCGAACACGGCGGTCGTCGCCGTCGTCGGCAGGCGGTTCAGGATGGCGGCGACGGCATCGGTCAGCGCCAGCGCCGGTTCGGCCCGCTGGTGGGCGACGAGCTTGCGGATGGCGTCCATGCGTTGGAGCGGGTCGACGATGCCGACCGGGACGGCGAAGCGGGCCGGGACGAAGGCGTTGCCGGCGGTGCGGGCGTTGGCCTCGGTGCGCACGTTGATGGGCATCGTCATGCGCAGCGCGTCGACCTCCACGCCGTGCTCGGCGTGGTAGCGGCGCAGCCCGCCCGCCACGCCCGCCACGAACGCATCGTTGAGCCGGCCGGCGACGACCCGCGACGGCGCCTTGAGCTCGTTCAGCGGGATGGCGATGGTGTCGAAGCGCACGCTGAGGCTGCGGTCGCGCATCAGCGGGCTGAGTGGCTCGGTCACCGGGGCGACCAGGCGACCGAGCGATGCGGCGGTCTGGAGGCTCTCGTCGATGACGCCGATCGGGTCGCTGACGAGCTTGCCCGCCGACGTCGCGGCGCTGTGCACCATGCCGCGCAGACGCCCGGCCTGGCGCCCCGCCTCGTAGCCCATGGCGTCGACGATGCGGCGGCGTTCGGTGACCGGCTCGGGCTCGGGTGCCGGCGGCATCGGCTTCTCGGCGGCGGGGGAGCGTTCGAGGTCGAGCATCTCCATCTGCAGCCGGACGCCGCCCACGCCGTCGGTGATGGCGTGGTGGACCTTGCCGATGATGGCGGCGCGGTCGCCCTCGAGGCCCTCGACGACGGTCATCTCCCACAGCGGCCGGGCGCGGTCGAAGCCCTGCATGGCGATGGGCGCCGCCAGGTCGAACACCTCGCGCTCGGTGCCGTCACCGATCACCTTCATCCAGCGCAGGTGGTAGTCGAGGTCGAAGTTGGGATCGACCTCCCACCGCGGTGGCGCGATCGAGTACGGGTGGCCCAGCACGCGCTGGCGCAAGCGGGGGACGACGCGGCTGGCGCGCTCCATCACCCGCTCGAAGCGCTCGCGGTCGGGGGTGCGATCGAGGATCGACACCCACACGATCGTGGAGCGCAGCTGCGGATCCTTCTCGATCGACCACATGAGCGCGTCGGCGTCGCTCATGCGCGGCTCGTACTGAAACTCGGTGGTCTCGAGGTCCATGGGCGCCGAGGGTACCGGTCCTCAGCAGGTGACGCCCTCGGAGGGTTGGTAGAGGGCGTAGAAGTCGTCGGTCGAGGTCTCGTTGTTGCCGAGCAGGGTCCGCTCCCGCACGGTGCGGACCCGAGTGCACGCACCGTCAGGCGACTCGGATTGGCTCTTGACCGTGCCCGCCATCCACGGGGTGCCGTAGAGCGTGACCGTGATGGAGGTGTCGTCGTAGGTCGGCCAGATCAGCACGCCGGTCGGCGTGTTGTTGTGGATCTTCAGGTCGGGGCCGCCCCACGAGATCGTCGACTCGACGCCGTAGGGGTAGCGATCGATGTAGATGCTGTGCGACTGGTACTCGGGTATGTCGAGGCCGCCGTAGAACGCGGCGTTGAACAGCGTCACGGCGAACTGGCTGACCCCACCGCCGACGTCCTCTGCGAACTCGCCGTCCACGATCACCGGCGCCTCGACGAAGCCGCGCTCCTTGGTGCGTTGGCCGACCGTGTCGTTGGCGCTCATCGTCTCGTCGGGGAGGATGACCGTGCCCCGGATCAGGTCGGCGAAGCGGTGGATGTTCTCCACGCGTGGCGCGCAGCACGGGTGCTGCGTGGTGAACGTGGCGATGGGCGTCGTGATGCCGAGCTGCTCGGCCCAGGCCCGGTCGTGATCGGGTGCCACCGATGCCAGGGTCAGGTCGACCCGATCGTCGCCCGCTTCCAGGGCGCCGACGATGCCCTGCAGCGACTCTGGCGTGCAGCACTCGGTGCCGGCGACGCCGTCGACGATCACCACCTTGCCCTCGGGGTCGACCTCGAAGCGCAGCTGCTGGGGGGCAACCCCGACCGTGCCGAGCACGCCGGTGATGTCGTCGCGGGCGGCGACGGGATCGATGGTCACCTCGAGCTCGCCACCGACGATCGCCGGCTTGAACCATGATCGAACCATGTCGGCGTCGAAGCGGCCGGACTTGTTGTCGACGTAGATGCCGAGCGGTTGGTCGGCCAACGCGTTCGCTTCGGCGGCCAGCTCGGCGGCCCGGGTCTCGGACACGTCGGGTGGTAGGGGCACGGTGGTGGCGGCGATCGTGATCGTGCGCTCGCCGCGCCGGGCGGCATCGAGCGCCTGCTGCGCCACGGCGTCCGTGTCGAGCGTGGCGCCGTCGGCACCGGCCACCACGGTGATGGCGTCGGCGCCTGCTGCCAGGGTCGGCTCGGTCGGGTCGCGGTGGTTCGCCTGCTCGGCCTCGGCGAGCGCGGTGGTGGCCTGTGCCGTGTCCTGCTCGAACGCCAGGGCAACCTCGCGGTGCCCCAGCGGTGAGCGCAGCCACGACCACAGCTCCGCCAGCCAGCCGTCGTCCCGGCCTTCGGACTGCGCGGCGGCGGCGACCGCCTCCTCGTCGAGGGTGACACCGAGGTCACCGAGCGTCGTCTCGAACGGTCCGGCGGGCGTCTCGACGGTGACGGGCACCGCCGCCCACGCCTCGGCTGTGTCGTGGACTGCATCCTGCAGCTCGGCGTCGGTGGCTCCGCCGATCAGGGTCCCGTCGAGGGCGACGTTGCGGGCGACCGTGCCGTCGTGGCGCGCCTGATCGATGGCGAAACCGGCGACGACCAGCACGAGGACTGCGGCGCAGGCGATGAGGGCGATGACGCGCCGTCGGCGTGATCGGGGACGCACGTCGTCTAGTTCACCAGCCTCGGCGCCCTCGGTGGTGGCACCCTGCCACGCGGAGTTCCGGCCCCGGCGTCCGCACCGGTAGCCTTCCGCCGATCCTGTGGTCGAACAAGGGGGACCGAACCATGGCAGGTCTGTGTGAGGGGCGCGTCTGCATCGTGACCGGCGCCGGGCGCGGCATCGGGCGAGAGCACTCGCTGATGCTGGCGGAGCACGGCGCCAAGGTCGTCGTGAACGACCTCGGCGGGTCCATGTCGGGCGAAGGCTCCGAGGCCGGCCCCGCCCAGGAGGTGGCCGACGAGATCGTCGCCGCCGGTGGGGAGGCGGTCGCCAACACCGACGACATCTCGACGTGGGCGGGCGCCGAGCGTCTGGTCGCTCAGGCGGTCGACACCTTCGGCAAGCTCGACGTGCTGGTCAACAACGCCGGCATCCTGCGCGACAAGATGCTCGTCAACATGTCCGAGGCCGAGTGGGACGCCGTGATCCAGGTGCACCTCAAGGGCACTGCCGGACCGTCGCACTTCGCCGCCGCCCATTGGCGGGAGCGCTCCAAGGCCGGCGAGGACGTGTCGGCGCGCATCATCAACACGTCGTCGCCGTCGGGCATCTACGGCAACGTCGGCCAGACGAACTACGGCGCTGCCAAGGCCGGCATCGCCGCCTTCACGATCATCGCCGCCAAGGAGTTGGCGCGCTACGGCGTCACCGTGAACGCCATCGCTCCTGCTGCGCTGACCCGCATGACCGAGAACCTCGGCATGGGTGCAGCGCCGGAGGAGATCAAGGAGAAGATGTCGCCACGCTGGATCGCGCCGATCATCACGTGGCTCGCCTCGGAGGAGTCCGCCGGGGTCACCGGTCGGGTGTTCGACGTCACCGGCATGCGCCTCGGCATCGCCGAGAGCTGGCACATCGGTCCCAGCACCGAGCCGGTCGACGACCCGACCCGCATGGGCCCGCTCGTCGAAGAGCTGCTCGCCACCGCCCGCCCCAACGCCGACATGCGCGGCATGGACGAGGCCTGAGGAGGTCCTGATGCCCATCGATCCCAACGCCCTCGGCGCCAAGGGCGATCCCATGGACCACTCGTGGGACTCCAAGGACGCCATCCTCTACGCCCTCGGTGTCGGCTGCGGCACGGGCGACCTGACGTTCACCACCGAGAACACGATGGACACGCCCCAGCGGGTCCTGCCGACGATGGCGGTCGTGCTCGGCACGGGGACGTTCGGCGCCTTCGCCAAGATCGGGACGTTCAACCCGGCGATGCTCGTGCACGGCGAGCAGGCCATCGAGCTCTACGGCGAGATTCCCGTCGAGGGCACGGTCACGACGACCGGCGAGATCACCGGCATCTACGACAAGGGCAAGGGTGCCGTGGTCGAGGTGACCGCCACCTCGGTGCTGGCCGAGACGGGCCAGCCCATCTTCAAGAACGTGATGTCGGCGTTCATCCGGGGCGAGGGCGGCTGGGGCGGCGACCGCGGTCCGTCGGGTCCGCGCAACGTGCCGCCCGAGCGCGACCCCGACGCGTCCATCACCTATCAGACCCGCGACGACCAAGCGCTGATCTACCGCCTCAGCGGTGACCGCAACCCCTTGCACTCGGACCCGGCGTTCGCCGCGCTCGGCGGCTTCGACCGTCCGATCCTCCACGGCCTGTGCACCTACGGCTTCACCGGTCGGGCGCTGCTCGCCGAGCTCTGCGAGGGAGACCCGGCGAAGTTCACCGGGATGGAGGGTCGCTTCAGCTCGCCCGTGATGCCGGGCGAGGCCCTGACGATCTCGATCTGGCGCACCGGCGACGGCGAGGCCGTGTTCCAGACCGCCGGCGGCGACGGGCGCATCGTCCTCGACGCCGGGCGCGCCACGTTCACCTGAGTCGCCCGTGCGGCTCGTCATCGCTCGCTGCTCGGTCGACTATGCAGGGCGCCTGGCGGCGCACCTGCCGTCGGCCGTGCGGCTGATCATGGTCAAGGCGGACGGTTGCGTCGCCATCCACGCCGATGGTGGGGCGTACAAGCCGCTCAACTGGATGAACGCGCCCAACACGCTCGTCGAGGAGGAGGGGCGTTGGGTCGTGCGCAACCCCAAGGGCGAGACGTTGACGATCACGCTCGAGGAGGTCGTGTCCGATTCGGCGCACGAGCTCGGCATCGACCCGGGGCTGGTCAAGGACGGCGTCGAGGCGCACCTGCAGGAGCTGTTGGCCGCCAACCCCGAGGCGATCGCCGAGGGGTTGACGCTGGTCCGGCGGGAGTTCCCCACCGACATCGGCCCGGTCGACCTCCTGTGTCGCGACGCCGACGGTGGCGCGGTGGCCATCGAGGTGAAGCGCCGCGGCGAGATCGACGGCGTCGAGCAGCTGGCGCGCTACCTCGAGCGCATGGATCGTGATCCGACGCTGCGACCGGTGCAGGGCATCTTCGTGGCGCAGGTGGTCAAGCCCCAGGCCCGTGTGCTCGCCGAGGCGCGTGGCCTGCGCTGGGTCGAGGTCGACTACGACGAGCTGCGCGGCATCGAGTCCAACGAGCTGCGCCTGTTCTGAGCGTGCCGCGTGCGGGAGCAGGGCCGCCACCAGAGCGCAGGATGGCCAGCACCGGTACCGTTCGCGCCGTGCGGGTCGCTTGGGAGGAGTTCGTTCGAACGGCGGAGCTCGACCATCTCGACGTCGGTCGACGCCTGACACGACACGGCTGGGTCCTGGCCCGCTGGGACGACACCCAGAGCATCGGCGAGGACGGGTGACGGCGCTCGATGATCGCCAGCGGACGGTGGTGGTCGTCGTGCTCGGCCTGGGACTCGCCGTTCTCGCCTACCTGACGGTGGAGCTCTTGGTCGGCTCGGAGTCGGAACTGTGGACCGGCGTGTCCCGGCGGTACTACACGTACGAGCCGCTGGACTCGTACGGGGTCGCCCTTCGGGCCATGCTCGTCGGCGCTGTTCGGTTCGTGGCCGTCGGCCTGTGGTGCGTCGCGTCGTGCGCGGTCCTGAGGCGTCCGGGAGCCCGGATGGTTCCCCTCGACGACCGACAGCGTGTCGTCGTCGTGGTGGCGTCGGGCCTCGCCCTGATCGCCGCGGTGCTGAGTCTGGAGGTGCTCGAGGCGCCGACGCTCGACCAGGGTTGGTTCATGTACGCACCGAACAACGGCGTGCTGCTGTCTCCGGGTGACCCTGGGTGGACGCTTCGTCGTGGGCTCCAGTGGCTCGTCGCCGTGCTGGTGTGGGGGGTCCTTGCCGTACGCATCGTGCGGCGCCGAACACCTCGCGACGGTGACCCCTCGCCCTAGAGGTACTGGCCCGTCGGTACCGGGGGCTCGTCGGCGGCAACCGTGAGCAGGTCGCCGCGCAGCGCGCAGAGCTCGGCGAGCGTCGCTCCGTTCGGCCCGATGCCGTCGCGGCGGCCGAGCCAGGCGACGGCCTCGGCGCGCGTGAGGCGGTCGACGTAGATCGACGCCAGGCATCGGCCGGGCCGCACGATCGCCGGATGCAGGCGTGCCAGGGTCTCGTTGGTGGTCAGGCACACCAGGGTCTCCGTGCCCTGACCGAGCAGCCCGTCCGTGACGTTGAGGAGGCGGGCGAGCCCCTGGCCGGTCTCCGCCTTGGCATCGGCACGCAGCAACTCATCGCAGTCCTCGAGGATCAGCAGCTGCCAGCGCTTGGCCTCGTCGTGGCCGTTCAGCAGGATCTCGAGCAGGTACCCGGGGTTGCCGAGCAACGCCTCGGGATCGACTACATAGCTGACGGAGCACCAATCGGACCAGGCCCGCGCCAGTGCCCGCAGTGCGGTGGTCTTGCCTGTGCCCGGCGGGCCGTGCAGCAGGACGAGGCGCCCGGTCAGCACGAGCGGATCGAGGCCCATCAAGCGATCGAATGCCTCGGCCGCTGGTGCGGTGTAGTTGGCGCGCACGTCGACCCAGGCCGGCGCATCGATCGTGCGGGCCGAACGCCGCGGCCCGTGTTGGCCCAGACGCCAGAAGCCGAGGGCCACGTCAGGATCGTCGGTCGCCTCGGGCTCGATGGCGCCGTCGGTTGCGGCGAGCAGGATCTCGTCGACGAGCAGGTCGGTGCGGCCGAGGACGGTGACCTGGGCCGTGGCGTCGGCGTGGTGCCACACCCGCACCGTCCACCCCTCGCCCACGGCGAGGGACACGGTGACGCGTTCGAGCCGAACCCGACGCACCGGTTCCACGCCCTCGGGGAGCAGGCGCGCGTCGTCGCGCACCCGTTCGAGGTTGATCGAGCGGGTGCAGGGCTGCTCGCCGCTGATGAACGGCGCAAGCGCGAGCTGGTCGATGATGTCGGCTGGCCCGGTCGTGTCGTCCACCGACGCGGCGAACGCCATGGCGGCGTCCGGTGCGGTGGTGGTTTCCATCGGTCGTGTCCCCTGTGGAGGGGGTGCCGATGGTGCCAGCCCGACGCCTGCAGCTTCGAGCCGATTACGCGCCGTCTGGTCAGGCCTGCTCCGGTGCCGACCAGGCGAGCACTGCCTCGGCGAGCTCGCCGACGGCGCCGGCGTAGGGCGATGCGGGCTCGGCCACGACGATCGGGGTGCCTTCGGCGGCGAAGGTCTCGAGCCCCGGCGAGTCGGGCAACCGTGCGATCGTCTCCAGGCCCAGCGCGATCGCCAGGTCCTTGCGCTTGGGTGTGCGACCCTCGAGGTAGTTCGAGATCACCAGGCGCGTCGTCGGGGTGTACGGCTTGAGCACGCGGGCCGCGGTACGAGCTTTGGCCAGGTGCCGCGGGGCGTCCTTGCTGATCAGCAGGGTCAGGTCGGCGAAGGCGGGCAGACGGTGCGTCTCGGTCACCCAGAACGGCGCGTCGACGACGATGATCTCGGCGCGCGTCTGCAGCACGCCCAGCGCCTCGACGACGGTACGGGACGGAAAGTCCTCGACGGTAGTGAGCTCGTGCGGCGGGAGCATCACCGTGACGCCCGATGCCATGTGGCGGTGCAGGTACGGCCCGAGCCAGGTCGAGGAGAAGCGCCGGTCGGTGGTCTTGCCGCCGGTGGTGGCTCCGAGCAGCCCCATCGTCTCGCGCACGTCGCCGAAGCGGTGGTCGCCCTCGACGAGTACCACCCGACGGCTCGACCGGGCCAGAGCAACGGCGAGGTTGCACGCCACCGACGTGGCGCCCTCGGCGCCGACGGCCGATGTGCACAGCACGATCTTGCCGGGCTCCTCGCCGACCGGCGCCGTCTGGTCGGCGAGTCGTTGCGCCGCGTCCAGCACCTCTTGCCACAGGCGGCTGTCGTCGGGTGCCCCGTCGGTGAGCACGTCGCCGACGCCGACCAACATCGCCGAGCGCAGCAGGTCGACCGTGACGTCACGGGCGACGAGCACCACCGACAGGGATGGCTGGTCCAGCCCGAGCGTCCGCAAGGTGTCGATGGCGGCGGCGGGGTCGGAGGGGCGGACCACGATCAGCGTGGGCCGGTCGGCCGACGTCTCGACGGCGAGCGCGATCGAGTCGGCGCCGCGCACGCGATGGTTCCACCGCTGCGCCGCCACGAGGGC
Organism: uncultured Iamiaceae bacterium; assembly: GCA_964648005.1. Taxonomy (GTDB): domain Bacteria; phylum Actinomycetota; class Acidimicrobiia; order Acidimicrobiales; family Acidimicrobilacustridaceae; genus JAGQTE01. The sequence goes on from CAZYKR010000114.1 coordinate 11,170, forward strand.
ATCGAGCCAGCCGCGGTCGTCGGCGACCACCACGATGTCGGTGGCCGGGGTGGTGTCGAGCGATGCCATGGTCAACCCTTCTTGCGGAGGCTGCGCCGGCGCTTGCGCTTGGCGCCGGACTCCCAGCGCTCACGGATCTGCGCTCGGCGCTCCTGGAGGTCCTGATAGGTGAGCGATGACGTCTCGTCGGGGTTCACGCCGAAGCTGGCCTTGACCCCGGTGAGGTCCATCTCCCACGCCTGGGCCTCCATGCCGAGGTCGGCGGCGATGCGCTCGCCGTGCGTCTCGGCGAAGTACATCGAGATGTTGGCGATCTCGGTGAACAGGTCGAGGTTCGGCGCCAGCGTGGCGATGGCGCCGTCGAGGAACATCATGTTCTTGATGAACAGCATCAGCTCCTTGGGGAGCCGAGCGCCGTACTCGAGGAGGCCCTTCACCGCCTTCTGGATCTCTTCGAGCATCTGTTCCTGGCTGAGCTGGGTGGGATCGATCGGCGGTCCGTCGAGGTTGAGGTCGCGGATGATGGCGTCGACGTCGACGTCGAGCGGCAGGGCGCCGAGGTCGCGGAAGGCCTCGACCTGGGATCGGACGTCGTTCATCGAGGCGCCGACGAGCATCCGCAGGAACGCCATCCGCTTGAACTCGTTCATGCGGCCGGTGATGCCGAAGTCCAACAGCCCCACCCGGCCGTCGGGCAGCACGATCAGGTTCCCGCCGTGCAGGTCGCCGTGGAAGATGCCGTGGATCATGCACCCTTCCATGAACCCGATCATGCCGGCGCGCACGACAGCCTCGGTGTCGACGCCGCCCTCCTGCATGCCGACGACGTCGGAGAAGGCGTAGCCGTCGAAGCGCTCCATCACCAGGACGCGCGGCGTGACGAGCTCGGGATGGGGACGGGGGATGGCGTAGCCGCGCTGGCCGACGTCGGCGAAGGCCTTGGCCACGTCGAGCATGTTCTGCGCCTCGAGCCGGAAGTCGAGCTCTTCGGAGATGGTCTCGGCGAACAGGTCCACGAGTGCCGGTGGGTTGGCGAGCGCCGCGACAGGGATGCGACCGACGAGGAACGGCGCCAGCCACGCCATGATGCGGATGTCCTCTTTGACCAGCTTGGCGACGGTCGGGCGCTGGACCTTGACGACCACGCGCTCGCCGGTGCGCAGGGTGGCGGCGTGGACCTGCGCGATCGACGCCGCCGCCAGCGGCGTGCGGTCGAAGGTGGCGAAGATGGCCTCGAGCGGCCGGTCGAAGTCCGCCTCGATGACGGCCCGCACCGAGGCGAACGGCTCGGGTGGCACGCTGTCCCGGCACTTCTTGAACTCAGAGACCAGCTCTTCGGGGAACAGGCCTTCGCCCGACGAGACGATCTGCGCCAACTTGATGTAGGTGGGTCCGAGCTGCTCGGCGGCGATGCGCACACGGCGCGAGACGTCGGCGCGCGAGGCGCTGCCGCCCTTGCGACGGGCGCCGACGGCCCACAGGCCGACGGCGGTGCCGAGCTTGCGGGTCACCCGCACGATGCGCACGCCCGGAGGGAAGGTGGTGCGCCGCACCAGCTCCGGGACCTCGGCCTGGTTGCGCGCCCGCAAGGCGTCGACACCCTCGCGCCACGCCATGGTGGCGGGATCGACCAACCACGGCGGATCGTCGGTGAAGGACCCGTAGACGAGGTCGGCGGGGTGCTCCCCGCCGTCGGCCTGTTCGGCGAGCTCATCCACCGTCGTCATCGCGTCCCCCCACAGCTTGTTGACTGCCCGGTCAAGGATAGAGGTCCGCCGTTCATGCCTTCACCTCGACCTCG
>CAZYKR010000115.1:0-4394 GCA_964648005.1 uncultured Iamiaceae bacterium
GAGGCGTTGCGCCAGCGGGGCTTCGCCGTGTCCGAGACCACGAACGCCGCCTACCCGCACACCCACCTCTCGCTGGCGTCGACGCTGCTCATGACGTACCCGTGGACGGATGCCTCGACGTTGGCGCCGGACGCCAACGCACGGGTGTACGACGAGGTCGGTCCCGTCGTGCGTGGGGACAACCCGGTCGTCGAGGCGCTGCGCGCCGAGGGGTACTCGTTCATCTACGCCCCCGCCGGCGTCTACGACTGGGGGGCGTGCGACCCCGACCTCGCCGACACCTGCCTCACAGGGGCCGGCGGTGCGCCGTGGTCGTCGGATCCGCTGCGGGCGCTGCTGGCGACGATACCGTTCGCGCTCGTCTGGGGCCGGGGAGCCCACCAGACCCCGGCAGGTGTGCTCGATCAGCTCGACGCCGAGCGTGCCGAGGCGGCAGAGCTGGAGCCCTTCTTCTTGTTCGCGCACATCCTGTCCCCGCACGAGCCGATCCGCTACGCGCCCGACTGCTCGCTGCGCAGCGAATGGATCCAGGGCTCGAACCTCTCGGGATCGGAGCGTGTCGATGCCTACGTCAACGACGTCCGATGCCTCAACGCGGATCTGCTGGCGGCGATCGATCGCATCGTCGCCACCGATCCCGATGCGGTGATCATCGTGCAATCCGACCATGGGTCGAAACTGACCTTCGACTGGTCGAAGCGCTACGACGCCTGGACGGACGCCAACCTGCGGGAGCGCTTCGGCGCCCTGAACGCCATGCGATTGCCCGAGGGGTGCGATGCCGAGGTGGAGGGCGCGCCGTTGGTCGACACCTTTCCGATCGTGCTGGGGTGCCTGGCGGGTCGCGCGCCCGAGCCCAGCGAGCAGCGGTCGTTCTTCACGGACTACGGCGACCTCTCGACCCTGGTCGAGGTGAGCGGCCGCGTCCGGTGACGTCGCACCGGCTGGTGTCCTCGGACCGGGCCCCGCTACCCTTGCCGGTTCGCCCCGGGCCGACAACCGTCTGAGAGAACCACCATGGCCGTCCCGAAGAAGAAGACCTCCAAGGCCAAGAGCCGGAGCCGCCGGGCTTCGAACTGGCGCCTCGACACGCCGTCGCGCAGCACGTGCCCCCGTTGCGGTGCGGCCAAGCTGCCACACGTCGTGTGCGGCAACTGCGGCTGGTACAACAACCGCCAGGCGATCGACGTCGACTGACCCGATGCAGCTGTCGCTCCCCATCGCCCTCGACGCCATGGGCGGCGACAAGGCGCCCGGCGAGATCGTCGAGGGCGCCACACAGGCCGCCGCCGAGCTCGGCGTGCCGATCGTGCTGGTCGGCCGTGCCGACGAGATCGGTGACGCCGGAGGCCTCGAGATCATCGAGGCCTCCGAGGTCATCGCCATGGACGCCGACCCGGGGTCGTCGGTGCGCACCATGAAGGACTCGTCGCTCGTGCGTGCCGCCGAGGCCGTGCGCGACGGCCGGGCCTGCGCCATGGTCAGCGCCGGCAACACGGGTGCCACGATGGCCAGCGCCCTGCTGCGGATGGGACGGATCAAGGGTGTGAAGCGGCCGGCCATCGCCACACCCATCCCGGTGCCGGGTTCCGAGCGACCCACCGTGCTCCTCGACGCAGGCGCCAACGCCGAGTGCCAGCCCGAGTGGCTGGTCCAGTTCGCCCAGATGGGCGCCGTGTTCGCCCGCGACCGGTACGGCATCGCCTCGCCGCGTGTCGGCCTGCTCTCCATCGGTGAAGAGCCGACCAAGGGCAACCCGCTGGTCAAGGAGACCCACACGCTGCTCGCCGACGGCGCCTGGATCGGGTCGACCGGCGCCAGCTTCGTGGGCAACGTCGAGGGGCGCGACATCATGACGGACGACGTCGACGTGATCGTGACCGACGGCTTCACGGGCAACGTGGCGCTCAAGACCCTCGAGGGCTCGATGCGTTCGCTGGTCGCGGCGCTGCTCGAGGTCTTCGGCTCGACGCCCGAGGCCCAGCAGGCGTCCGAGGTGCTGTGGCCGGCGCTGAGCCCCCTGTACGCCCAGCTCGATCCCGACAACACCGGCGGCGCCATGCTCCTGGGCGTCGACGGCGTCTGCATCATCTCCCACGGCTCCTCGGGTATCCGAGCGGTGGTCAACGCCTGCCGGGTCGCCGCCGAGATGGTCGCTGGCGACGTCGTGGCGCACCTGCGCGACGCCGTCGCACCCAGCTGAGGCCCCGGCGCCGCGAACCCGCAGGTCACAAGGGGTGAACCGGCAGCGGTTGGCCGCGATCCGGTACACTCCGCCGCCTTGCCCGGGTCCGAGCTGACCCGGCACGCACCTGCCAGGAGCACCCGTGCCCGCCGAGACCCACATGGAGCAGAGCCCCATGGACCGCCAGGACGTCCTCGACCTCATCCGCGACCGCCTAGCCGACATCCTCGAGATCGATCCCGCCGGCATCGGCGAAGGCGACTCGTTCGCCGACGACCTCGACGCCGACTCGTTGGCGTTGATCGAGCTGGTCGAGGCGCTCGAGGAGGAGCTCGGCGAGCGCTCGGTCGGCTTCCGCATCGAGGACGAGGACCTCAACGACCTCAAGACGGTGCGTGACGCCGTCGACTACATCGTCGCCAAGCTGGGGACTGATTGACGAGCGACCGGCCGACGGGCGCGCGCAGCGTCGGGACGAGGCAGGGCGCGTGGCGGTGACGCTCGCAGATCCCGCCCGGTCCACGGCGGCGACCGACCTCATGGCGAGGCTCGGCCACGACTTCGACGACCCCGAGCTGCTGGCACAGGCCCTCACCCACCGCTCCTGGTGTGCCGAGCACGCTGGGTATGCGTCCAACGAGCGCCTCGCGTTCCTGGGCGACGCGGTCCTCGGCGTGGTCGTCACCGACCACATCTTTCGGACGTACCCGGAGCTGCACGAAGGCGCGCTCGCCAAGCTGCGGGCCCGGGTCGTGTCCGCGCCCGTGCTGGCCGAGGTCGGTGACGAGCTGGGGCTCGGCGCCGTGTTGCGGCTCGGCAAGGGAGAGGACGCCAGCGGCGGCCGCACCAAGCAGTCGATCCTGGCCGACGCGTTCGAGGCCGTGATCGGCGCCTTGTTCCTGGACGGCGGCCCGGACCAGGCGGCGCGCCTGGTGCTCGCTCGGCTCGGCGGCCACATCGTCGATGCCGCAGCCGGACCGGGGGGCCACGACCACAAGACCCAGCTGCAGGAGCTGGTCGCCCGCCGCGCCGCGGGGGTGCTCTCGTACGCCGTCACGGACGAAGGGCCCGACCACGACAAGGTGTTCCACGCCGCCGTCGCCATCGACGGCGATGTCGTGGGCACCGGGTCCGGACGGTCGAAGAAGCTCGCCGAGCAGGATGCCGCCGCTGCGGCGCTGGTGCACCTGCGCGTCGATGGTGGTGGTGCGATGGGGGAGGGGACCGATGCCTGAGCTACCCGAGGTGGAGACGATCCGGCGCGAGCTCGAGCGCGACATCGTCGGCAAGAAGATCAAGACCGTCGACGTGACCAACAACCGGTCGATCCGGCGCCACGCCAACCGCAAGCAGTTCACCTCGCGCCTCGAGGGGGCGAAGATCACGGCGGTGACGCGGCGGGGGAAGTACCTGCTGGTCAAGCTCGACTCCGATGAGGTGCTGGTGGTGCACCTCGGCATGAGCGGCCAGCTGCTGCGACTCGCCGCCAAGGATCCGGCGATCAAGCACACCCACGTGGTGATCACCTTCACCCAGGGCGGTCAGCTCCGCTTCGTCGATCCGCGCACGTTCGGTGAGCTGTTCGTGACCGCCCCCGACGATCTCGAGCGCGACGTCCCCGAGCTGGCCGAGCTCGGCATCGATCCGGTCGAGCAGCCGATGAGCTGGGTGGACTTCGGGCACCTGCTGCGTGCCCACAACATGAAGCTCAAGGCGTTCCTGATGGATCAGAAGATCATCGCCGGGATCGGCAACATCTACTCCGACGAGATCCTGCACGCCGCCGGCCTGCGCTATGACCGGACGACCGAGTCGCTGTCGACGCAGGAGATCCGGCGCCTCTACCGCGCCGTGGTCGAGACCCTGCACGACGCCATCAAGTACGGCGGCTCGACGCTGTCGGATCAGCAGTACGTCGACCCGTCGGGCAAGCCGGGCGAGTACCAGGAGTACCACCAGGTGTACGACCGCGAGAAGCTGCCGTGCCGGCGGTGCCGGGGCACGGTCGTGAAGGCCAAGTTCGCCGGCCGCAGCACGTACTACTGCGAACAGTGCCAGATGTGAGTCTCCGGGTGGAGGGGATGCACAGGGTGCCGGAGGCGGCCCGCTAGGGTCGCGCTACGCCCCGTGCCGGACGCGGGAGGGGCTTCTCTAGGAGCGATCGCGGAGTAGGGCGTGCATCTCAAGAGCCTCACCTTGAAGGGCTTCA
>CAZYKR010000115.1:4404-12911 GCA_964648005.1 uncultured Iamiaceae bacterium
ACGGCTCGGGCAAGTCGAACGTCGTCGACGCCATCGCCTGGGTGCTCGGTGCCCAAGCGCCGTCGGCGGTGCGATCGCAGAAGATGGAAGACGTCATCTTCGCCGGCACGGACAAGCGCAACGCCCTGGGTCGGGCCGAGGTCAGCCTGGCGATCGACAACGGCGACGGACAGATCCCGATCGAGTTCACCGAGGTGACGATCACGCGCACGCTGTTCCGCTCCGGCGAGAGCGAGTACGCCCTCAACGGCGTGCCGTGCCGGTTGCTCGACATCCAGGAGCTGCTCTCGGACAGCGGCGTGGGCCGCCAGCAGCACGTGATCATCTCCCAAGGCCAGATCGACGCCGTGCTCAACGCCAAGCCGGAGGAGCGGCGGGCGATCATCGAAGAGGCGGCGGGCGTCCTCAAGTACCGCAAGCGGCGTGAGAAGAGCGAGCGCCGGCTCGCCTCCACCGAGTCGAACCTGACGCGCCTGCAGGACTTGCTGCGTGAGGTGCGGCGCCAGCTGCGGCCACTCGAGCGCCAGGCCGAGGCGGCGCGGCGCCACGGCGACCTCGTGGCCGAGCTGCACGCCCTGCGCGTCCACGTCGCCGGTCAGGAGCTCGTGGCGCTGCGCAAGCGCCTCGAGGCGAACAGCGCCCGGCGCCAGGAGCTCGGTGCCGCCGACGGGGAGCTGAAGAAGGTCCTCGCCGATCTGGACACCCGGGTGCTGTCGACCGAGGCGCGCCTGAGCGCCATGGGCGGCGACGACCTCGGTGATCAGCTCGCCGAGTACGAGTCGCTCAACGAGCGTGCCCGCGGCCTGGTGTCCCTGCTGGCCGAGCGGCACCGCGGTCTCGAGCGCGAGCGCGACGCCTTCGTCGACCAGGCCGTCGTCGCCACCCTCGAAGCCGAGGCCGAGAACCTGCGCAACGAACTCGAGGCCGTGCTCGCCGAGGCGGCGGAGCTGGCGCCGGCGCTCGAGGCGCTGGCCGCGGCCGAGACCGACCTGGCTGCCCAGCGCGCCGCGTTCGAACAGGAGTGGGGCGAGGGCGTGCCGGCACCGTCGGGCCATGCAGCCGAGGTCCGCGGCGAGCTGGCGGCGTTGCGTTCGGCGTTGGCCCGCGGGGAGCAGGAGCTGGCGCGGGCGACGCAGCGCATCGACGGACTCGACGAGAAGGCGGCACGCCTGGGCAGCGAGGCCGAGCGCCTGCGCAGCGAGCTGAACGCCGCCGAAGAAGCGGAGCTGCCGTTGGTCGACTCCCTCGACGCCGCCGAGAAGCGTTGCGCCGACGCCGAGGCCATGGTGGCGTCCGCCGAGGCGGCGGTGGCGACGGCCGAGGCGGATCACCGCAGCTGGACGGCCCGGGCGGAGGCGCTGGCGTTGGCGCTGGACGAGGCGCGCTCGCGCGCCGGCACCGAGCGGCTCGCCGACGTCGACGGCGTGCTCGGCACCCTCGCCGACCTGATCGAGATCGACCCGGGCTGGGAGCAGGCGTTCGAGGCGGCGGCGGCCGAGGCGCTCGCCGCCGTGGTCGTCGAGTCGGTCGACGCCGGACGGCGCGCCCTCACCGAGCTGTCGGCGGCCGAGCTGCCCGGCGCCGTGCTGGCGCTCGGGGGTCCGGCGCCGTCGCCGTTGCTGCCGCCGACTGCGGGCGAGTCGGTGCGGACGCACGTGCGCAGCGGGCGCGCCGACGTCGACGCGCTGCTCGACCGTCTCGTCGGGCGGGCGGTCGTGGTCGAGGGTGGCTGGGCGGCGGCGCTCGACGTGGCGCTCATCCACCCCGACCTGGTGGTCGTGACCGCGGGCGGGGATCGCTTCGGGTCGGCCGGCTGGCGCCTCGGCGCCGGCGGCACCGGCGCCACCGGCGCCGCGCTCGACGAGGCGCGACACCGGGCGACGGACGCCGCTGCCGCCGCCGAGGTGGCCCGCCGCCGTCTCGACGAGGCCAGTCGTTCGCTCGACGAGAGCCGACGCGCCGAGCAGGAGCTGTCGCGCCGCCTCGACGACAACGACGGCCGGTTGGCGGCGGCCGGCGACGGCCTGCAACGGGTCGAGACCGACCGGCGCGACGCACAGACCGAGCGCGAGGCGCTGGCGGCGCACCTGGCCGATCTGACCGAGCGCGTCGAGCGGGAGCGCGAGCGCATCGCCGAGCTCGAGGCGCAACTCCCGTCTCTGGAGGCCGACGAGCACGCCCGGGTCGAGCGGGGGCAGCAGATGGGCGACGCCCGCACCCTGCTCGAGGAGCGCGCCGCCGAGGTGGGTGCGACCCGAACCGACCTCGGGATGCGCCAGGCCGCCGTCGACGAGCGGCGCCAGTTCCTGGAGAAGCGCACGGCGGAGATCGACCGGCGCCTGGCGCATCACGCCACCCAGCGCCAGGAGTTCGCCGAGCGACGCGTGGCGCTCGAGGCCCGGCTCGTGGCCACCGAACGGCTCTCCGCCCACGTCGCCGAGCGCCTCGCCGAGATCGAGCTGCGCCTGGGCGACCTGCGCGAGCGCCGGCGCAAGCAGTCCGAGGAGGTGCGGGCCGTGACGGTCGCCCTCGACGAGCTGCGGCGCGAGCGAGCGGCGCGCGAGCGCGAGCTCACCGAGCTGCGCGAGCGCATGCAGCGCACCGAGGTCGAAGACGCCGAGCTGACCCTGCGCATCGAGACGACGACCGAGATGGTGCGGCGTGAGCTCGACGTCGAGCCCGCCGCAGCGATGGAGGCACCCCGGCCCGAGCTGGCCGACGGCGTGTCGCCGGCGGCGCGCGTCCGGGACCTCGAGCGCGAGCTGCGGATCATGGGGCCGATCAACCCGCTGGCGCTCCAGGAGTACGACGAGCTCCAGCAGCGCCACGAGTTCCTCCAGGGGCAGCTCGACGACGTCAAGGCCTCGCGCCGGGAGCTGCACAAGATCATCAAGGTGATCGACGAGGAGATCGTCACCGTCTTCGCCGCGGCCTTCGCCGACGTGGCGGCCAACTTCGAGCACCTGTTCCAGACGCTGTTCCCCGGCGGCCAGGGCGGGTTGAAGCTGACCGACCCCGACAACCTGCTCGAGACGGGCATCGAGGTCGAGGCCAAGCCTTCGGGCAAGAACGTGAAGAAGCTCTCGCTGCTGTCGGGCGGCGAGCGGTCGCTGACGGCGCTGGCCTACCTGTTCGCCGTGTTCCGCAGCCGGCCGTCGCCGTTCTACGTCATGGACGAGGTCGAGGCCGCCCTCGACGACATGAACCTGCATCGCTTCTTGGGGCTCGTCGAGGAGTTCCGCCAGGACGCCCAGCTCGTGATCGTGAGCCACCAGAAGCGCACGATGGAGGCGGCGGACTGCCTCTACGGCGTCTCGATGCAGCCGGGTGGCAGCTCCAAGGTCGTCTCGGAGCGAGCCGACGCCGTCGTCGGCTCCTGACCGCCGACCGGGTCGCGGCGCTCAGGGCAGGCGGCTGAACCAGACGAGGCTGAGCACGCTCGTCAGCGACAGCAGCGCCAGGGCGCCGCCGATGAAGACGGTCGAGACCTCGGTCTGTTCGGTCGTGTAGCCGACCTGGGTGCCGATGTTGGCGTAGACCTCCGACAGCTCGCCCTCGCTGGCGGCCTCGAAGAAACGGCCGCCGGTGTCCTCGGCGATGTCCGACAGCGCGTCGCGGTTGACGGCGACCGGGGTCACCTCGCCGGTCGACGGGTCCACGATCTCGCCGGCGTCGGTGCCGAAGGCGATCGTCGAGACGGGGATGCCGAGCTCCTTGGCCTTCTTGGCGGCGACGCTGTTCGGGCGGCCGATGGTCGTGTCGCCGTCGGACATGACCACGATGTGGGCCGGTGCGGTGCCTTCAGCCTGGGCCGGGACGGCCTCGACGGCGTCGAGGCTGGCGAAGATGGCCTCGCCGATGGCGGTCCGCTCGCCGAGCTCGAGGCTGGCGATGGCATCGCGCAGCCGAGTCCGGTCCGTCGTGGGGGGGACCTTGACGTTGGCCGAGCCGTTGAAGGCCACCAGCGCCACGTTGAGCTGCGGCGGGATGATGTCGATGAACGAGGTGGCGGCGGCCTTGGCGGCGTCGATCCGCGACGGGTCGACGTCGTCGGCCATCATCGACAGCGACACGTCGATGGCCATCACGACGGTGGCCCGCTCGCGTGGCACCTGCTGCTCGGCGACGGGCTTGGCGAAGCCGACGACGAGCGAGGCGATGGCCAGCAGGAAGAACATCGCTGGCACGTGCCGTCGCCAGCCCGGCCGCTTCGGTGCCACGGCGCCGAGCAGGTCGAGGTTGGTGAACCGCATCGTGTACTGCTTGCGGCGCCCTTGGAGCACCACGTAGGCGGCGGCGAGCGCCACCACGGCGACGATGAGCCAGAGGCGTTCGGGGGAGAGGAAGGTCATGTGCGGGCCCTCGCGAGGGACTCGATGCGCTCGCGGCGCAGGGATACGAAGCGGACGAGGTCGCGCAGCCAGTCACCGTCGGTGCGCAGGACCAGGTGGTCGGCGCCGGCGCTGCGGATGCTGCGCGCCACCTGCTCTCGTTGAGCGGCGGCGGCCTCGGCGAAGCGGGCCCGGACGGCCTTGTCGCCGGTGGCGACCTCGAGCACGCGACCGGTCTCGGGATCTTGCAGCTCGATGAGCCCGACGTCGGGCAGCTCGAGCTCTCGGGGGTCGACGACCTCCACCGCCAGCGTCTCGTGGCGGGCCGACAGCGCCCGGAGCGGACGCTCCCACGAGCCGTCACCGAGGAAGTCGGAGATGACCACCAGCAGGCCACGGCGGCGCACCATGCCGTTGAGCCGGGTCAGCCCGGCGGCCAGGTCGACCGTGCCGGGTGACTCGTCACGAGCCACCGACAGGACCTGACGGAGCAGGCTCTGGAGCTGGACCCGACCGCCGCGTGCCGGGGCGACCACCGAGCGGTCGGGCGACAGTGCCACGGCACCCATGCGATTGCCGGCGCGCTGGGTGATGAACCCGACGGCCGCCAGGGAGGCGAACGCCAGGTCGCGCTTCTCGCAGTCGGCGGTTCCCCAGCGGACGCTGGGGGAGAGGTCGACGAGGGCCCAGGTCTCGAGCTCGCGATCGGCGATCGTCTCGCGGACGTGGGCGTCCTGGCTGCGGGCGGTGACGTTCCAGTCGATGCGGCGGACGTCGTCACCGGGCTGGTAGGCGCGCGTCTCGCCGAGCTCGCTGCCGTGGCCGGGCACCAGGCCCCGGTAGTCGCCCTGGAGCAGGCCGTCGAGGCGGCGCGTCACCGTCAACTCCAGGCGTCGCAGCACCTCGGCGTTGGGGCCGATGGCGATCGACGGCGGCTGCTCGGCGATGCCGCGGATGGCGCCGTTGGGGCCGGCGACCGTCTCAGGCACTGGGTGCCGCCCAGTTGCCCGGCACCGGCGCCTGGGCGCTCGGGGCGGGCGTCGGTGCGCCGCCGTGCGGCGCGGCGGCAGCCTCTTGGGTCGGCGTGACGCGCGGGGCGGGGACGGTCGAGAGGAGCCGCACGAGGATCTGCTCGACGGTGAGACCCTGCGCCAACGCCTCGTACGACAGCACCAGGCGGTGACGCAGCACCTCGGGGGCGATGTCGAACACGTCCTGGGGCAGGGCGTAGGAGCGACCGCGCATCAGGGCCAGGGCCCGGGCGCCGGCGGTGAGGCCGAGGCTGGCGCGGGGGCTGGCGCCGTAGGCGATGAGCTCGGCCAGCTCGGGCAGGTTGTGCGCCGCCGGGTCGCGGGTGGCGAGCACCAGGTTGACGGCGTAGTCGACCACGCCGTGGTCGACGTAGACGGCGTCGGCCGCCCGCTGGAGCTGCACGAGCTCCTCCAACGAGAGGACCTGCTGCGCGTGGGGCGGGGCCACACCCATGCGGTGCACGATCTCCATCTCCTCGACGGGGCTCGGGTAGCCGATGACGACCTTCATCAAGAACCGGTCGCGCTGGGCCTCGGGCAGCGGGTACACGCCCTCCTGCTCGATCGGGTTCTGCGTGGCCAGCACGAGGAAGGGCTCCGGGACCTTGAACGTGCGCCCGCCGATCGACACCTGGTGCTCGGCCATGACCTCCAACAGGGCGCTCTGCACCTTGGCGGGGGCACGGTTGATCTCGTCCGCCAGGACGAAGTTGGCGAAGATCGGCCCGAGCTCGATGTCGAACTGCTCGGTGGATCCCCGGAAGATCCGGGTGCCGACGATGTCGGCGGGCAGCAGGTCCGGCGTGAACTGGAGGCGCACGAACGAGCCGCCGACCACCGACGCCAGCGTCTCGACCGCCAGCGTCTTGGCCAGGCCGGGGACGCCTTCGAGCAGGCAGTGGCCGCCGGCGATCAGGCTGACGAACACGCGCTCGACGGCCCGGTCCTGGCCGACGATCACCCGGCGCATCTCCATGAGAGCCCGCTCGATCAGCGCCGAAGCGGGCGGTGGGGTCGCGACGGCGTGCGGGGTGGGGTCGGTCATGGGGACGGCGTCCTCCTGGTGCGGTGCCATGGTCGGGGCAGTGGACCACGTCGGGGTGAAGCCCAAGATAAAGCCGCGGGCGTCGCGATGCGCCGAACGGGACGCATCGGGAGCGGTTGACGCACTGCGTATTGTCTGCGGCGATGCGCTTATTGGTGGTCGACGACGAACGAGAGCTGGCCGACGCCGTGGCCAAGGGCCTGCGCAACGAGGGCTACGCCGTCGACGTCGCCTACGACGGCGACGAAGCGCTCGACAAGCTCGGCTACACGCCCTACGACCTGATCTGCCTCGACGTCACCATGCCCGGCACCGACGGGCGCGCCGTGTGTCGTGCGGTACGGGCCGACGCCACGATCGATCCCCAGCCCCGCGTGCTGATGCTCACGGCCCGGGACGCGCTGGAGGACCGCATCGCCGGGCTCGACGACGGGGCTGACGACTACCTCGTCAAGCCGTTCGCGTTCGGCGAGCTCTCGGCGCGCGTGCGCTCGTTGCTGCGCCGCGAGGCGGGAGGCTCGGGCGCGGTGCTGCGTGTCGCGGGCGTCGAGCTCGACACGGCGCGGCACCTCGCCCGGCGCGGCGAGCGCGAGCTCGACCTCACCGCCAAGGAGTTCGCGCTGCTGCACTACTTCATGGCCAACGCCGGCGTGGTCCTGTCACAGGAGACGCTGCTCGAGCACGTGTGGGACGAGCACGCCGACCCCTTCACCAACACCGTGCGGGTCACGATCGGCACCTTGCGCCGCAAGCTGATGGCCGGCGGTGAGGCGACCGTCATCGACACCGTGATCGGGCGCGGCTACCGCTTCCACGAGGACGAGCCGAGCCCGTGACCGGTCCCCGCGCCCGGCAGCGCGCCGCCCGGCTGGCCGGCGGCGTCCCGAGCTGGATGGGGTCGATCCGGTTCCGCCTCGCCGTCATCTACTCCGTCGTGCTCTTCGGGGTGGCGGCCCTCGTCGTGGGCGGCATCTACCTCGGCCTGGCCCGCAACCTCTCCGACGAGGACGTGTACGCCACCGTCGTGCAGCAGGACGTCATCGTGAACGGGCGGCTCGATTCGCGCCTGTTGCTCGATCTGACCCGGCTCGTGGAACAGCAGGCCAACACCCAGGCGCTCGAGACGCTCAAGACCTACTCGCTGGCCTCGCTCGCCATCCTGTTCGGCTCGAGCCTCGTCATCGGCTGGGTGGTCGCCGGCCGGGTGCTGGCGCCGATCGACCGGATCACGACGGTCGCCGCCGACATCTCCGCCACGGATCTGGCGCGGCGCATCGACCTCGCCGGGCCCGACGACGAGCTCACCCACCTCGCCGACACCTTCGACGGGATGCTCGACCGCCTCGAGGGTGCCTTCGACGAGCAACGGCGGTTCATCCACGAGGCCAGCCACGAGCTGCGCAACCCGCTCGCCGTGCTGCGCACGAACGTCGAGGTCACCCTGGCCGACCCCGACGCCGATCCGGCCGAGCTGCGCCGCGCGCTGGAGGTGGTCGCCGGATCGAGCGACCGCATGAGCAAGCTCGTCGACGACCTGCTGGTCTACGCCCGCACGGGCACGGTGGCGCGCGAGCGGGTGGCGCTCGATGCGTCCGCGCTGCTCGACGAGGCGGCCTCGGAGTTCCGCGCCTCGGCCGAGACCGCCGGCCTGTCCCTCACCGTCGACCGGGCCGAGGACCTGTGGGTGCGCGGCGACCGCGTGGCACTGCGCCAAGCCCTGGCCAACCTGCTGGCGAACGCCGTGCGCCTCTCGCCGCCGGGTGGCACGGTCCGCCTGCGCGGCGGGCGCGAGGACGGCTGGGTGTGGCTGAGCGTCGAGGACGACGGCCCGGGTATCCCGCCCGAGGAGCGAGAGCTCGTCTTCCAGCGCTTCTGGCGGGCCGATGCTCCGAGCACCGTGCGCGGCGACGGCACCGTGGCTGCCGGTCCGCGCAGTGGCCTCGGGCTGACGATCGTGCGGCAGATCGCCGAGTCGCACGGCGGGGAGGTGCGCCTGGCCTCCGAGGTCGGCGTCGGCACGGCCTTCGCCATGTGGCTGCCGGCGGACACGGCACCGGCCGACGGGCCTCCGACGCCTTAGCTCCGTTTTCGCGGGCCGTT
>CAZYKR010000116.1:0-12794 GCA_964648005.1 uncultured Iamiaceae bacterium
GGATGCGTTGCAGCGTCACCGGCACGGCGACGAGCACCTGCGCCCGGTGGCGGGCGACGTCGCGCAGCGTGGCTTCCGGGTCGAACCGGCGGCGCACCACGAGCGTGGTGCCCAGCAGCAGCGAGAGCGACAGGTTGCCGAAGCCCCAGGAGTGGAACAGCGGCGCCGGCACGACCATGGTCTCGCGGGCGCGGTACGGGATGCGGTCGAGCATGGCGACGATGGGCTCGATGCCGGTCTCCTGGTCGCGCGGCGCCCCCTTGGGGGTGCCGGTGGTCCCCGACGTCAAGATGATCGAGCGGCCTGCACGGCTGGGTGCCGGCGGGCGGCTGTGCGGGGCCCGGGCGATGAGCAGGTCGAGCGACTCGGTGCCCGGCGGCGGGTCCCCGTCGTGCCAGGCGACGAGCTTGAGGCCGACGTCGCCGTCGGCGGCGACGAGCTCCGCGTACTCCTCGTCGTAGATGAGCGCCTTGGCGTCCTCTCGTGCGACGACCTCGCGCAGCTGCGGTCCGGCGAAGCTGGTGTTGAGGAACAAGATGTCGGCGCCGAGCTTGGCCAGCCCGGCCGTGGCGATGACGAACCACCGGTGGTTGCGGCACAGCACGGCGACGACGTCGCCCTCGCCGATCCCGCGTGTGCGCAGGCCGTTGGCCATGGCGTCGGAGGCGGCGTCGACCTCGCCCCACGTGCGCTGGCCCCGTTCGTCGACGATGCACGGCTGGTCGGCGTGCAGCGCTCCCGCCGAGGCGAAGCCGCCGGCGTAGTTCAGCCCCCAGTGCTCGGCGGCCGTGCGGGCTCGCAGCAGGCGGCGGGGGCCGTGGGGCATGACGATCCCGGCACGACGCATCGTGCGCGCCGTGACCAGCAGGTCGTTCCAATCCATCGAGTCATCATGCCCGGGCTGGCGTGTTCTTGCTGTTGCCTGTCGTCGCCGCCCACGCATCGTCAAGCGCGTCGCGCGCTCAGTCGTTCCACGGGCCCATGCCGCGGACCTTCGTGGGCGTGATGCGGATGGTGAACCCGTCGGGCGGATCGTCCATCGGCGGGAAGTCGGCGTCGGGACCGATGTAGACCTTGGCCAACTCGGCGAGCAGTTCTGGCGCCCCGCCGGACTCGACGATGGCGGTGCCCTCGATCACGAGGTGGTGCTGCATGCCGAGGTGATCGCCCTCGGCCTCGATGCTCAGCGACACGCGCGGGTCGCGGCGGATGTTGGCGACCTTGCGGTCTTCGGCGAGCTTGCCGATGACGAGCGTGTCGCCGTCGTCGGTGGCATCGACACCGACCCACACGATCGTCACGTGCGGGCTGCCGTCGGCGTTGATTGTGGCGAGGTGGGCCTGGGGCCCGCTGGTGATGGCGGCGCGGGCGGCAGGGGTGACGCGCATGTCGTGCAGGCTACGGGCGCCGGCGGCCGTCGACCCTGATGTGCTTCGCCGCCAGCGGACCCTCGAGGTCGGTGTAGACCCGGCGGTAGTGGAACCACGGCACGCTGACCCACAGGTGGTGGATGAGGTGGTAGTTCTGCCCGAGCAGCACGGCGTGGCGCAGGCGACCTGGCTGGATGCGGGTGTCGTGGTAGCGCTCGGTGCTGTCGAACGGGTAGTGCGGCAGGTAGTCGAAGGCGTAGAAGAGCACGAGGCCGGCGAGGGCGGCGGGGGCCCAGAACAGCACCAGGACCTCGGCGAGGTGGCCGGTGAGCGCGGCGATCGGCAGCGACCCGACGATGAGCACGTCGAGCAGCTGTTGGGCGCGCCGCCACCCGGCGGTGCTCCACTCGTGCCGGTAGCACAGCCGTCGATACTGCACCGCGGTGCCGAGCAACCAGATGGGCCGCAGCGCCGCCGGACGTCTCGCCACGAAGTGGTCGGGGTCGGTCGCGGGGTCGTTGGTGTGGGCGTGGTGGTTGAGGTGGCACGACCGGAACACCGGGTAGGTGAAGGTCAACAGCAACGCCGGCAGCCAGCCCAGCGCGTCGTTGACGGCGCGGTTCGGATGCGCGGTGCGGTGGACGCTCTCGTGGAAGACGGTGAAGCCGAGGTAGCAGGCGACGGCGTTTGCGGCGATGGCGACGGCGGCCGGGATGACGCCGGTCAGGTAGCCGACCCAGCCCACCGTCCAGCCGACGACCGCGGCGGCGGCGACATACATCGTCGGGTTGCGCCACGCCGGCAGGTCGGGCACGCCGCGGAAGGCGGGTGCCGGCGCCAGGCGGTCCTGGGCGTCCGTGCGCCGCGCGGCACGTCGCGCCTGGAGGGCCGCCAGCCGATCGGCGTTGGGGTCAACCGCACCGGGCGTGTGATCGCCGTGGCCGTGGCTGTCGCCTTGGGCGGCAGCGCTGGGCACGTGCTGCTCGGTATCTGCCACGGCGGGCAGTCTCTCACCGGCGAGGCGGGGGCAGGAAGGGCACGAACCTCGGCGTCGTGGCGGCATACGCGGCGTAGCCGGGGTAGCGGGCGGCCAGGTGGCGCTCCTCCCAGCGCGCCTTCGCCATGAACCAGGCGACGAGGGCGAGCGCGGCGACCATGGCCCACGGGTTGGCCAAACGCAGCGCCGTGCCGAGGGCGAGCGCCATCACGCCGGTGTAGATCGGATGCCGCACCAGGCGGAACAAGCCGGCCGTGCGCAGCTCACCGTGCGGAACGGGGGTGGGCAGGGGGGTGAGGGAGCGGCCGAGGTTGACGATCCCGACGAGCAGGATGCCGGCGCCGATCCATTGCAGCGCCCGAGCGACGAGGTCGAGCCATGCGGGCACCGGCCAGGCGTCGCCGGGCGGCAGCAGCAGGATGACCACCAGGAGGGCGAACTGGACGCCGACGAACAGCCAGGCGATGGCTGTGTCGGTGGGGTCGTCGGCGGTGAGCAGGCCCATCGCCGGTGCAGGCTACGCGGTCGGTCGGTTGCGGGGTCCGAGGCTCAGCGGGCGCCGGGGCGCCGGGCGCGGACCTCTTCGACAGCGCCGAGAGCGTCACGGAGCTCGTCGAGCCAGTCGCCTTCGTGCTCGGCGACGAGGCGGACGCACCAGCCGAGCGCGTCGCTGCGGCTGCGGGCGACGCCGGCGGCGACGAGGGTGTCGAGGATGTGGCGTTCGTCGATGCGCAGCCTGGTCATGACGGGGACGCTGAGGTGGGTGAACAGCACGCGGGTGTCGCCGGAGCAGGCGCCCCAGGTGACCTTGCGGGCGAAGAGGGCCTCGGCGTGCTCTGCGATGCGGATGCGCTGGTCGCGGGTCGAGGCACGGAAGGTGGCGATGCGGACCTCGTCGGGCTGCGGGTCGCTGTCGGCGTCGTGCTCGCCCTCTGGGTCCGGCGCCGAGGTGGAGTGGAGGGTGCCGAGCACGAGGATCTCGTCACGGTCGACGAGGACCCTCGGCTCGTCGGCGAACCAGCGGTCGGGGAGGTGCTCGTTGAACCAGCGGGCGATGTCGGCGGCGGGTGTGGCGGGTGGTTCGGGTGCGGGCATCGCGGTTCTCCGAATTCGGTGGGGTCGGCCGGACGGGCGTCATCAGCACTGCTGACCTGCGGTTTTGGTGTTTCGTCCCCGTACGCGCCGAATCGGTACCGAATCGGTGCCGACGGAACCGACGACGGGAATGTCGGGGCAGGGCGTATCGTTTACCGCACTGTAACGGTGTAATCACACCTCCACAAGCAAAGGCTGCAGCCACCCGCGGCAGCCCCGTTCCAGGAGTCGACCGCATGGCCGTCGCCGAGTTCACACTCACCCTCCCCATGCTCCCCACCCCCGCAGGCGTGGTCTTCCCCGACACCGTCGTCACCATCGCCCTCGAGTCCGACGCCGCCCGCGCCGCCGCCGACGCCGCGGCCGACGGCCGGTTCGTCCTCGTCCCTTCCATCGACGGCCGCTTCGCCGGCGTCGGCACCATCGCCCAGATCGAGAACCGCGGTCAGCTCCGCAACGGCACGCCCGCCCTCACGGTGCGCGCCGTCGGGCGCGCCGTGCTCGGTGCCGGTGTCGTCGGCACCGGCGACGGTCTCTGGATCGAAGCCGAGCCGTACGAGGATGGCCCGTCCGTCGCAGCAGACGACACCGTGCGCGACCTCGCACGCCGCTACCGCACCATCGCCACCGCCCTGCTCGACGAGCTCGGCGGTCGCCGCTTCGCCGCCACGCTGCCCGACATCGACCACCCCGGCGCTCTCGCCGACACCATCGCCTACTGGCCCGAGCTCGGCGACGACCGGCGGGTCGAGCTGCTCGAGACCCTCGACGTCGAGGCTCGGCTGCGCCTCGCAGTCGCCTGGGCCGAGTCGGCGCTGCACGAGGTCGAGGTGGCCAAGGCCATCCGCCAGGAGGTCAGCGACAACCTCGAGAAGGACCAGCGCGAGATGCTGCTGCGCCGCCAGCTGGCGGCCATCCGCTCCGAGCTGGGCGATGGGGATGCCGACGCCCTCGGCGACTACCGCACCCGCCTCGACGCGCTCGCCGAGCGGGGCCTCGACGAGACGGTGCATGCCGCCATCGCCAAGGAGATCGACCGGCTCGAGCGCGTCGGCGAGCAGTCCCAGGAGTCGAGCTGGATCCGCACCTGGCTCGACGAGGTGCTGGCGCTCCCGTTCGGCGAGCGCAGCGTGGACAACCTCGACCTCGTCGCCGCCCGCGGCGTGCTCGATGCCGACCACACCGGCCTCGACGACGTGAAGGACCGCGTCATCGAGCACCTGGCCGTTCGCAAGCTGCGCACCGAGCGCGGTGTCGACGACAGCGCTGGTCGGCGGGGCAGCCCGATCCTCACGCTCGTCGGCCCGCCCGGCGTCGGCAAGACGTCGCTCGGGGAGTCCGTCGCCCGCGCCCTCGATCGCCGCTTCGTGCGCATGGCCTTGGGCGGCATCCGCGACGAGGCCGAGATCCGTGGCCACCGCCGGACCTACGTCGGCGCCCGGCCCGGCCGGGTCGTGCGGGCCCTTGCCGAAGCGGGGACGATGAACCCGGTCATCCTCCTCGACGAGATCGACAAGGTCGGTGCCGACTGGCGAGGCGACCCGTCGGCGGCGCTGCTCGAGGTGCTCGACCCGGCGCAGAACCACAGCTTCCGGGACCACTACCTGGAGTTCGAGCTCGACCTGAGCGACGTCATCTTCATCGCCACGGCCAACCGGCTCGACACCATCCCGGGCCCGCTGCTCGACCGGGTCGAGGTCATCAACCTCGACGGGTACACCGAGGCTGAGAAGGCCCAGATCGCCGCCGACCACATCCTGCCCAAGCTGCGTGAGCGCATGGGGATCGCGCCCGACGAGGTGACGATCACCGACGAGGCCCTGGCCAAGGTCGCCGCCGACTGGACCCGCGAGGCCGGCGTGCGCACGCTCGAGCGCAAGCTCGACACCCTGCTGCGCAAGGCCGTCACCCGGCTGGCCACCGAGCCCGACGCCACGCCGATCACCGTCGACGTCGACGACCTGCGCCCGGCGCTGGGTAAGCCGGTGCCGCGCGACGAGGTGGCCGACCGCGTCGACGTGCCCGGCGTGGCCACAGGCCTGGCGGTCACCGGCGCCGGCGGCGACGTGCTGTTCGTCGAGGCGACGGCCATGGACGGCGAGCCCGGACTGACCCTGACCGGGCAACTCGGCGACGTGATGAAGGAGTCGGGCGAGATCGCCCGGTCCTGGCTGCGCTCGCACGCCGCCGAGCTCGGCCTCGACGGCGCCGATCGACGCCTCCACGTGCACTTCCCCTCGGGCGCCGTGCCCAAGGACGGTCCGTCCGCGGGCATCACGATGACCACCGCGCTCGCCAGCCTGCTCAGCGGACGCAAGGTGCGCCCCGAGGTGGCGATGACCGGCGAGGTCAGCCTGCAGGGGCGGGTGCTGCCGATCGGCGGTGTGAAGCAGAAGCTGCTGGCCGCCCACCGGGCCGGGCTGACCGAGGTCATCCTGCCGGCCCGCAACGGCGAGGACCTCGACGACGTGCCCGAGGCGGTCCGCGAGGAGCTCACCGTGCACCTCGTCGACGACGTCCGCCAGGTCCTCGACCTCGCCCTCGAACGCTGACCGCACCGATCTTGTGGTGCCGCCCGCATATCCACGGGTGGGCACCACAAGATCGTGGGAGCGGGGGGAGGCGGGTAAGACTCTGCGGTCGTGAGCGACACGGGCGGATCGACGATGCCG
Organism: uncultured Iamiaceae bacterium; assembly: GCA_964648005.1. Classification (GTDB taxonomy): domain Bacteria; phylum Actinomycetota; class Acidimicrobiia; order Acidimicrobiales; family Acidimicrobilacustridaceae; genus JAGQTE01. The sequence continues at coordinate 6,135 of CAZYKR010000116.1, forward strand.
CCGGCCGGTTGGTACGACGACCCTGACGTCCCCGGCGCGAAACGGTGGTGGGACGGCGCGTCCTGGACCGAGCATCGCTGGACCCCGCCGCAGCAACCAGCGCCGTTGCAGCCGGTCGTCTCGTCGCGGCCGCAGCCGCAGCCGCAGCCGCCGACACCGACGCCGACGCAACCGGTCGCCTCCTCGGCGCCGCCCCCGGATGCCGAGGTGGGAACGACACGGCGCGAGGTCGGCTTCGGCGGTCCGGCCAAGAGCCTGCTCGCCGAGGCCGACGGCGTCGCGCACCAGTTGCGAGACACGGTCGCCGCCCAGACCGAACTTGCCGGCGCGCTGCACCAGCGGGTTGCGCAGCTGCGCGCCGCCGGCGTGCGAGCGCTCCTCGCCGAGATCCCGATCGAGCGGTTGCAGGAGACGACCGAGGGGACGGTGCGGATCGGCCCGCTCGCAGCCGCCGGCTACCGCACCGTCGCCCACGTGCTGGCGGCGTCGCCGCAGGCGCTCGATGCGGTGCCGGGTGTCGGCCCGCAGACGGCAACCCAGGTGGTGGCGGCAGCCCGCCAGCTCGCGGCCGTCGTCGAGCAGCAGGTGCCCGTGCGGTTCGATCCCGACGCCCGACCGGCCGAGCAGACGGCGGTGCTCGCGGCGTTGGCGACGGCCGGACCGGCGCAGCGGTGGCTCGACGACCACGAGCACCAGGCCCGATCCGTCGTGGCGTCGTTGGCGGCCGACCGTGCCGCAGCTGCCGACGGCGCCGGTCGGTTGTCGATGTTGGTCGCCGGTCGCGCCCGCAAGACGGCGGCGCGCGATGCCCTCACCCGACTCGCTGCGGTGCTCGACGCGCCCTCCACCCACGCGCTGCGCGCCGCAGCGGACGCGGCCAGCCTCGCCGCCGCGCCCCAGACCGAGGCGCTGTGGCAGGCCTTCGAGGCAGAACCCGCCGCCACGTACGCCCGCCTCGAGCAGTTGGGCGTCACCACCACGCAGACGGACGCGCAGGTCGGCCACCTCCCGGCCGCCATCGCCGAGGCGGTGGATGCGCAGCCGTTGGACACGTCCCGCCTCAACGTGGCGCTGCGCGGGTATCAGGCGTTCGGTGCGCGCTTCGCGCTCTGCCAGCGGCGGGCGATGCTCGGCGACGAGATGGGCCTCGGCAAGACGGTGCAAGCCATCGCCGCCATGGCACACCTCGCCAACGAGCCGGACGCCCCGACGCCGACACCGACGCCGCGGTTCCTCGTCGTGTCGCCGGCGAGCGTGTTGATCAACTGGGACAGCGAAGTGCGTCGCCACAGCGACCTGGTGCCGGTCCGCCTCCACGGCGATGCTCGCGACCGTGCGCTGGCGCAGTGGTGGGCGGCGGGCGGCGTCGGGCTCACCACGTTCGAGACGCTGCGATCCCTCGAGCCGCCCGAGGGCGCAGACTCGCCGGCGACGGCGGGGGACGCCTCGTTGCCCGACGCGTCGCCTCGCCTGGCGATGCTCGTCGTGGACGAGGCGCACTACGCCAAGAACCCGAGCGCTCGACGCTCGAAGGCCGTGCAGCGCTGGTCCGGGTTCGCCGACCGCGTGCTGTTCATGTCGGGGACGCCCATGGAGAACCGGGTGGAGGAGTTCCGCACGCTCGTCGGCTACCTCCAGCCGGACATCGCCCAGCGGGTCCGGGCCATCGACGGACTCGCCGGCGCCGCGGCCTTTCGGGAGGCGGTGGCGCCGGTGTACCTGCGCCGCAACACCGACGACGTCCTCACGGAGCTCCCCGAGCGCATCGAGGCCGCCGACTGGGTGGAGCTCGGGTCCTCGGACGGTGCGGCCTACCGAGAGGCGGTGGCATCGGGGAACTTCATGGCGATGCGCCGCGCCGCCTACGTCCCCGGCACGCCCCAGGGATCGGCCAAGCTCGACCGGCTCGCCGAGCTGCTGGACGAGTGCGCCGCCGAGGGCGCCAAGGTGCTGGTGTTCTCGTTCTTCCTCGACGTGCTCGACACGGTGGCGGCCCTCGCCGGGGACCGCACGTTCGGGCCGCTCACCGGTGCGCTGGCTCCGGCCGACCGCCAAGCGCTCGTCGATGCCTTCACGACCGCACCGGGCCCCGCCGTCCTCGTCAGCCAGATCCAGGCCGGCGGGGTCGGGCTGAACGTCCAGGCAGCATCGGTCGTCGTGCTGTGCGAACCGCAGTGGAAGCCATCGACCGAGGAGCAGGCCATCGCCCGGGCCCACCGCATGGGCCAGACCCGGCCGGTGCGGGTGCACCGCCTGCTCGCCGCCGACACCGTCGACGCCTGGATGGTGCAGCTCGTCGCCGCCAAGACCGAGCTCTTCGACAGCTTCGCCCGCCCCAGCGAGGTGAAGCTCGCGAGCGAGCTCGCCGTCGACGTGTCGAGCCTTCCCGCCGTCGAGCAGGTGGCGTCCGAAGCGCAGGCCGAGACCCTGATCATCGAGCGCGAGCGTGCCCGCCTCGGTCTGACGCCGTGAGTTCTCGGGGTGCTGACCCGGGCGCTGCCGTGGCGGTGCCACGAGGTCCGACGGGACCTGCGGCGTAACCTGCAGTGCCATGGCACGCATCGACTTCCCGGACCGGGGCATGGGGGAGCACATCGACTGGGCGCTGCTGCGCACCGACATGGCGATCGGCATGGGGCAGTTCTCCGAGGCCGTCTACGGCAACACCCAGCTCAGCCTGCGCGAGCGTGAAGCGGCCCGCTGGACGATCGCCATCATCAACGACTGCGTCGTGTGTCAGGGCACGCGTGCCGCGCACGCCGAGGCCGGGCACGTCACCGAGGGCTTCTACGCCGAGGTGGAGGACTGGCGCACGTCCGACGCCCTGACCGAGCGCGAGCGCCTCGCCGCCGAGTTCGCCGAGCGCTTCGCCCTCGACCACCAGGCGATGGACGACGCGTTCTGGGAGCGCATGCACGCCGCCTACCGAGACGACGAGCTCGCCGACCTCAGCATCTGCTGCGGCATGTTCCTGGGGCTCGGCCGCACGATGGCCGTCGTCGGCGTGCGCGCCCCCGACGAGCGCATCGAGGTCTGACGCGCCGACTCCCCGACGGCCTCAACCGACGAGCGCGAACCGTCGGCCGGCGGTGGCCTGGCGACGCAGGCCGGGGCGGAGGTCCACGGTGCCGTTGGGGCGAACCGTGGCGATGGGTAGAGCGTCATCGGGCAGCGCCGAGCCCTCGGGCACCTCGATCACCCGCGCGCCGCGGTCGACACGCTCGGCGATGGCGTCGAGGGTGACCCCGTCGTCGAACGCCTGCGGTGCCTGGTGCAGCGGGTGGGCCAGACGCCCTGCCGCCGCGTCGAGATCGGTCGGCACCCGCAGGACGTGGCGGCGGCCCAGGAGCTCGACGAGGTCGGCGGTCATCATCGTGACCACCGGGTTCGGTCGGGTGGCGATGACCGCCTTCTCGATGCCGGCGTCGATGATCGCCTCCTCCAGCTCCTGTTCGGACTCGAGCAGCGGCAGCTCGGGCACCCCGTTGGCATCGTCGACGGCACCCTGCACGCGCGCCGTGATCACCACGACCGGCGCGCCGGCGTCGCGCAGGCGCGCCGCCAGGTCGAACACCCACGGTGCGTCCCCGACGAACGCCACGCCCGTCGGTGCCGCCCGCGCCACCTGCAACAGGCGGGCGACCGGCCGCGCGGTCAGCCCGTACACGACGCCCGTGCCCAAGATGACGCCGAACACCACCGGCGACACCAGTGACGCGTCGATGCCCGACTGCTCCAGCGTCCCGGAGAACTGCGCCGCCGTGGCCGCCGCCACGATGCCGCGGGGGTCCATCCAGGCGATCATGCCGCGGTCGCGCCAGGGCACCTTCGAGCCGAGCAGCGACGCCAGCGCCCCGATCGGACGCACGACGATGACCAGCACCGCCACGAGCACGACGATCGTCCAGAACCGCGCCTCGAGGGCGTCGACGTCCACCAGCGCCCCGAGCAGGATGAACAGGATGCCGATGATCAGCACCTCGAGGGTCTCGCCGAAGCCGGAGATGCGCGCCGTCGGCACCAGCCGTTGGTTGGCGGCCACGACGCCGAGCGTCACGGTGGCGAACAGCCCTGCTTCGGACAGCAGCGTCTCGGCGACGCCGAAGGCGGCGACGGCGAACAGCACGGCGACGGCGGCCTCCATGTTGTCCGTCACCAGGAACTTCGACAGCACCAGCACCAGGAGTCCGGCAGCGATCAGGCCGACGGCGACGCCCAACCCCAGTCGGCTGAACAGCTGCGCCAGCGCGTGGATCTCGCCGCGGTTGGTGGCGATGACGATGTTGAGCACGACCACGCCGACCGTGGCGCCGATCGGGTCGAGCACCGTGCCCTCCCACGCCAGGATCGAGCGCGTCGTCGCCCGGGGTCGAATGACCTCCAGCAGGGGACCGACGACCGTCGGGCCGGAGACGATCACGATGGCGCCGATCAGGGCGCTGATGCCCAGGCTGGCGTCGAAGAGCATCCGCACCGCCGTGGTGGCGCCGATGAACGTGACCAGCGCCCCGACGGTGTTGAGGCGCAGCACCGGGCCACGCGCCTCACGGGGCAGGTCGGCCAGGCGCAGCTGCTGCGCGCTCTGGAACAGCAGCAGCGACACCAACAAGGTGACCAGTGGGAACAGCGTCTCGCCGAACAGCGCCTCGGGGTCGACCAGGCCGAGCCCGCCCCCGGCGATCATCCCAGCGGGCAGCAGCAGCAACAGCGACGGGAACCCGACGCGTCGGCCGATCCACTGCGCCCCGACGCCGAGGACGACGATCGTCGTCAGCCCGACGATGGCGTCGTCACCCACGGCTCGCCGTCGCCTCGTCGCGCTGGAGCCGATCCACGGGCGGTGAACCTACCCGACGGCCTCCGTGTGCACGGCCGGCGAGTTCGTCCGCCGGTGCGGCGCGGCTGCAGATTGGCGACGCGCGTTGCCAGAACATGGTTGACTGGCGATCGGGCGGTAGCTGGGGCGGACCGACCAGGGGGACCACACCACGATGACCGATCGATCCACGACGGCGCGCCGCCTGCGCTCCGCCGGACCCGTCGCTGCGGCCGTGCTCACGACGCTGGCCCTCTTGGGCGCGGCGTGCAGCTCGTCGTCCACCTCGTCCGGTTCGGGTGACACGCCCGGCACGGTCGAAGCCGCCACCGATGTGACGCTCGCCGCCGATGGCCCGCCCCGCGCCGGCGGCACCTTGACCTTCGGGATGGCCGGCGAGACCGACGGCTACAACCCGACGCAGAACCGGTGGGCCGGCGACGGGACGACGGTGGGGCTGACGATGTTCGACCCGCTGGCGGCCTACGCCGCCGACGGCAGCGCCGTGCCGTACCTCGCCGAGTCGTTCACGCCCAATGCCGACTTCACCCAGTGGACCATCCGACTGCGCGACGGCGTCACCTTCCACGACGGCACCGCGCTGCGTGCGGATGCGGTCAAGCGCACGATGGACGGTCTGCGCGCCTCGCCACTCACCGGTCCAGCGCTGGCACCGATCGAGTCCGTCGAGGTGACCGGTGACCTCACGCTGGTCGTCACCGCCTTCGAACCATGGGCGGCGTACCCGGTGAACCTCACGGGCCAGGCCGGCGTGGTGGCCGCTCCCTCCCAGCTCGACGATCCCGATGGCGCACGCGCCCCGGTCGGTACGGGCCCGTTCCGCTTCGTGTCGTGGGAGAACGACAAGGAACTGGTGGTCGAGCGCAACCCCGACTACTGGCGCACCGACACCGACGGCAACGCGCTGCCGTACCTCGACCAGATCGTGTTCCGACCGATCACCGAGGACTCCCAGCGCGTCGCCGGGCTCCAGACCGGCGAGCTCGACATGACGTGGTCGGCGACGGCGTCGACGGTGAGGCAGTTCCGTGACCTGGCGGCGGCGGGCGAGATCCAGCTGGTCGAGCAGGAGGGTCAGACCGAGGTGGCGTTCGTGATGCTGAACCTGGGCGCTGCGCCCTTCGATGACCCTCGAGCCCGGTTGGCGCTCGCCCAGGCCACCGACGCCGACTCCTACGCCGGCGTGCTGGCCGAGGGGATCACCAACCCGGCCCGGACGTTGTTCCGGCCGGGGACGCGGTTCTTCTCCGACGTCGAGATCCCGGGGTACGACCCCGACGCCGCGCGCGCCACGCTCGCCGAGTACGAGGCCGACAAGGGTCCGTTGGCGTTCACGCTCAAGGTGCAGTCCACCCCCGGCGGCCGGGCCCAGGGCGAATTCCTCCAGCAGCTGTGGCAGCAGGTCGGCATGGACGTGACCGTCGAACAGGCCGAGGCCACCGCGTTCCTCGGCGAGACCGTCGTGGGCGACTTCGAGGCGGTCACCTGGGGGCAGTTCGGCTCGCCCGACCCCGACTACGAGCAGGTGTGGTGGCGCTCCTCGTCGTCGAAACCGGTGGGGGAGCTCAGCTTGAACTTCCCGCGCCACGCCGACCCGGCCACCGACGCCGCGGTCAACCTCGACGGGACGGCGGGCAGCGATGGCGCGGCCGATTGCGCCGACGACTTCGGCCAGAGGCAGGGCGGCGGCGTGTGCGTGCACCAGGTGGCCGGCCGGCTCGTGACCGAGCTGGGCGCGCCCCTGGCCAGCGCCACCATCACCTACTGTGCCGGCGCCTGCCTCTACGCCATGACCGGCGCCGACGGCCGCTTCACCGTCGAGG
>CAZYKR010000117.1:0-12716 GCA_964648005.1 uncultured Iamiaceae bacterium
ACACCGCGGCCTGCTCCGCTGTCTCGACCCCCTCCGCCACCGTGGTGCGACCCAACGACTGCGCCAGGCGGATCGTGGAGCGAACGATCGCCTCTTCGACACCGCCGCCGCCGAGTCCCGCCACGAAGGACTGGTCGATCTTGATGATCTCGATCGGATAGCGGGCCAGGTCTCGCAGCGAGAAGTAGCCGGTCCCGAAGTCGTCCACAGCGAGGACCACGCCGAGCTCCGCGATGGCGGCCAACGCCTCGAGCATCCGCAGCTCGTCAGCGAGCACCGCCGTCTCGGTGACCTCGACGCGCAGCGAGCTCGGGTCGAGATCCCACGTCGCCAAACCGGCGCGCAGCTCGTCGGCGACGTGACTGCGCGCCAGCTGCACCGGCGACACGTTGATCGACACGACAGGAGCGGCAGCGCCGAGCTCGCGCTCCCACGCGGCACGCTGCCGGCAGGCCTCGGCGATGACCCAACTGCCGACCTCGGCGATCAGGCCGGAGCGTTCCGCCACCGGCAGGAACTGGTCGGGACCGAGCAACCCTCGGGACGGATGCGCCCAACGCACCAGCGCCTCGACGCCGAACAGCGCCCCCGAGTCGAGCAGCACCTCGGGCTGATAGCGCAGCACCAGCTCGTCACGGCGCACCGCGCCGCGCAGCTCGTGCTCGATCTGCCCGCGCACCGCCGCATGGCGCCGCAGCTCCTCGTCGCAGAGCACGATCTGATGCCGGCCCGCGTCCTTGCCGCGCAGCAGCGCGGCGTCGGCGTCGCGCAGCAGCTCCTCGGCCGTGCGCGGCGTGTCGACGGTCGTGGCGACGCCGATGGTCGCCGTCACCACCAGATCGACGTCCTCGAGGAAGAGCGGCTCGGCGACTGCCGCCTCCACCCTGCCGGCGATCTCGAACACCTCGGCCGTGTCGTGCACCGCCTCGAGACAGATGACGTACTCATCACCCCCGAGGCGCGCCACGACGTCGGCGCTGCGCACGGCGGCGACGATGCGAGCCGCCACGTGCACCAGCACCTGATCGCCGGTCACGTGCCCGAAGGCGTCGTTGACGGCGCCGAAGTCATCGAGGTCGACCACCAACACCGCCACGTGACCGTCGGTGCGCTCGGCCAGCTCCAAGGCGCGGTCGAGCCGCGCCGCCAGCCAACGTCGATTCCCCAGGTGCGTCAGCGGATCGTGCGTCACCCCGTGCCGGAGCCGATGCTCGAGGGCCCTGCGTGCGGCCAGCTCGCGCTCGCCGCGCTGCACGAGCAGGGCCAGGCGCGCCACGATCAGCACCGCGAGGACGAGCGCCAGCACGCCGACGAACCACCGATCGGTGGCGTCGAGTTGCACGGACACGATCACGACCGGCGGCAGGCACGCCGCCACGGTCAACAGGATCAGGCGCGTCGGGTGCGGCCGACGCGGCGCCGCCCGCTCCGGGATCGACAGCGCCGCCATCGACGGGTGCAGCGCCGCCGCCGCCACAGCGACGAACACCGCCAGCGTCGAGAGCACGACGATGTCGACGCCGGGCGTGCGGTGCCCGGCGATCCCAACCATGAGGAACACCAGGTCACTCAGGAACGAGAGGACGAGCCCCGCCAGGATGAGCCGGTAGGCCACGTTGCGCGCCACGGCATCGACCGAGGCGATCGAGCCGACGATGACGAGCAGGACCAGATCGCCGCCGATCAGCCCGATGCTCTCGAGCACGTGGCCGCGCGGCGCGTTCGACGTCACGGCGGGCGACAGCACCACGAGCCACACCACGATGGCGACGGCGGCGGCGACGATGCCCCCGTCGAGCACGGCGTCCAGGTCGCGCCCGGGGCGCTTCCCGGCGCTGAGCTGCGCCGCCGCCGCGATGAGCACGCCGTACGCCACGGCGATGGCCAGATCGCTCCACGGGTGGCCGCCGACCTCGGGTTCGACAACCATCCACGCCACGCTGACGCCGGCGAGCGCGATGCCGGCGGCGGCGAGCAGCCAGGGCGATCGGCGCACGGGGCGCCAGCGACGGACGCCGGCGAGCACGGCGGCGGCGCTGAGCAGGCCCATCGCGAGCGCAGCCGCGGCGCGCCACCAGGGCGCGGACATCGCGGCTGACGCGGCGAGCAGGACCACCAGCGCCACGAGCACCACCACCGATGCCGCGTCGGCACCCGCCCATCGGGCAGGTCCTGCTCCTCTGCGGTGCGCCTCACGACGTCTCACCGGCAACTCCACACGTGTGACTCGGTGCGTGCATCGGCACGATGTTTCTACAACCGTAGGGAAACAGGCCGAAAGTACTAGCTGGTCTCGTACCCGTTGCGGGTCAGATCAGCACCGCGACTCCACGCATCGCAGCAGCATCAGCGCCGGACGAACGGCGCGGCGAGCTGCGCCGTCCAACCCTGCGGGAAGTCCAGGTCGCCGCCCACGCCGACCTCGGCATCGAAGGGCCGGTCGGCGGGCAGCCACGCCGTGCCCATCAGGCGGTCCCACGTCGACACGATGGCGCCGTAGTTGGTGTTGCCCTCGGCGACCACGGTCGAGTGATGCCACCGGTGCCGCTCGGGCGTGGCGAGCACGGCGTTGAGGGGTCCGGAGTCGAGGTCGACGTTGCCGTGCTGGATCTGGCCGTAGATGCCGCGCACGACGTTGTGCGCCAACACCGTGTCGGCATCCGCCCCGAGCAGCGCCAGCAGGATCGCCTCAGCCGTCCCCTCGAGCGCCAGCTCGATCGGGTGGAAGCGTGTGGCGTTGAGCCAGTACAGCCGAGGCGCCGAGTGGTGCACGGCGTGCACACGCCACAACGGCCCCCACTCGTGCGCCAGCCGATGGACGAGCGAGTGGTACAGGTCGACGGCGTGGATCGTGATGACCACTCGCACCGGCAGCGGCAGCCGGGCCAACGGACCGCGCCCTGCGCCTGCGGCGCCGCCACGGCCGGCGCGCGCCGCGGCGATGGCGTTGCGCACCGGCAGGCTCGCCAGCGCGCCGCCGACGCGGGTCGCCACGGCGCTGGTGGCCACGTCGAGGGCGTCGGTGGCCACGTCGCCGTGGTCCAGGTTCCACCCCGGCTTGAACGGCCGCAGCCGTTCGGCGGCGATGATCGTCGTCCACCCGACGCCGATCAGCCCGCCCATGGTGGCGAGCTCGGCGACCGGCTCCGGCAGCCGCCGCGCCAACCGCCGCTTGATCACCGGCGCCGCCAGCGCCGCCAACGCGGTGCCGCCGTACAGCAGCGCCGCCAGCCCGCGCCCCCGCCGCACGCGTTCCTGCGGCGCTGCACCGCGCCGAGGATCGTCGGTCACCACAACGGCGGCAGGGGGTTTCACCGGGTTCGGTGATTCAGGCGGCCTGGCCGGCGAGGCGTTGCTGGCGTTCCTTGTAGGCGTCGGGGTACCAGCCGGTGAACTTCATGGCCACGACCAGCGACACGATGGTCACGCCCCAGTTCGCCCAACCCTCGATCGACTTCTGCGTCTGCGGATCGGTGACGATGTCGCCGCTCTGGAGCAGCGCCACGACGATCGCCCCCACGAACATCGCCGCCACCGCCGCGATCCACACCCAGGTGATCGTCATGTTGATGTGGCGGAACGCCGGCGTGTCCCAAACCTCGGGCGGCGCCGACTCCTTGGCGTACTCCATGGTGAACGGCCGGCCGAGCGCCACGCTCGCCACCATGATCAGCAACAGGAAGCCGTTGAGGATGGGCGACAGCCAGGTGTCCATCCACGACGCGTCCGTCACCAACCCGACGATCGTCACGCCGGCCATGACCACCAGCGTGCCGACGTTGAGCAGCTTCGTGGAGCGGCCCTCGTAGCGATCGAACACCAACAACCCGACGGCGATCGCCGTCGCCACCAACAACCCCGGGATGTAGGACGTGTTGCTCGTCAGCACCCAGACCGCGATCCATGGCCCGAACGACACGATCATGCTCGTGCCGCCGCCGTGGCGCTCGTCGATGCCCGACACGTCCTCCGCCTGCGTCGCGTCCGCCATGACCTGCCTCCCTGACCGGCCGGACCCCCGTCCGCCGCCGCCGTCGGTCGCGCAAGCTACTCGCTCGGCGTGCGCAACGCCGCGAGGGTGGCGAATCGGCAGTAGCGTTCCCGCCCATGCGATCACTCGATGCCTCGACCACGCCCCGTCCCCGCCGCATGCGGCGCGGCATCCTGCGCGCCGGCGCTGCCGCTGCCGCCGCTGCGGCCGTGCTGGGGGCCGTCGGCTCGCCGGCGAGTGCGACGACCACACAGGGACGGCTCGACTTCACCGGCACGGGCGCCGACGACCTGGTCGTCGTGCGCAACGTCGGCGGCGGCGCGGGCGGCGCCATCCAGTGGTACGCCCGGTCGCTCACGTCGGCGACGCCCGTGACCTCGATGTGGGGCGTGTCCACCGACTTCTTCCTCCCCGGCGACTACGTCGGCGACGACCGGGCGGACTTCGCCATCTGGCGGCCCTCGACCGGCCAGTGGTGGATCAAGGACGGCACCACGGGCGCCGGCTCCGTGCGGGCCTTCGGCACGAGCGGCGACCAGCCCGTGCCCGCCGACTACGACGGCGACGGCAAGATGGACATCGCCGTGTTCCGCCCCAGCACCGGCCAGTGGTGGATCCGCCGTAGCTCCAACCAGCAGGTCACCATCACCCGGTGGGGCAACGACACCGGCTTCACGATGCCGGCCGACTACGACGGCGACAACAAGGCGGACCTCGCCATCCAACTCGGCGCCAACAACTGGATCCTGCAGTCGTCCAACAGCGCGTTCGTCGTCAAGCCGTTCGGCCTCGCGTCCGACACCAACGCCCCCGGTGACTACGACGGCGACGGCATCGACGACCTGATGAAGACGCGATCGTCGGGCGGCAGCATCGTCTGGTATCTCCAGGGCAGCACCTCGGGCTACCAGGTGACCAGCTTCGGTTCGTCCGCCACCGACTTCATCACGCCCGGCGACTACGACGGTGACGGCAAGACCGACATCGCCGTGTGGCGACCCAACCCGGGGCAGTTCTGGATCAAGCAGTCGTCCAACGGCGCCACGGTCACCGTGGCCTGGGGCCAGACCGGCGACTACCCGCCGGCGGCTGCCTACAACAGCTGACGCCCGAGATCGGGTCGTCGCCGGACCGCGGGCTCAGGCCGCGGGGAGCTCGGCGGCGTGGGCCTCGTCCTTGCCGAAGGGCAGGCGGTCGACGACGGTGGCGATCACGGCACCGACGACGAAGCCGACCAACGCGGACGCAGCCGTGTTGACCAGCCATGCCAACACGCCACCGAGGACGGGCACCCCGTCGACGAGGTGCTCGATGTCGTGCACGAGGTGATACGGCGATGACCACCCGAGCTCTTCGGCGCCCACGAGCAGGATGTGGCCGCCGACCCACAACATGGCGGCGGTGCCGATGACCGACAGCCACGCCAGCAGCTTCGGCATGCCGACGACGAGGAGCCGACCGGTGCGTTGCGCTCGTGCCGACGGACGCTCCGCCAGCTTCAGGCCGACGTCGTCCATCTTCACGATCAGCGCCACCACGCCGTACACCACGACGGTGATCAGCACCCCCACGATGGCGAGGATCGCCGCCTGCGACACGACCGGCTCGTTCAAGACCTCTTTGAGGGCGATCACCATGATCTCGGCCGACAGGATGAAGTCGGTGCGGATGGCGCCCTTGACCGTCTGCTCCTCGACGTCGTCGCCTTCGAGCACCGCCGGCACGTCGTGCTCGTGGTCGTCGTGCTTGAGCGCGTGGATGACCTTGTGCGCGCCCTCGTAGGCCAAGAAGCTGCCGCCGAACATCAAGATGATCTCGACGAGGATGGGAACGAAGGCGCTCAGCAGCAGCGCCACCGGCAGGATGAACAGCAGCTTGTTGCGCAGCGAGCCGAGAGCGATCTTCTTGATGATCGGCAGCTCACGATCGGCGGCCAAGCCGCGCACGTAGGCGGGTGTGACGGCAGCGTCGTCGACCACCACCCCTGCCGCCTTCACGCTCGCCTTGCCGGCGGCGGCAGCCACGTCGTCGACCGAGGACGCGGCGAGCTTCGCCAGCGCCGCGATGTCATCGAAGAGTCCGACCAGACCGCCTGCCATGTCCCGTCCCGTGTCGTTGCTGGTCGCAGCACGCTACCAGCGAGGCCACCCGCCTCGGTCAGCCGGCGATCGCCCCGTTGGCAGCCCCGGCAGCGGCGGCGTCCTCGCGGTGGTACGACGCCACGAGCTCGTTCTCGGCGTCGCGCTTCGGGAACAGGAAGTACACGAGCGCGGCACCGACCACCACGGCGACGATCCCGGCGACATACGCCCAGTCCTGGCCCTGCACGAACGACTGCTGGGCGGCGTTGACGATCGCATCCTGCGTCTGGGTGGGGTACCCGGTGGCGAAGTCGGCGGCGCTCGAGAACGACTTGACCAGCGCGTTCTGCATGGACGACGTGACCTCGGCGCTCTCCGGGGAGTTGCCGATCTGGTTGGTCATCGCCGTGGCGTACCCGGCGGTCAGCAGCGCGCCGAGGATCGACTGCATGATGGCGCCGCCGAGGTCGCGTTGCAGGTCCGCCGTGCCCGACGCCATGCCCACGCGCTGCACCGGCACCGAACCCGTGAGCGAGTGCGAGGCCGGGGTGCCGGCGAACCCGACGCCGGTGCCGACGAAGGCGTAGCCGAGGGCGACCGCCCAGTAGGACGTGCCCTGATCCCACAGGGCCAGCATGGCGACGAACCCGGCGAGCACGAACACGTAGCCGGTCAGCATCGTGAAGCGCGAGCCGCGCGACTCGACGAGCTTGGCCGAGCGCGGGGCGATCAGCACCATCATCACGGCCGCCGGCAGGATCGCCGCGCCGGCGGCCATCGAGTCGTAGTCCAACACGTTCTGCAGGAACTGCTGACCGATGTACATGGCGCCCATCAACGAGCCGAAGATGATCACGCCGGCCACAGCGGCGACCCAGAACGTCCGCCGCCCGGCGATGTGCAGGTCGTACAGCGGTACGGCGGCGCGGCGCTGACGGATGATGAACGCCACGCCGGCGGCGAGCGCCACCAGAACCAGCCCGATCACCAACGTCCCCTTGTTGGGCACCGGCGCAAAGTTGATCGCCAGGATCAGCGCCGCGATCAACATGGCCGACAAGATGCCGCCCAGGTTGTCGACCGGCTCGGTCGTCTCGTTGACGTGCGCCGGCACGAGGCGGGCGGTCATCACCAGCGCCACCGCCGCCAGCGGCAGCGTCACGAGGAACACCGAGCCCCACCAGAACTTCTCCAGCAGCGCGCCGGCCACCAGCGGTCCCAGCGACGAGATGGCGCCGCCGATGGCCGACCACAGCGCGATGGCCTTCGTGCGACCCTGCCCCGCCCACAGCGCTGCGATCAACGCCAACGTCGTCGGGTACGCCATGCCGGCGGAGAGCCCGCCGACGAACCGGGCGCCGAACAGCACGCCCTCGTTCGGGGCATACGCCGCCACGACGCACGCCGGGATCGACAGCCCGATGCCGAGCAGCAGGAGGAGCTTGCGGCCGTAGCGGTCGCCGAGCGCGCCGAACCACAGCACCGAGCACGCCAAGCCCAGCGAGTAGCCGACGGCGATCAGATCCAGGCCGACCTGCGAGGCATCGAAGGCCTTGCCGATGTCGGGCAACGCCACGTTGGCGACGGCCAGGTTCAGGTTGGCGACGGCCGCCACGATGATCAACGTGATGAGCACCAGCGGGGCGCGTTCGGGCGCCGCCTCGGTCTCGGTGGGTACGGCAGCGGCAGCCATCGCAGCCTTCCTGGTCAGAAATGTGTGCTGACGTTGAAATTAGTCGGCCGGAGTGCCGGACTTCGGTGACGTCCACAGCCATCGCGCACCGATGGCGGTCCACCCGTCGCCGGCCGCCACCACGAGGTGCGGTCGGTCGGCGCCGAGCTGCCTCGTGCGCCAGCCGTCGACCCCCTCCTCCCACACGAACCCGGTGCTCGGCATCGCCGTCGCGTCCGGTGCGGGCGTCGGCGCCTCGCGGGCGCCACCGATGACGACCAGCTGACCCTCGGCGTCGACGGCCACGCCGGTGAAGGCACCGCTCGCCAACGACGACGCCAGCTCGTCAGAGGACCGCCAGGTACGACCATCACCGGATCGCCACAGCCGGGGTCGCTCATCGGCGTCGTCGCCATAGCTCGAACCGACGGCGAGCCAGCCCGACGCGCCGGCCGCGACGCCGTGGACGTACACGGCCGGCGGTCCGTCGAGCGAGCCGTCGTGCGTCGCGGCCGTCCAGGAGGCGCCGTCATCGGACCACCACAGCACGCCGCGCTGGTCGAGCACCGAGCGCGTCGGCGTCGTCGATCCGAACGCCACGACACGCCCGTCGGCGCCGACGGCCACGCCGTTGGCCTCGCTCCACGCTCCGGTGTCGGCCGGCAACGCCACCTCGTGCATGGTCACCAACGCGTCATCCGACCACCAGGCCGCCGGTCGGCGCGTGTCGTCCACCAGGCGCGAACCGACGACGACCACCCGTCCGGAGGCGGTGCGCACCATGGCGTGCAGCGCTGCGTCATCGGCGTCGGTCGGGGCGGGACCGCGCTCGACCGTCGCCGTGCCGCTCGGTCCGGGCGTCACGTCGAAGCGCAGCGCCGACGTCGGGAACAGGTCCGAGTGCTCCTCGCGGTATCCGACGCCGACGAGCTCAGCGCTGCCCGGCAGGCGCACCAGGTCGGTCAAGAAGACCTTGTCGAGCTCCCGGTCAGCGGGGCCCCCGCCCCCGACCACTTTGGCCGTGTGTCCCGCCGCTGCCTTCGTCGCTGCGGCGCAATCGTCGCCGGTACCGACCGACGGTTCGGTCCCCGCTCCCGTCACGAACGCCGAGGCACCGACGACGCAGCCTTGGTCGTCGACCAGGAGACCGGTGACGTTCAGATCGTCGGGCAGCGCCACGCGATGGACGTCCGGGTCCACCTGCTCGGGGAGCTGGCTCGGTGCCACGGTCGCCGTCGACGAGCCACCACACGCTGCGCCGAGTGCGACGACGGCCGCGACCAGCCCGACAGCAACCGCTCGGCGAGGGGCCAGAAGCGCCGGCGCAGCGTTGCTCTTACCCGGTCTGGTCATCCGCCCGCCAAGAACCGGAAGCCGGTCGGGCAGTTGCCCTCCGCCGGCTGGGTCTCCCACCACGGCCCGGTCACGTGGGCCAGGCACGAGCTCATCGGGGATGCCTCACCGGTCGGTTGGTAGACGACCGATCCCTCTCCTCCGGAGAACGCGACGTGGTCGTGCAATTCGATGCCCGACGCAGGGAGCTGTGCCCGGTCGACCTCCGCGTACGACGTGACGCACATCGAGTCGAGCATGCCGACGCCAGGAAGTTCGCGGGGAGGTTCGAGCCTGGTCCAGCAACGCTCCGATGCCGGGGGCAGGTCGGCGAGCAACGACTCGGCCATCGCCTCGAGCTCGTCGAGCTGGGGCTGGACCTTGGCGGCGGCGACGGTGCCGTTCAGCGTCAGTGCCGCCAGGACGAGCGTCAGCACCACGGCTCCGGCGGCGCCGAGCGCCGTCGCCCACCACGAGCGCTTGCGCCAGATGCCGGCGGCGACGGCGGCGACAGCGGCAACGAAGCCGACCAGCAACACGACGAACACGTTCTCCCTCCCGCCGAGGTGTGCCGTGGCCCACGTCACCCCGAGCAGCACCAGCCCAGCGACCACCAGCACCAAAGCGAACACCGCGTCGTGGCGGCCCTGTCCCCGGGGCTCCACACCTGCCACACCTGGATCCACGACGCAATCGTGGCACCCGAGCGGCGGGGCGGCCGCGCCTGACATCGTTCATCGCTCATCGATCTGGTGATCCTGTCATACCCCCTCGGCATGATGGGTCCATGCGATTGGGGTTCTTCGACGACGAGCCGGGCTGGCCGAACCGGCGCCACGAGTCGGCGGCCCGCGCCCTCGCCGACGCCCGCCGTCGCATCGCCGAGGAGCTGGTCGAGGCCGACATCGCAACGGGCGTCGAGGCGGACAGCGGCGAGGAGGAGACCTGCCGCAGCCTCGACGACGCGGCCAACACCGTTGCCGATGTCGCCGCCGCGCTCGCCGTGGCCGCCTCCCCCGAGGCCGGTCAGCTCGGGCCGGCCGGGCTGGTCGTCGATCAGGTCGCCGAGCTCACCGCAGCGGCGGCCCGGGCCGCTGAGCGGTCGGCGGCTGCCACGGTCCTCGCCGCCGTCGAGGCCGACCGTCGGGGCCTGCCCGGCCTGGACGGTCGCTCCGGCCTCAAGGCGTGGCTTCGGCGCCGCTGCAGCCTCGGCTCCCGTGACGCTGCCCGGTACGCCCGGCTCGCCCGCTTCGTCGAACGGCACCCGCTCGTCGGCTCGGCGTTGGCCCATGGCGCGCTGTCCACGGCCCACCTCGGCGCCATCGTCGACGCCGTCCCGCACGATCGCCACGACCTGTTCGACGAGACCTGGACATGGCTCGCCGAAGCGGTGCAGGGGCTCGACCCCGACCAGCTCGCCACCCTCATGCGCACCTGGCGCCTCCACGCCGACCAGGACCGCCCGCCGAGCGATCCCGCCGCCACCAACCATCTGCGCACTTGGGTCGGCCCGGACGGCACCGGCCACCTCGACGCCACGCTCGACGCCGAGGCGTGGGAGACCATCCTCGCTGCCCTCGAGCTGTACGACCGCCCCGATCCCACCGGCGCGCTGCTCCCGCCCCGCTCGCGCGGCAGCCGCCTTGCCGACCAGTTGCTGCACATGGCGCGCGCCTGGCTGGGCCACCAGCCGCCCGAAACGGAGTCGGCGACAGCGACGGCCGCCGCAACCGACACGAGCGACACTGCCGCCCCATCGGACACCACTGGCACCGCCCCCGCCCGACCGGCCACGCCGCGGCCGAGCGCCACCATCAACGCCTTCGTCGACCTGGCCGCCCTCGACCCGGAGCTGCTCACGCAGCTCGGACGCGCCGACCTGCTGGCGCTGCGGTGCGAGCTCGAGCGCTACGGCCCCATCACGCCGACCACGGCACAGCGCCTCACGTGCTCCGGCTATCTGTCCCGCCTGCTGACCGCCCGCTCGGTCACCCTCGACATGGGGTTTCGCACGCCGACGTTCACCGAGGCGCAGCGGCGGGCCATCATCGCCGAGTTCCCCACGTGCCCCTGCGGCTGCGGCACGCCCGCGTCCCAGTGCGACATCCACCACATCGAGCCGCACGATCCGGAGCGCCAGCGCGGTCCCACCGATCAGGCCAACGGCGTCCCGCTCTGTCGCCGGGTGCACATCCTCACCCACGACGGGGTCGTCCGCCCCCGCCGCCTCGGTCCGGGCAAGGTCGTCTTCCTCCGCTGCTGATCGGCGAGGCCCCGTACACTGCGCGCTCGCATGAGCGCTCACGACACCGATGTCCTGATCGTCGGAGCCGGCCCGGTCGGGCTGACCCTGGCGATCGAGTTGGCCCGCGCCGGCGTGTCGCACCGGCTGATCGACCAGGCGTCCGAGCCGAGCCCCCTCTCGCGCGCCGCCGGCATCCACAGCCGCACCCTGCAACTCCTCGAGCGCAGCGGGGTCCTCGAGCCCTTCCTCGACGAGGGCTTGGAGGTGCGGCGCGGCGAGATCTCCATGGACGGCGCCGTTCGGGCAGCGTTCGACCTCGCCGAGCTCGACGAGCGGTTCCCGTACATCCTCGACCTCCCCCAGGCCCGCACCGAGGCGCTGCTCGCCGAGCACCTCGCCTCGCTCGGCGGCACCATCGAGCGCGGCGTCGGTCTCGTCGGCCTCTTCGCCGATGACGGCGGCGTGGACGTGCAGCTCCAGCGCGACGGCGACGAAGGCGTCGACGCCGTGCGCTGCCGCTGGGTGGTCGGCTGCGATGGTGGTCACAGCACCGTCCGCGCGCTGGCACCGACGCAGCTCCACGGCTCGTTCAAGGGCGAGCGCGTCCTGCTCGTCGACGCCGAGTGCGACTGGGACGTCGAGTGGCCCGTGCTGCGCATGTCGCTCAGCCGTCACGGGCTGGCCGGCTCGTTCCCGTTCACCGGACGGCGGGCCCGCTTCTTCGCCCAACTCGGCGACCTCGACCTCGACGACGACCCCAGCCTCGACGACGCGCAGCGCGCGCTCGCCGACCTGCTCTCCCCGACCCTGCGCCTGACCGAGGCGCACTGGATCACGACGCTCACGCTGCACCACGGCCAGGTCCCCCGCTATCGGTTCGGGCGCGTCCTGCTCGCCGGAGACGCCGCGCACATCCATAGCCCCGCCGGCGGCCAAGGCATGAACACCGGCATGCAGGACGCGTGGAACCTGGCCTGGAAGCTGGCGCTCGTCTGCGGCGGCGCCGACGAGACGCTCCTCGACAGCTACGACCGCGAGCGGCACCCGGTCGGCGCCCGCGTGGTGAAGCTGACGACGCGTGCCACCCGGTTGGCCATGACGACCGTGCCCGGCGTCCACCAGCTGCGCGACGCCCTCGTCGGCACCATGGTCGGCCGCGACGGCGTCCGCCAACGGCTCGAGCTCGGCCTCACCGAGCTCGACATCGCCTACCGCCACAGCCCGATCGTCGGCGAGCACGTCCGCCACGTGTCCGACGGCCTCGTCGAACCCGGCGACCGCCTGCCCGACGTCGGCAACCTCGCCACGGCGCTGCCCGCCGGTCGTCACGCGGCGCTCGTCGTGCACCCGGCGACAGCGGACGACGTCACAACCGTCCTTGACGCCCTCGGCGAC
>CAZYKR010000118.1:0-12694 GCA_964648005.1 uncultured Iamiaceae bacterium
CCGACGGGTGGGCGTTTCGCGTGGCCTACAACCTCGTCCGACGCCGAGGCCGGCGTCGGACCCTCGAGACGGCCATCCTGCGCCGCACCCAGCCCCCGCCCCCGATCCCGCCACCCGCAGGCGAGGCATGGGACGCCGTCGCGCACCTGCCCGACCGCCAACGTCAGGTCATCGTGCTGCGCTTCGTCGCTGACCTGCCCGAAGCCCAGATCGCCCAGATCCTCGGCATCAGCCGGGGCACCGTCTCGAGCACCCTTGCCGACGCCAAGGTCCGACTCGCCGACTCCCTCGCCGAAGAGGTCACCCCATGAACCTGCACGACGCCGCCCAACCCCTGATCGACCAGCCGCCCCATCCCGCACCGCCGATCACCGAGATCGCCACGCGCGCCCGCCGCCGCACGGTGCGTCGGCGCAGTGCCCTCGGGGTCCTGAGTGCGGGTGTCCTTGCCGTTGGGTTGGCGGGCGCAGCCACACGATCACCGACCGACGAACCGGTCGAGCTGCGCACCGCCCCGCCACCCGTCAGCAGCACCAGCATCCAGAGCGGCACGACGACCCCGGCAGCGCCGGTGATCGTCGACCTCACCGCCGGCCTCGGCTACGGCGGCCGATCGCTGCAGGAGGGCAGCCGCATCGTGCTCCCCGACGAGGTCGTGATCCTCGACGACGACACCGTGGCGCTGGCGTGGTCCGCACCGTGCAACCAGCCGGCCGAGACGGCCATCGTCGACACCGCACCGGACGAGATCGAGATCCGCCTCAGCCTGACCACGATCCCGGTCAGCGACTGTGTCGGCCAGTCCGACCGCTGGGTGACGACGTTCGAGCTCCCCGAGACCATCGGTGCTCGCCGCGTCCAAGCCGTGGCCGACGTCGACGGTCAGCGCCGCACGCGCGACGCCAGCTCCGACGGTCGCGTGATGCCGGTCGAGTCGCTCCAGAGCGGTGGCCACGGCGGCACACCGGTGGCGGCGCAGGTGCGCATCGACGACGACCCGACAACTGCCGACGTCGTGCTTCCGGCCACCTGCGTGCCCACCGCCCTGACGGTATGGCAGATCGGCAACGTCATCGTGCCCGACCTACGCCTGGAGCAGGATCCGATGACACCGTGCGGTCCAGCGTCCGGACAGCCGCTCCCCGTCGGCGCCCTGGACCACGGCCGCCTGATCGGGGCTGAGTAGCTCAGACCTTTGGCTCGGCGGGCAGGCCCAGCGCCCGCTCGCCGATGATGTTGCGCTGGATCTGGTTGGAGCCGCCGTAGATGGTGTCGCTGCGGGTGAACATGAACAGCCGCTGCGCCGCACTCAGCTCGTACGGGCCCTCGTCGCAGAGGAGGCCGGCCTCGCCAAGGATGTCCTGGTACGCCTCGCCCAGGTCCCGGTGCAGCGTCGCCCAGTAGAGCTTGCCGATGTAGGCCTCGTCCGACAGCTCGGGCCGGTCGGCCTTGGTCAGCATCCGCAGCGTGTTCCAGCGCATGATCTCGAGCCGGCTGTGCAGCGACGCCAGCCGCTGGCGCCACATCGGGTCCCGATCGCGCCCGGTCACCTTCGCCGCCTCCAGCACCTCGGCGAACTCGCGCTGGAAGGCGAACTGCTGCGCCAGCGTCGAGGCGCCCCGCTCGAAGCTGAGCAGGCCCATCGCCGCCTTCCACCCGTTGTTGACCCCGCCCACGACCAGGTCGGCCGGCGTGCGGGCGTCCGAGAAGAAGACCTCGTTGAACTCCTCGGTCCCGGTCAGCTGGACGATCGGCACGGTGTCGATGCCGGGCGCGTCCATGCGGATCAACAGGAATGAGATGCCCTTGTGCTTGGGCGCCTCACGATCGGTGCGCGCCAGCACGAAGCACCAGTCGCTCCAGTGCGCCAGCGAGGTCCACACCTTCTGCCCGTTGATGACCCATTCGTCACCGTCGAGCTCGGCCTTGGTCTGGATGTTGGCGAGGTCGCTGCCGGCGTTGGGCTCGCTGTAGCCCTGGCACCACAGCTCGGTCCCCAGCCGGATCTGCGGCAGGAACCGCTGCTGCTGCTCCGGCGACCCGAAGTGGATGAGCGTCGGCCCGATCAGTCCCTCACCGATGTGGCCCAGCCGGCCCGGCCCCCCGGCACGGGCATACTCCTCGTACCAGATCACCTGCAGGTCGATCGGCAGGCCCTTGCCGCCGTGCTCCGTCGGCCACCCCACGCACGTCCAGCCGTCCGCACCCAGGCGCCGCTCCCACGCCAGGCGCTCGTCGAAGAACGAGTGCTCGTCGCCCGGACCGCCACGCCCCCGGATCACGGCGAACTCGCCGGCGAGCAGATCGTCCAGGTAGGCGCGGGCCTCCTTGCGGAAGGCCTCCTCCTCGGGCGTGAAGCGCAGATCCATCGCCGCACAGGCTAGCGGTGGACCTGACGGGGCGTCAGATCCCTCGCTAGCGTGCACGCCCATGGCAGCAACCGTCCTCGAAGGCACCGACGCCGTGCGCGCAGCCGTCGGCACCCACCTCGGCACCAGCGACTGGCTCGAGATCGACCAGGCCCGCATCGACCTGTTCGCGCAGGCCACCGGCGACCACCAGTGGATCCACGTCGACCCCGAGCGCGCCGCCGACGGCCCCTTCGGCACCACCATCGCCCACGGCTACCTCACCGTGTCGCTCACGAACCTCTTCCTCCCGCAGATCGTCGAGGTGCGCGGCGTGTCGATGGGTGTGAACTACGGCGTCAACAAGATCCGCTTCCCCGCCCCGGTCCCGGTCGGCTCCCGCATCCGTGCCAGCGCCGAGTTGACCGCCGTCGACGAGGTGCACGGCGGCGTGCAGACCACCATGACCATCACGGTCGAGATCGAGGGCGGCGACCGCCCCGCCTGCATCGTCGAGTCCATCAGCCGCTGGCTCGACTGAAACCTGACGCCCGTGTCATAGTTTCCGCCATGCCACGCAGGGTCGCCATCGTCGGAGCAGCGCTGTCGGACACCGGTCGGGTCGACGACAAGACCAACTACCACCTCCACGCCCAGGCGGTGCAGCGTGCGGTGGCCGACGCCGGGCTGACCAAGCACGACGTCGACGGCTTCTGCTCCAACGGCCTCGGCACCCTGCAACCGATCGACGTCGCCGAGTACCTCGGCCTGCGCCCCCGCTGGGTCGACTCCACCCAGGTCGGCGGCGGCACCTGGGAGGTCATGGCCTGCCACGCCGCCGACGCCATCGCCATGGGCCACGCCGACGTCGTCGTCCTCGTCTACGGCTCGACCACCCGCGCCGACCTCAAGCGAGGCTTCCGGCGCGCCAACCTCAGCTACGGCAACCGGGGCCCCGTCCAGTACGAGGTCGCGTACGGCCACACCCTCATCGCCAAGTACGCCATGTCGACCCGCCGCCATATGTACGAGTACGGCACCACCCTCGAGCAGCTGGCCGAGATCGCCGTCGCCGCCCGCCACAACGCCCAGTACAACCCGGTCGCCTACTACCGCGACCCGCTGAGCGTCGACGAGGTTCTCAACGGCCGGATCATGGCCGACCCGTTCACCAAGTACCAGTGCTGCATCCGCTCCGACGGTGGCTGCGCCATCGTGCTCGCCGCCGAGGACCGCATCGCCGACTGCGCCACCGAGCCGGTGTGGGTGCTCGGCCACGGCCACGCCGTCAGCCACGTCACGATGAGCGAGTGGGACGACTTCACCACCGGCCCCGCCGCCGTCGCTGGCCAGCAGGCCTTCGCCCGGGCCGGCGTCTCGCCCGACGAGATGGACCTCGCCTGCATCTACGACGCCTTCACCTTCATGGAGATGGCCACGCTCGAAGACCTGGGCTTCTGCGAGAAGGGCGAGGGTGGCCCCTTCGTCGAGGACGGCAAGCTGCGCCTCGGCGGCGCCCTGCCGACCAACCCCGACGGCGGCGGCCTCTCCGCCTGCCACCCCGGCATGCGCGGCCTGTTCCTGCTGGTCGAGGCCACCCGCCAGCTGCGCGGCGACTACGCCGGCGGCACGGCGATCGCCGAGAACGGCGAGCCGATCCCGGCCGAGCGCCAGGTGCCGAACGCCAAGTTGGCGGTCGCCAGCGGCACCGGCGGCTGGTTCTGCTCCAACGGGACCCTGGTCCTCGGGGTCGACTAGAACCACCCGGGTGACCCTCGCCGTCATCGTCCCGGAGGCCGCCCGCCGCTTCGGCGACCGCCCCGCCTTCGTCGTCGACGACGGGCCGACGCTCACCTACGCCGAGCTCGACCGGCGCAGCGACGTCGTCGCCGCAGCGCTAGCCGCGCGCGGCATCGGCGACGGGGACCTGGTGGCACTGACCGTGGCGTCGGACCTCACCTACGTCATCGCCTACGCCGCCGCTGCCAAGGTCGGCTCCATCACCGCCGGGGTGAACCCGCGCTACACCCCCGCCGAGCAGTCGGCCGTGCTGGACGTCGCGGCGGCGTCGCTCGTCGTCGACCCGCCCACCTTCGCCGTCCTGGAAGCCGAGGGTGCCGCCGCAGCGCCGGCACCGCCGCTCGCCGACCCGGCCGACCCCGAGCGCCTCGTCGCCGTCGTGTTCACCTCGGGCACCACCGGCCGCCCCAAGGGCGCCATGTTCGGCAACCGTGAGCTCGCCGCCATCGCCCGCTTCGACGGGATCACCGACTGGCCCGGGCCCGACGACCACGGCGCCGCCCAGTACGGCTCGACGCAGTTCGCCCACGTCGGGTTCATGACGAAGCTGCCGTGGTACCTCCAGCGGGGGCTCACGACGTACCTGCTCCCCCGCTGGCGCGCCGCCGACGTGTTGCGGCTCGTCAGCACCCATCGCATGGCGGCCATCGGAGGCGTGGCGCCGCAGGTGGCGCTGCTGCTGCGCGTCCCGGACTTTGACCGCTACGACCTGTCGTCGGTCAAGGCGATCATCATGGGTGGTGCCCTGTCGCCGCCGGCGCTGGTCGACGAGGCGCGTCGGCGCTTCGGCGCCGCCTACTCCATCCGCTACTCGTCGACGGAGTCCGGCGGCGTGGGCACCGCCACCGCCTTCGACGCCGACGACGACGAGGCGTTGCTCACCGTCGGTCGACCCCGCGGCGACGTCGAGATCGAACTGCGCGACGCCGACGGGCGCCCGGTCCCCACCGGCGAGGTGGGCGAGATCGTCCTGCGGTCCTCGGCGATGATGCGCGGCTACTGGCGCGACCCGGGCGCCACCGCCGAGGCGCTGCGCCACGGGTGGCTTCACTCGGGCGACCTCGGCTTCCTCGACGAGCGCGGCCTGCTGCACATGGCCGGCCGATCCAAGGAGATGTACATCCGCGGCGGGTACAACGTCTACCCCGCCGAGGTCGAGGCGGTGCTGCGCTCGCATCCCGCCGTCGCCGACCTCGCCATCGTCCCCCGCCCCGACGATGTCATGGGCGAGATCGGCGTGGCGATGGTGGTGCCGACCGACGCGGCGGCGCTGCCGACGCTCGACGCGCTGCGCGCCTTCGGCGGCGAACGCCTCACCTCGTACAAGCTGCCTGAGGCGATGGTGGTGCTCGACGAGTTGCCGCTCACAGCCATGCAGAAGGTCGATCGCGCCGCCCTGACTGGTCTGGCGGCGGTCCAGCGTCAAGACTGAAGGGCTCATGTCTCTCCGCCGGATCTGCGCCGTCGTCGCGCTCGTCGCCCTGGGGGCCGCCGCCTGCTCGGCCGCAGAGTCCGAGCAGACCGCGCCCGACGAGCAGACCACCGTCGGCACCACGCCCTCGGGGCGGACCATCCCGCCGCCCCCGCCGCCCGAGCCCGACGCCCTGGACGATCCGGGAGTCGCGCCCGGCGAGTGCGCCGTCGTGACGTACACCCCACCGACGGCGACCACCGAGCAAGAGGGCGAGCTGTGCCGCCCCGAGGCGAACCAGCGCGACGTGGCGGTGCTCGTCGTCCACGGTGGTGGCGGCTACAGCGGCTCGTGGCACGGGATGCGCCCGTGGGCCGATCGCCTGCTCGCCGAGGGGTACGTCACCTTCACCCCCTCGTATCAGCTGTTCACGCCGGGCGTCGAGAGCCCGGTCTTCCCGCTGCCCGAGCAGGACCTGATGGCCGCCATCCAGTTCGTGCGCGGCACCGGCAACGCCCTCGGCATCCGCAAGGACCGGATCGTGGTGCAGGGCCACTCCGCCGGCGCCCGCATCGGATCGGTCGCCTACGTGTCGGGCGACGACCCCTGGTTCGCCGGCGACGAGCTGTACCCGGACATCTCGACGACGGTCAACGGGTTCGTCGGCTTCTACCACCCCTTCGACGGCTCGATGGAGAACGCCGCCCAGTACTACGGCGGGCCCGAAGAGTCCCAGGTCGACACCGTGCTGGAGCGGTGGGCCAAGGCCGACGCCATCGCCCGCGCCGCCGACGTCGAAGGTCCGGCGCTGCTGGTCTCGGGCACCGAGGACTGGGAGGTCATCGACGCCCAGATGCAGGCGTTCTGCGACGCCATCGTCGCCGCCGGCCAGGACTGCGAGCAGATCCTCATCGAAGACGGCGGGCACGGGTTCGACCAGGGCACCGCCACCCGCCTGTCGCGCCTCGGCGAGCAGGCAGCATCGGATGTGCTGCGCTGGCTCAACGACGAGTTCCCGCAGGATCCGGCGCGCGAGGCGCAGACGGTCGACCCGGACCTCGAGGAGGCGCCGGAGAACCGCGGCTCGACCGCGACGACGTACCAGCCGCGCAGCTCGGGCTCGGGGTACAGCTCCGGGTACAACTCGGGCTACAGCTCCGGGTACACGACGACAACCGGTGGCGGCGTCACCAGCACCACCGGCGTGGCGCCGCCCACCACCGACGTCGTGCCGACCACCGCACCACCGACGACCGTCGAGCCGCCCACCACGGTGCCGCCGACCACCGCCCCACCGACGACGGCCCCACCCCCGACGACGACACCCCCGGTGTCGACGCCCTAGGACTGTTCGAGCACGGCCCGGAGGCGGCCGACGTCGCCGAGCAGGCGGATGGCGTCGAACGACGCGTCCCAGGGCTCACCGCGGAACTCCCGGTACGCGCGATCGACCTGGAACACGATGCGCTCGTGCTCGGACCAGCCCGGGAACGGCGCCAGGTCGATCTTCGTCGCCGCCGTGTACACGTCGAGCCCGGCATCGAAGTGGGTGCGAGCCTCGGCACGCACGTAGACCAGGTAGCCGCGCAGCTCGAGCAGGCCGCTGACGTCGGTGAGCGGACCGTGGCCGGGCACGACGACCGCCGGCTCGAGCGCGGCCAGGCGCTCCAGCGCCTCGATCCACGTGGCGAAGCTGCCCTCCCAGCCGATCGGCGCGCACCGGTGGAACAGCACGTCGCCGGTGAACAGCACGCCGTCCTCTTCGAGCCACACGGCCGTGTCGCCCTCGGTGTGCGCCGGGCCGACGTAGAGCAGCTCGACGGCACGGTCGCCGAGGTCGATCGTGGTGTCGCCGTCGATGATCGTGGTCGGCGGTGTCAGCTCGATGCCGGCGAAGTCGAAGGCCCGCAGCGCTTCGGCGAACGCCGCCAGGTGGGCGGGCAGGTCGTCGGCGGTGGCGAGCGACGCCAGCAGCTCGGGCGGCGCGTCGGTGCCGAAGCGCTCGGCGCAGCCCCGGTGGGCGATGATCTCGGCGCCGGTCACCAGCTGGTTCCCGAAGCAGTGGTCGCCGTTGTGATGGGTGTTGACGAGCCGGCCGGGCATGTCAGGGTGCACGGACGCGTACAGGTCGAGCAGCTGCCGCGTCGACGGCAGGTCCCAGAACGTGTCGACGACGATGCCGCCACCCGAGGCGATGAGCCCCGAGTTCGACTCCCCCAACCGGGCGCCCTCCTGCAGCACGGCGTGCACGCCGTCCGCCACGGTGACCAGCTCCATCGCTCCCCCTAGATGTCGACGGTCGCCGAAGCGACACGCCCCTCGGACCGTCGGGTCGCGAACGTCGTGGCGACGGCGACGGCGGCTGCGGCGAGGTTACCGAGGAACCAGGCGTTGGCCGCCCCCTCGACACCCGAGCGCGCCACCATGATGGCCGCCGGGAGCAGCGTGAGCACGGCGAAGGCGCCGGTGATGATCACGGTCGCCGTCGACAGCAGCAGGACGCGCACGCGCGCCAGCAGCATCGCCGTCACCGCCCATGGGACGGCGGCGGCAACCATCCTCGGCATGATCTCGCCGGTCAGGGCGTAGTCGGGTCCGTAGAGCTTGTCGACGGCGAACCCCGACAGGGCGAACGAGCCGACCGCCAGCACCAGCGTCACGCCGCCGGCGACCCCGAGCCCCATCAACGTCTGGCGGTTCACGGAGCTGCGATCACGGCTGGCCTCGGCGAGCACGGTCTGGCTCGTCACGTGGGGCACGAGGAACACCACCGTGATGATCGTCCAGGCCAGGTAGAAGGCGCCGTACTGGTCCGGCTCGTAGCCGCTGACGATCAACGGCAGCACGAACTGGGGCGCCTGCGACGCCAGCACGGCGACGTAGTTGACGGTGGCGAAGCGCAGCACCGGGCGCCACTGCGGCGGCACCGGGCGCAGCCGTCCCTCGCCGTCGGACCGACCGATCCGCCACAGCACGGCAGCGCCGATGAAGCCCGACAGCGCCGGGGGCCCGAACTGGATGACGAGCAGGCCGACGGCATTCTGGCGCAACGCCGGGATGAGGAACATCGGGAAGCGGACGAGCACGACGATCACGACGCGCGCCACCACCCAGCCCCATCGGCGCAGCGTGATGAGTCGGGCCTCCACCAGCACGGCGAAGGATTGGCCGATGACCATGAAGGTGAACAGGGCCAGACCGGCCAACCACTGGTTGCCGACCAGCGGGTACATGTTCTCGGGCGGGAACAGGGCGTTGGCGGCGACGAAGAACGCCACGGTCCCGACGAGCGACGATGCCGTCGTGTACAGCAACGCCCAGAGGAACAACGAGTTGATCCAGCGCCGACCGGTGGGGCCGAAGCGTGCCACCGCCACCGGCAGGCCCATGTTCGACGCGTAGTTGACGAAGATCAGCGCCGTCGTCAGGAACAGCGCCCGACTCATCAACTCGGGACCGGCATCGCCCCCGAGCTCGGCGGAGGTCACGCGCGCCGCAACCGCCGTGTACGCCAGCCCGCCGGCGGAGAGGATGCTCAGCGAGACGATGTACCAGACCGAACCACGCACCACCTGCAGGTGGGCGCGTTGGTCCGGCCCCGCTGAAGACATCCGAGCAGACTAGTCAGCCGCTCGGAATCACTCGGCGCCCGCCGCGCGCAGCTGCGCGGCGTGCCACTTGAGGTCGTCCTCTGCCTTCTTGCGCTCGAGCTCGTCCTGGACCCGGGCGAGGGCCGCCTCGGCCTCGGTCAGCTGTCCACGCACGGCGTTCGGGTCGACCTCTTCGGCCAAGACGCCCTGATCGGAGAGGATCTTGACCCGGTCGTTGCTCACCTCGACGAACCCGCCGCGCACAGCGACCTTCTCGAGCAGACCGTCGGTCCGCTTCATCTCGACGCTGCAGATGTCGAGCGCGGCGAGGACCGGCGTGTGCCCGGTCAGGAACTGGATGTCGCCGCCGCCGACCGTGCGCAACAGCACGCTGTCGACGTCGCCGCTCCAGACCAGCGCCTCGGGCGAGACCAGCTCGACGTGCAGGGTCATCAGGCGTTCTTCTCGAGGTCGCGGGCCTTGGCCCGTGCCGAGTCGGCGTTGCCGACGTTGAGGAACGCCTGCTCCGGCACGTCGTCGAGCTCGCCGTCGACCAGTTGCTCGAACGACTCGACGGTGTCCTCGACGGACACGAAGATGCCGGGCAGGCCGGTGAACACCTCGCCGACGAAGAACGGCTGGGACAGGAACCGCTGCACCTTGCGGGCACGGTCCACGACCACCCGGTCCTCCTCGGAGAGCTCGTCGAGACCGAGGATGGCGATGATGTCCTGCAGCTCCTTGTAGCGCTGCAGCGTCTCCTGCACGCGGCGGGCGACGTTGTAGTGGCGCTCGCCGACGATCTCGGGCGCCAGGATGCTCGACGTCGAGGTGAGCGGATCCACCGCCGGGTAGATGCCGAGCGAGGCGATCTGGCGGGAGAGCTCGGTCGTGGCATCGAGGTGGGTGAAGGTGGTGAACGGTGCCGGGTCGGTGTAGTCGTCCGCCGGCACGTACACGGCCTGCAGCGAGGTGATCGAGCGGCCGCGGGTCGAGGTGATGCGCTCCTGCAGCTCGCCCATCTCGTCGGCGAGCGTCGGCTGGTACCCCACCGCCGACGGCATGCGGCCGAGCAGCGTCGACACCTCCGAACCCGCCTGGACGAAGCGGAAGATGTTGTCGACGAACAGCAGCACGTCCTGGCCCTGCACGTCGCGGAAGTACTCGGCGACCGTCAGCGCCGACAGGGCGACCCGCAGGCGCACGCCGGGCGGCTCGTCCATCTGGCCGTACACGAGGGCGGCCTTCTCGATGACGCCCGACTCCTGCATCTCCAGCCACAGGTCGGTGCCCTCACGGGTGCGCTCGCCGACGCCGGCGAACACGGACACACCGCCGTGCTGGGTGGCGACACGGTTGATCATCTCCTGGATGAGCACCGTCTTGCCCACGCCGGCACCACCGAACAGGCCGATCTTGCCGCCGGCGAGGTACGGGGTGAGCAGGTCGATCACCTTGATGCCCGTGACGAACATCTGGGCCTTTGGCTCGAGGTCCTTGAACGGCGGCGCCTCGCGGTGGATCGCCCACCGCTCGGAGACCTCACCGAGGTCGTCGGTGTCGAGCGGCTCGCCGATCACGTTGAACACGTGGCCGAGGACGACGTCGCCGACGGGCATCTGGATGCCGTGGCCCAGGTTGCGCACCGGCTGACCGCGGCGCAGACCGTCGGTCGGCTTCATGCAGACGATGCGGACCCGGCTGTCGCCGATCTGCTGGGCGACCTCGGCCATGACCGGGGTCTCTTCGCCGTCGACGGTCACCGTCAACTGGACGGCGTCGTTGATCTCGGGAAGGTGCCCGCGGGGGAACTCGACGTCGACCACCGGGCCGGCGATGGCGACGACGCGCCCGTCCTTGCGCTCGGTGGTGTTCTCGGTGACCGTCATGTTGGCTCCTGGGTGGGGTGACTCAGTGCATCGACCGCGCGGCGTCACGCGGGTCGAGCTGCTGGGCGAAGGCATGCGAAGGGTTGAGCAGGTCGGGCAGCAGGTCCTCGGCCGAGCCCTTGTCCTGCTTGAGGGCTTCGGCACCACTGACGATCTCCATGATCTCGGTGGTGATCGAGTCCTGGCGGGCCCGGTTCATGACCCGCGTGAGGTTGATCTTGAGCTCCTCGGCGTTGTCCGTCGCCGCCTTCATGGCCCGCTGGCGGGCGGCGTGCTCGGAGGCCGAGGCGTCGAGCAGCGCCGAGTAGACGCGCGACTCGACGTAGCGCGGGAGCAGCTCGTTGAGGATGACGGTCGGCGACGGCTCGTAGTCGAGGTCGGCGGCGATGTGGGTGGCCTCGGATTCGTCGACCTGCAGCGGCAGGAACCGGCGCGACACCGCTTCCTGGCTGGCAGCGCTCATGAAGCGCGTGTAGACGAGGTCGACCGTGGCGAGCTCCCCCGCCTCGAACTCCTCGCGGAACGCTCCGGCGATGTCGCGAGCCTGGTCGTAGGTCGGGCGGTCCGTCACGTCGAGGAAGCTGGCCGCGATGTCATAGCCGCGGTAGCGGAAGTACGCCGTCGCCTTCTTGCCGACGACCACCAGCCGGTACGACCGACCGGCCGCCTTGGCGTCGGCGAGCTCTTTCTCCGCCAGTCGGATGATCGTGGAGTTGTAGGCGCCGCACAGCCCGCGGTCCGAGGTGATCGCCACGACGCACGCCGTGGAGGCCTCGGGGTGCTCCCGCAGCAGCGGGTGCTGGGTGGCGGCGCCGGCAGCGACGAGGTCGAGGATGACCGAGGTGATCTCCTCGGCGTAGGGGCGCGCCTGCGCGGCCCGCTCCTGGGCCTTGACGACGCGGGTCGCGGCGATCAGCTCCATGGCGCGGGTGATCTTCTTCGTCGACTCGATCGTCTTGATCCGGCCGCGCAGGGCCCGTTCCTGACCTCCGGCCACGGACTACTCCTCGTCCTCGACGATGGTCGTCTCGACCTCGGGGAGCGTCGCTTCGGCGCGGCCGCCGGCGAGCTCGGACTCGGTCTCGGCCACGGCGTCGAGCGGCGCGCCCGAGGCCGAGGCACTCGGTGCGAACTCGAGCTTCATGGCCTTGACGATCGTCTCCATGGCCGACTCGTCGAAGTCGCCGGTCTCGCGGATCGAGGCCAGGAAGTCGGCGTGGCGGGCACGCACGTAGTCGAGCAGATCGTTCTCGAAGCGCTTGATGTCGGCGACCGGCAGATCGTCGAGGAAGCCCTTGGTGCCGGCGAACAGCACGACCACCTGCTCCTCGACCGGCATCGGCGAGTTCAGGTTCTGCTTGAGGAGCTCAGTCAGGCGGTAGCCACGCTCGAGCTGCGCGGCCGAGACCTTGTCGAGCTCCGAACCGAAGGTGGCAAAGGCCTCGAGCTCGCGGAACTGCGCCAGGTCGAGCTTCATCGTGCCGGCCACCTTCTTCATGGCCTTGATCTGCGCGTCGCCACCCACGCGAGACACCGAGATGCCCACGTCGACGGCCGGGCGCACACCCGACTTGAACAGGTCGTCCTGGAGGAAGATCTGACCGTCGGTGATCGAGATCACGTTGGTGGGGATGTAGGCGGACACGTCGCCGGCCT
>CAZYKR010000119.1:0-12667 GCA_964648005.1 uncultured Iamiaceae bacterium
GATCGTGACGAGCACGCAGATGGCCAGCGCGGCGGCGGCGGGACGCGGGACGTGGATGTGGTCGGCGGCAACCACCGGCGCATCGCTGCCGCCGTCGTCGCCCTCGGCCATGTACATCGCCACGATGATCCGCAGGTACAGGAACGCCGCGATCACGGCCGAGAGCATCGCCACCACGCCGAGCGCCGCCGAGCCGGCCTGCACCGCGGCGATCACGGCGTAGAACTTGGCGACGAAGCCGACGGTGAACGGCACCCCGGCCTGCGCCAGCAGGAAGATCGTCAAGGTGCCGGCGAGCACCGGGTTGGTGCGACCGAGGCCCTTGTAGTCGTCGAGCGAGTGACGACCGTCGCCGGCGCGACCGACCAGCGTCGCCACGCCGAACGATCCGGCGACCATGAAGGTGTACGCCGCGGCGTAGAAGAGCACCGCAGCCGTGCCGGTCTCGCTCGCCGCCTCCACCGCGATGAGGATGAACCCGGCGTGGCTGATCGACGAGTACGCCAGCGTGCGCTTCACGTTCGTCTGCACGATGGCCAGCGACGAGCCCACGACCAGCGACAGCACGGCCAGGGCGTAGATCAACGGCTGCCAGTCTGCGGCGTACTGACCGAACCCGGCGACGAACACCCGCACCAGCGCGGCGAAGCCCGCCACCTTGACGGCCGAGGCCATGAAGGCGACCACCGGCGACGGCGCACCGTCATAGACGTCGGGGCTCCACGAGTGGAACGGCACGGCCGCCACCTTGAAGCCGAACCCGACGAGCAGCATGGCGAAGCCGACGAGCAGGAGCAGGTCGTGGCGCGGGATGCTCTCGGCCAGCGAGCTCTTGATCAGCACCAGGTTGGTCGTGCCCGTGGCGCCGTAGACCATGGCGATGCCGTAGAGGAAGAACGCCGACGAGAACCCGCCGAGGATGAAGTACTTGAGGCCCGCCTCCTGCGACTGGGCCCGGCGCAGGTGGCTGGCCGCCAGCACGTACACAGCGATCGAGATGGTCTCGAGACCGAGGAACAGCACGATCAGGTCGTTGGCGCCGGCCATGACCACGCCGCCGGTCGCCGCCAGCAGCAACAGCGCGTACGGCTCGGGACCGTCGAGCTCCTCGCGCTGGAGGTACCCGCTGAGCAGCAGCGTCGTCAGGATGACGGCTGAGCAGATCAACACTGTGACGAACAGGCTGAAGCCGTCGACGCCGTAGGCGCCGCCGAGCGTGCTGAACGGACCCGGCGCCGTCGTGGCCGGCTGCCACCACAGGTCGCGGAAGTCCCACCACAAGATGGAGTTGAAGCCCTGGACCTTGGCCCAGACCGGCACGACGGCTGCCATGGCGAGCACGGCGGTGGCGATGGTCCAGATCGGGAACAGGGCGCGGGGCGCCTTGCGCTTGAGCAGCGAGCTCAGCGTCAGCAGGAGCAGTCCGCCGAGGCCGAGGATGATCAGCGGCAGCAGGGCCGCCCACGTGATCTCGGGGGTCGGCACCGCGCCGTCGACCGGCGCGCTGATCGGTTCGATGCCGATCGGTCCGCTGATCGGCTCGATGCCGGTCTGCGCCGCCGACGCGATCGTGGCGAGGATGCCGGCGCTCATTCGCCCGTCTCCTGCGTCTCGCCCTCGGAGCTGTGGTCCTCGGTGTCGGCAGCGTGCGTGGCGTTCTCGCCGCCCTCGCCGTCATGACCGTGCGCCTCGACCGGGGTCAGCTGCGACCCGCGCTCGCTGGTCGGCGAGGACCACCCGGGCACCTCGGCCTCGACGTGCTCGATCACGCGGTCGATGCTCGGCTCGATGCGCTCGATCACCGGCTTGGGGTAGATGCCCAGGAACACGATGAGGCCGATCAACGGGATCATGATCAGCTTCTCCGAGCCGCGCAGGTCGGGCATCGCCTTGGTGGCCTCGTCCGGCTCGCCGTGGAAGGTTCGCTGATAGGCCCACAGCAGGTAGAGCGCGGCGATGATCACGCCGAAGCCGGCGACGATGGCGACAGCGGGGTAGGCGAGGTAGGTGCCGACGAGGACCAGGAACTCACCGACGAAGCCGTTGAGACCGGGCAGGCCGATCGAGGCCAGCATCACGACGGTGAAGACGCCGGCGAACACGGGGGCGACCTTCTGCATCCCCTTGAGCTGATCGATCTCGTAGGTGTGCCGGCGCTTGTAGAGAAAGCCCAGGAGGATGAAGAGGGCACCGGTCGTGATGCCGTGGTTCACCATCTGCAGCACCGAACCGGTGAGACCCTCGCTCGTGAGGGCGAACAGGCCCACCACGGCGAAGCCCATGTGGGCCACCGACGAGTAGGCGACCAGCCGCTTCAGGTTGCGCTGCATGGCGGCGACGATGCCGCCGTAGACGATGCCGATCGTGCCGAGCACCACCATCACCGGGGCGAAGGTGATCGACGCCTCGGGGAACAGGTACAGCCCGTAGCGCAGGAACCCGTAGGTACCGAGCTTCAGCAGGATCCCGGCGAGGTCGACGGAGCCGGCGGTCGGCGCCTCGGTGTGGGCGTCGGGCAGCCAGGTGTGGAAGGGGAAGACCGGCGTCTTGACCATGAAGGCGATGGCGAACCCGGCAAAGATCCACCGGGCGGCACCCTGGGACACGGCGTCGGAGGCAACCACCTTCTGCAGGTCGAAGCTGATGTTGGCGATCGTCGAGGCATCGCCGGCCTTGGCGAGGTACGCCAGGGCGATGATCGACACGAGCATCAGGGCCGAGCCGCCCATCGTGAAGATGAAGAACTTGGTGGCGGCGTAGACGCGACGCCCGTGACCCCACTTGCCGATCAGCATGTAGAGCGGGATCAGCGTGATCTCGAAGAACATGAAGAACAGGAACAGGTCGAGCGCCACGAACACGCCCAGGCAGCCGGCCATGAGCAGCGTCAGCCAGGCGTAGTAGCCCTTGGCGTCGTGGTCGGGCTTGGCCGCGAGCACCGAGATGGGGAACAGCAGGCCGGTCAGCACGAACAGGAACAAGCTGATGCCGTCCACCCCGACGATGAACTTGATGTCGAGCGCCGCGATCCACGACGCCTCGCTGACGAACTGGAACCCGGCGTCGCCGGTGGCGAACTGCGCCAGCACCACGAAGGTCATGACCCCGGCAGCGGACGTGGCGATCAGGGCCACCAGGCGGGCCAGGTCGCCGCGCTCGCTCGGCACCGCCAGGATGGCGAACACCCCGAGCACCGGCAGCAGGATCGTGACCGGCAGGATCGGGAAGCTGGAGGCGGCGTGGCCGGCGGCGTCGCCCGAGGCCAGCACGTTGTGCAGGACGGCGGCGATCATCGGACCAGCAACCTCGTGAACATGAAGGCGATCACCAGGATCGCCCCGATGGTGATGAGCAGCGCGTAGGACCGGACGTAGCCGTTCTGCACGCGCCGCAGGCCACGACCGGCGAGCTGTGCTCCGGCGCCGACGCCGTTGACGACGCCGTCGATGACGGTGCGGTCGAACCAGGCGATGGCCTCGAAGAGCGCCCGCCCCGGTCCGCCCATGAATCGGGTGACCAGCTCGTCGTAGTACCACGCCTTGAGGAAGAACCGGCGCTCCCACAACGAGCGGGGCAGCACGCCCTTGATCCAGGTCAACCAGGCGATCGCCAGACCGAGGCTCGCCACGACGGTCGAGACGATGATGAGGAGGAGGATCGTGGCGCTCGAGTAGGGCAGGTGCGCTTCGTTGGCATGCAGATCGTCGACGTCCTCGAGCCACCGGGTGAGGAAGTCGAGGTCGCCGAACGGGATGTTGATGAACCCGATCAGGGCGGCACCGATGGCCAGGATGATCAACGGCAGCGTCATCAACCACGACGACTCGTGCGGGTGGACCTCGTCGTGCTCGTCGTGGGCGTCGGCGGCGTGCGTCGCGTCGGCGGCGGGGGCATCGTCGGCGTCGTCGGCAGGGGCAGTCGCCGGCGCGTCCTCAGGGATCGGGTCGTTCCAGTGCGGCTCGCCGTAGAACACCAAGAAGACCTGGCGGCCCATGTAGATGGCGGTCAGCAGGGCGCCGAGCAGGCCGACGGCATAGAGCACCGGGCTCTTGTTGAGCGCATACGTGAGGACCTCGTCCTTGGACCAGAAGCCCGAGAACGGCGGCAGGCCCGAGATGGCCAGCCAACCGATGACGTAGGTGCCGAACGTGATCGGCATGAGCTTGCGCAACGCCCCCATGCGCCGCATGTCCTGCTCGTCGTGCATGCCGTGGATGACCGATCCGGCGCCGAGGAAGAGCAGGGCCTTGAAGAAGGCGTGCGTGACCATGTGGAAGATGGCCGCGGCGTACCCGCCCGAGCCGACGGCGAGGAACATATAGCCGAGCTGGCTCACGGTGGAGTAGGCCAGGACCTTCTTGATGTCGGTCTGGGCGAGCCCGATGGTGGCGGCCACCAGCAGCGTCAGTGCGCCGATGCCGGCGATGAGCCAGGTCACCCACTCGTAGCTGGCGGCGATGAGCGGGTTCACCCGGGTCATCAGGTAGACGCCGGCCGTGACCATCGTGGCGGCGTGGATGAGCGCCGACACGGGAGTCGGACCGGCCATGGCGTCGGGGAGCCAGATGAACAGCGGGATCTGGGCCGACTTGCCGACGGCGCCGACGAAGAGCATCACGGCGATGAAGGTGGCGGCGCCCATGGCCAGGCCGGGCGCCTCGGGCAGCACGGTCGTGTAGTTGAGCGAACCGAAGGCCAAGAACGTGGCGAACATGGCGATCATGAAGCCCCAGTCGCCGACGCGGTTGGCGACGAAGGCCTTCTTGCCGGCGCTGGCGTTGGCGTCCTTGGTGAACCAGAACGAGATCAAAAAGTACGAGCAGGCGCCCACGCCTTCCCAGCCCAGGAAGGTCACGAGCAGGTTGTTCCCCAGGATCAGCATCAGCATGGAGAACACGAACAGGTTCAGGTACGTGAAGAACGTGGGGAACCGGTCGTCGCCGTGCATGTAGCCGATCGAGTACAGGTGGATCAGCGAGGCGATGCCGGTGACGAACAGGATCATCGTCATCGACAGCGGGTCGAGCAGGAAGCCGATGTCCACCTGGAAGTCGCCGGCGGGGATCCACGAGAACAGGCTCAGCTCGAAGGTGTGGTCCGGGGCGTCGAGCAGGGCCAGGCCCAAGAGGACCGACACGACGAACGAGCCGAAGACCATCGCCGTCGCCAGCCACCCCGACAGCGGCTCACCGATGCGCTTGCCCAGGAACACCAGCACCAGGAACCCGACGAGCGGGAGCGCGGGAACGAGCCAGATGGCGTCCAACATGACCGGCCCCTAGCCCCTCAGCACCCGGATGTCGTCGGCCGTCGCGCCCGGACGGCGCCGGGAGATGGCCACGATGATGCCGAGACCGACCACGACCTCGGCGGCGGCGACCACGAGCACGAACAGCACCATGATCTGGCCGGCGATGTCGTTGAGCATGGTCGAGAAGGTCACCAGCGTCAGGTTGACGGCGTTGAGCATCAGCTCGACGCACATGACGATGACGAGCGGGTTGCGGCGCACGAGCACGCCGGCGGCACCGATGGCGAACAGCATCGCCGCCAGCACGAGGTAGCCAGCGTTGAGGTCGATGGAATCGACGTTCACGCCGTCACCTCCCCCGTGGTGCTCAGTTCGTCGACGTCCTCGTAGGACGTGTCCTCGAGCTCCGGCATCGGCTCGTAGCGCTTCGGCCGCCGCGCCATCAGCACGGCGCCGATCACGGCGATGGTCAACAGGGCGGCGGTGATCATGAAGGCGAAGACGTAGTCGGTGAAGAGGTGCTCACCGATCTGGGTGATGTTCTGCTCGCCGATGGCCTGCTGCTGCTCCGCGGGCAGCGCACGCACGAAGGTGTCGACCCCCGCGGCGGTCGTCGGGTTGCCCTGGGCATCGGTGGCGGGGATGCCGGGCACGATCGGGGCCAGCGCCGCCACCTGCCCGGTGACCGCGTCCCCCCGACCCTCCACGAAGAAGATCCCGGCGATGCCGCCGATGAGCAGCAGGGCCACGATGAACGCCGCCCAGCGCTGCCCGAGCAGCGGCTCGGTGTCGAGGTCCTCGTCGGTGTCGACACCGAGGAGCATGATCACGAACAGGATCAGCACCACGATGGCGCCGGTGTAGACGATCACCTGCACCACGCCCAGGAACTGGGCGTTCTGGTTGATGAACAGCACGGCGATGGCGAACAGCGTTGCCACCAGGCCGAGGGCGGAGTGCACGGGGTTGCGGGCGAAGACGACGCCGAGCGCCCCGAGCAGCGCCACGACGGCGCACACGGCGAAGACCAGGATCTGGACGCCCATCAGTGGCCCCCGCCGTGATCGTCGTGGCCGTGATCGTCGTGATCGTGATCGTGGCCGTGATCGTCGTGGCCGTCCGCAGGCGGCGGGGTGACGGCGTCGCGCGTCACCTGATCGGCCTCGGGCGCACGCACGCCGAAGCCCAGCTCACCCGACCAGGCGACGACGCCCTCGTAGGCGGCGCTGCCCGACGGTGCCGTGGCGCGCATCCAGGCGGAGGTGTCGACCTCCTCGCCCGGGCGCCAGTCCTCCCACGGCAGGTGCCGGGGCATGCCTTCGTCGTCGACCACCAACTCGGCCTTGGTGTAGATGGCGTCGGAGCGGTTGGTGAACGAGAACTCGAAGAGCTTGGACTCGGTGATGGCCTCGGTCGGGCATGCTTCCACGCACAGGTCGCAGTGGATGCAGCGCAGGTAGTTGATCTCGTAGACGTAGCCGTACCGCTCGCCCGGCGAGACCGGGTCGTCCATCGGGTTGTCGGCGCCGCGCACGTAGATGCAGCGGGCCGGGCAGACGCCGGCGCACAGCTCGCACCCGATGCACTTCTCCATGCCGTCCTCGTACCGGTTGAGGACGTGACGACCGTGCTGGCGCAGCGCCTTGGGCGTCTTCTCCTTGGGGTACGGCGTGGTGACGCGCTCGCCGAAGATCTGGGCGAACGTGACCTTGAAGCCCTCGAGGTAGCCCATCAGACCGTCAGCTCCTCGTCGAGCTCACGCCTGGCCGCGGCGGAGGCGTTGGCGCCGCGCAGCAGCGCCCAGAACACCAGGAAGAGCACGAGCCCGATGGTGCCGACGAGCGCCGGGTTCCAGTCGTTGTCGAGCGTGAGGCGGATGGCGCCGAGCATGAGCAGCCAGCCGAGCGACGCCGGGATGAGCACCTTCCAGCCGAGGTGCATCAGCTGGTCGTAGCGCAGGCGGGGCAGCGTGGCCCGGAACCAGACGAACATGAACAAGAAGCACACCAGCTTCACGAAGAACCAGCCGATCGACCACACCCACGCCGGTCCCCAGGGCGCCGGGCCGGCGGGGCCGCCGAGGAACAGCGTCACGAAGATGGCCGACATGGTCACCGTGTTCATGAACTCGGCAAGGAAGAACAGGGCGAAACGGATCGAGCTGTACTCGGTGTTGAAGCCGGCGACGAGCTCCTGCTCGGCCTCGACGAGGTCGAACGGCGGGCGGTTGAGCTCGGCGGTGCCGGCGATGACGAAGATGACGAAGGGCACGGCCAGCGTGGTGAGGATGGCCCAGTTCGGCAGGATGCCCCACAAGCCGGGGCCGGCCTGCTCGACGACCATGTTGTGGGTCGACAGGGTGCCGGTGACCAGCACGACGGCCATCGCCGACAGACCCATCGCTGCCTCGTACGACACCATCTGTGCCGAGGCCCGCACCGAGCCGAGCAGCGGGTACTTCGAACCCGACGACCAGCCGGCCAGCATCACGCCGTACACGGCGATCGACGACATGGCGAGGACGAACAAGATGCCGATCGGCGGGTCGGCCAGCTGGAGGTAGGTCTCCTTGCCGAAGATGGTGACCGTGCCGTCGCCGCCGTTGGCGAAGTTGCCGCCGATCGGGATGATGGCGAACAACAAGAACGCCGGAACGAACGACAAGAAGGGCGCCAGTGCGTACACCCGTCGCTCGGCGCGCTCGGGCATCAGGTTCTCCTTGAAGAACAGCTTGATGCCGTCGGCCAGCGTCTGCAGGATGCCGAACGGGCCGGCACGGTTCGGCCCGATGCGGTTCTGCATGTCCGACACGAGCTTGCGCTCGAACCAGACCATGAGCATGGTCGCCACCAGCAGCAGGACGAAGGTGACGAGCACCTTGAGCAGCACGATCCCGATCGTCGCCAGGTCGACCTCGCCCGACAGCAGCGGGTCGCCGGCGATGACGACGGCGGTCACGGCGCTCATGCCGCACCGCCGGTCTCGATGCGGATGTCGGTCACGGGCTGGGTGGCGTCGATGAGCCGGTTCACCGCCACGTCGGGCTGGTTGGTGTGCACCGCCGCGGTGCCGCGCAGCACGGTGGCGTCGGTGACGATCTCGACCTCGACGCCACCTCGCGGCGACTTCACCCGCAAGGTCTGGCCTTCCACGACGCCGAGGCGGTCGAAGTCGTACGGGTTGACGCGCAGGACCGTGCCCGGCGTGAGTCCG
The DNA here is from genome assembly GCA_964648005.1 of uncultured Iamiaceae bacterium. Taxonomy (GTDB): domain Bacteria; phylum Actinomycetota; class Acidimicrobiia; order Acidimicrobiales; family Acidimicrobilacustridaceae; genus JAGQTE01. Next base: position 8,465 of record CAZYKR010000119.1, read on the forward strand.
GCGAGCGACGGCGACGCCTGGGTCAGCGTGCCGAGGTCGTAGAGCTTGCGCGTTGCCACCAGGCGGAGGGCGTAGGCGTCGAGCGCGGGTGGGTCGAGGGGCTGGGCCGCCGAGAAGGCGACCATCGGCGGCAGCGACGGCCCCGCCGGCTCGGGGTCACCGTCGGGCGCGTCGGCCTCGGTCGCCTCGTCCCCGTCGGGGGCGTCCGACGCGACCGGTGCGTCCGCCTCCTCGTCGGGCGCCTCGTCGGGCGTCGGCGTCGGCTCGGCGGGCAGGGGTGCCACGATGCCGTCGCCGGCGTCGGGCGAGAGCAGCCGCTCGAGCGTGATGCCCTCGAGCGCCGGCGCCATCGCCGCCGCTTCGTTCCAGAGATCGTCGGTGGAGGCGACCTGCAGATCGCTCCCCAACCGGCGCGCCAACTCGGCGGCGATCTCCCAGTCGCTGCGGGCGGTGCCGGGCGGCGTGACCTTCTGGTTCAGCAGGCTGATGCGGCCTTCGAGGTTCGTGGTCGAGCCTTCGACCTCACCGAAGGCCGCCACCGGCAGCACGACGTCGGCCTGCAGGACCGACGGGTTCAAGAAGATGTCGAGGGCGATGATGCGCCGCGCCCCGTCGAGCCCCCGCGTGGCCAGGTCCCGATCGGGGAAGTCGGTGAGCGGATCGGCCCCGAGCAGGACGAGGGTGTCGATCTGCCCGGCAGCGGCGGCGGTGAGGATGCCGGCGGTGTCCAGCCCGGCGGTGCTCGGCACGGTCGGCCAGGTGGTCCGGTACCACGCCGCGCCGTCGGTGAGCGTCGCTCGGCCCGGCAGCAGCCCCGGTGCCAGCCCCATCTCGAGCGCGCCCCGCTCGTTGCCCCGGCGCACCAGCGGCAGGAACCGCACCTGCGGGTAGGCCTCGGCGAGAGCGGCGGCAGCGTCGGTGATCCACTGGGGGGACTCGGCGACGGACTGCGTCCCGACCACGACCGTCAAGGTGCCCGCCTCGGCCGCTGCCGCCACGCGGGCGCGGGCGGCATCCAATGCGTCCGGGTCGACGCCGCCGGCGTCCTGGCCCTGCGGGATGCCGTGCAGCAGGGCCCGCACCGCGGCGTGCACCTCGCCGGGCCGATGCTGCAGCACGACGGCGGCGTGGTCGGACAGCGACGTGCGGACCGGCGTGACCTCGACGAGGCCGATGCCGTCGTGCACCAGGGCGTGGCGCAGCCGCAGGTACAGCACCGGCAGCGCTTCCTTGGGATCGGGGCCGAGGTACAGCACCGTGCCGCCGGGGCGGCAGGCGTCGTCGATCGTCGCCTGGGGCAGCCCCAGCACGGCCTCGGCCGGGAGGCTGTCGCCGAGCCGGCAGTCGACGTTGTCGGTGCCGAGCACGCCCTTGGCCAGCTTGGCCCAGGCATAGGCCGCCTCGTTCGTGAGCCGAGCGCCACCGATCACGCCGATGCGCCCCGGGCCGCCGGCGTCGAGCGCGGCTTGCAGCGCCGCCGCCGCCTCACCGAGGGCCTCGGCCCAGCGCGCCTGGCGGTGCGCGTCACCCTGCTTGACCAGCGGCTCACGCAGGCGGTGCTCGCTGCCGAGCGCCTCGAAGTTGAACCGCCCCTTGTCGCAGAGCCAGCCCCAGTTGACGGGGTCGATGTCGATGCCCTGGTAGCGCAGCACCTCGTTGCGACTCGACTCGATCGCCATGCGGCAGCCGACGGCGCAGGTCTGACACGTCGACTCGACGGCTTCGAGGTCCCACGGGCGGGCGCGGAAGCGATACGTGGCCGATGTCAGGGCGCCCACCGGACAGATCTGCACGGTGTTGCCCGAGAAGTACGAGGCGAACGGGTCGTCCGGGAAGGTGTTGACCTCGGTGTCGTTGCCCCGGTTGATGAAGTGGATCAGCGGGTCGCCGGCGACCTCTTTGGCGAAGCGCGTGCAGCGGTCGCACAGGATGCAGCGCTCGCGGTCCAACAGCACGATGTCGCTGATCGGGATGGGCTTGGCCTTGTGGCGCTTCTCTTCGACGAACCGGCTCTCACCGGGACCGTTGGCGACCGTCTGGTCCTGCAGCGGGCACTCGCCCCCCTTGTCGCAGACCGGGCAGTCGAGCGGGTGGTTGATCAGCAGGAGCTCGAGCACGCCCTCCTGCGCCTTGATCGTGACCGGCGACGCCGTCTCGACCACCATGCCCGGCGTGCACTCGAGCATGCAGGTGGGCTGCAGCGCCGGGCCACGACCGGTGTCGACCTCGCAGATGCACATCCGGCACATGCCGACCGGGGTCATGCGCGGGTGGTAGCAGAAGCGCGGGATGTAGATGCCGTGCCGTTCGGCGGCGTCGATGATCAGCTCGCCCTCGTCGGCGATGATCTCGCGCCCGTCGATGGTCACGGGCACACCCGGCACCACCTCGGGTTCGACCTCGGCATCGGGCGTGGCGGCGGTGTCGGTCACGCCGCACCTCCGGGGAGGCCGACCGCCTGTGCCGGCGCCGACGCCGCCTCCGCGCGCGCGGCGCGGGCGATGTGGGCCTCGAACTCGGGGCGGAAGCGGCCGAGCGCCGACGCCAGCGGCGACACCGCCGACGGACCGAGCGGGCAGATCGTCGTCTGCTTCGGCGGCCAGGCGATGCCGGGGCTGATGTTGTCGGCGACGTCCATGAGCAGGTCGAGGTCGCTCGGGCGGCCGTAGCCGTCGAGGATGCGCCGCAGGATCTTCTCGAGCCAGTTGGTGCCCTCACGACAGGGCGTGCACTTCCCGCACGACTCGTGGGAGAAGAACTTCACCACGCTGAGGCAGGCGGCCACGGCATCGGTCGTGTCGTCCATCACGACGATGGCGCCGGAGCCCAGCATCGAACCCGCCTTGTCGACCGTCGCCTTCTCGAGCGGGAGGTCGAGGTGCTCCTCGTAGAACCACGGGGCGGAGGCGCCGCCGGGGATGAAGCACTTCAGGGCGCGGTCGCTGCGGATGCCGCCGCCGTAGACCGGCGCGTAGATGATGTCGCGGAACGTCGTGACGCCGTACTCGACCTCGAACACCCCCGGGGTCTTGACGTGACCCGACACGGCGAAGATGCGCGTGCCCTTGGAGCCCTCGGCGCCCAATTCGGCGAAGGTGTCACCGCCGTTGCTGACGATCCAGGGGATGTTCGAGAGCGTCTCGACGTTGTTGACCACCGTCGGCTGCATGTACAAGCCCTTGGCCGCCGGGAAGAACGGCGGCTTGAGGCGCGGCATCCCGCGGTTGCCCTCGAGGCTCTCGATGAGCGCCGTCTCCTCACCGACGATGTACGCGCCCGCACCCCAGGCCATGACCACGTCGATCGAGTAGTCCGAGCCCAGGATGTTCTTGCCGATGTAGCCCTTGGCGTAGGCCTCGTTGAGGGCCTTGGCCACCCGTTCCTGGGCCAGCGCCATCTCGCCCCGGATGTAGATGAAGGCCTGGGCGGCGCCGATGGCATAGCTGGCGAGCAGCACACCCTCGATCAGCTGGTGCGGGTCGCGCTCCATGAGGAGGCGGTCCTTGTAGGTGCCCGGCTCGGACTCGTCACCGTTGACGACGAGGTAGCGCGGCCACACGCCGGGCGGGCAGAACCCCCACTTGACGCCGGCGGGGAAGCCGGCGCCGCCCCGGCCGAGCAGGCTGGCGTCCTTGACCTGTTCGGCGACCTGCGCCGGCGACATCGACCCGAGCGCCATGCGCAGCGCCTGGTAACCACCGGTCTCCTCGTAGCGGGTGATCGTGTGGCTGTCGGGCGTGTCGAACCGCCGGGTGATGATCTTGGGGGCGTCGGTGATGGTCACGCGTCGCCTCCCGCGCCGGGCGCCTCGTTGGCGTGCATCCACGCCGGCTCCACCGCCGCCTCGGCGACGGGCACGATGCCGGCGGTGCGGTCGGCCGGGATGTGCTGGCGCACCCGGGCCAACGTGCCGTGCGGCGGCACCTCGTGGTCGAGCTTGCCGGCGGCCAGATCATCGATCAGGCGGTCGAAGTCGTCGTTGGTCACGCTGGTGACGTACCGGTAGTTGACCTGCAGGCACGGCGCCTCCGTGCAGGCTGCGATGCACTCCACCTCTTCGAGGGTGAAGCGCCCGTCGGCGGTGGTGCCGCCGGGGGCGACCCCGAGCCGCTCGCTGGCGTGGGCGAGCAGCTCCTCGCCGCCGCAGAGCATGCACGAGATGTTCGTGCAGATGCGCAGGATGTTCTTGGCCGCGGGCTCGCG
>CAZYKR010000120.1:0-12636 GCA_964648005.1 uncultured Iamiaceae bacterium
ACGATCGGCACGGTGTACTTCCGGGTCTCGATCACCGGGCACGAGAACGTGCCGACGCGCGGCGCCTTCATCGTGTCGCCGATCCACCGCTCGAACCTCGACACGCCGGTCATGGCCCTCGTCACGAAGCGCCGCGTGCGCTTCATGGGCAAGGAGTCGCTGTGGAAGACCCGCTTCGGTGCCTGGTACTTCACCAACCTCGGCGGCTTCCCGGTCGATCGCGGCACTGCCGACCGCGGCGCCATCAAGGCGGCGATGACCGTCATCGAGCGCGGTGAGCCGGTGGTGATGTTCCCCGAGGGCACCCGGCAGTTCGGCCCGACGGTGTGCGAGATGTTCGACGGTCCCGCCTACATCGCCTCGAAGGCCCAGATCCCGATCGTGCCCGTGGGGCTCGGCGGCACCGAGCGGGCGATGGGCAAGGGCGCCAAGATCCCGCGGCCGACCCGGATCACGATGGTGATCGGCGAGCCGATCATGCCCGAGCCCAACACGGAGGGCGGGCGCGTGCCGCGCCGTCAGGTGCGCGAGCTGACCGAGCTGCTCGGCGAACGCATCCAGGTGCTCTTCGACGAGGCGCAGGAGCGAGCCGGCACCCCGAACCGACGCTGACCGTCGGGACAGCGGCGCGTCAGAAGCTCTTGGGCATGGCGGTGATCTCGCGCACCAGCGGCTCGAAGTGCTCGAGCGGCAGGGTGTCGTAGTCGGGATCGAAGGCCGCCTGGTCCCACTCGTCGGCGAACTGCTCGGCCAAGGCGTACCAGGGCTCGTCGCGGTACTGGTCCCGCAGGTCCTGGGGCTTGCCGAAGTGCTGGTAGTAGTGCTTGCCCTGGAAGTCCTGGTGGTACTTGATGGCGTAGTACACGTCGTCGCGCACGAACGGGCGGATCATCTCGGCGGCGATCGCCGGGTGGTTGAACACGCTGACGAGCTTGCCCAGGTCGTGGCAGAGCGCCGCGAACACCACCTCGGGGTCGGCGCCGGCGCGCTCGGCCATCGTGGCCGTCTGGCAGGCGTGCACCAGCTGGTCGCAGCTGAAGCCGTCGGTGATGGTGTCGAGCTGGCGCAACATCGCCAGGAACTGCTCGGCCACGCGGGGCTGGTTGGCAATTGTCTCGGCGCCGATCACGGCCCACTGGTCCGCGGTCGACTCGTCCATTCGGGTGAAGCTGGTCGCCATCGCCCCAGTCTGCCTCAACCGGCGAGGAGCACGCCGACGAAGACCGCACCCAGCGACGCCACCAACCCGACGGCACCGCCGATCGCAAGCGCCGGCTTGGACTTGCCGTAGCTGTGCACGAGGGCGGCGGCGGCGCTGGCGCCGACGAGGACGAGCTTGAGGCCGAGCGTCATGTGGTAGCTGGTCGAGGCGTTCTTCATGTCCACCTCGAACACGTTCCACACCCCGGTCACCACCGCCAGGGCGAAACCCGCCCAGGCGATCTTGCCGAACTGTCGGGCGGCGAGCCGGGGCAGGTCGGGTCCCTGTGCGCGCAGCACGGGGAGCAAGCCGAGCATCGTGAGTTGGCCGCCGACCCACACGGTGGCGCCGAGGATGTGCAGGAACAGGCGGACGGTCTCGATCGACGGGCTGAGCATGGCGTCGATTGAACCCTCAACCGAGGGTCGCGAGCACATCGCTGGCGGCGAGCCGGCGATCGTTGGCCTCGGGACGCGTCTCGGGGACGGAGCCGAACCCGAAGCCTGCCAAGCCGTCGACGGCGTCGATCAGCTCACGCAGGTTGCGTGGCGGCGGGAAGTACTCGTCCTCGTCGGTGATCGTCACCTCGTCGACGCCGACTCGTGGCGCCAGGCGGGCGATCACGGCGCTGACCAGGTCTTCCGGGGCGCTGGCGCCGGCGGTCACGCCGACCACGCCCGACAGGTCGCCGGGCAGCTCCTCGGGGCCGTTCACCCGCAGCACCCGCTCGCAGCCGGCATCGCCGGCCAGCCGCTCGAGCGCCCGGGTGTTCGACGAGTTGGCCGAGCCGATGACGACGACGGCGTCGCAGCGTGGCGCCATCGCCAGCAGGGCGGACTGCCGGTTGGTGGTGGCGAAGCACAGGTCGCTGCGGCCGGGCTTCCACAGCTCGGGGAAGCGGTCGGCCACGGCGGTGGCCACCCCGGCCCAGTCGCGGTGCGACAGCGTGGTCTGCGCCAGCAGCGCCACCGGCTGCTCGATCACGGGCAGCGCCGCTACGTCGTCGGGAGACTCGACGAGGTGGATGGCATCGGGTGCCACCGCCATGGTTCCTGCCGCCTCCTCGTGGCCTGCGTGGCCCACGTACACGATCTCGAATCCCTTGGCGGCGCGGGTCTTCACCTCGTGGTGGACCTTGGTGACCAACGGGCAGACAGCGTCGACCACGTACCCGCCGTTCGCCCGGGCGGCGGCGACGACCTCAGGCGCCGAACCGTGCGCCGACAGCATGATGGGCCGGCCCGGCGGGACCTCGGCCACATCGTCGACGAACACCACGCCCAGCGCCTCGAAGCGCTCGACGACCTTCTGGTTGTGGACGATCTCGTGGTAGCAGTACACGGGTGGCTCGAACGCCCGCACCATCCACGCCAGGGCCTTGATCGCCATCTCGACGCCGGCGCAGAACCCACGGGGCGACGCCAGGAGCACGAGCTGCACGTCAGAGGCCACGGATCGCAGGCTATCGCCGGGCACCGGTAGCATCGGACCTCCATGTCCCCGCCCCAGGTGGTGCTGGTCGAGCCCGGCTCGGCGGCGTCGACAGCAGGTCTGCTGGTCGGCGATGAGATCGTCGCCATCGACGGTCAGGTGCCGCGCGACGTGTTGGAGTACCGCTGGCTGGTCGATGACGAGGACCCGACCTTCGCCGTGCGACGAGACGACGGGGTCCACGAGATCACGGTGGCCAAGGCGGCGGGGGAGCCGGTCGGCCTCGAGGTGCACACCCCGCTGTTCGACCAGGTCACGACGTGTGACAACCACTGCGAGTTCTGCTTCATCCATCAGCTGCCGGCCGGCATGCGGCCGAGCCTGGCCGTCAAGGACGACGACTACCGGCTGTCGTTCCTCTACGGGAACTTCACCACGCTCACCCGGTTCACCGAGGCCGACCTGGAGCGGGTGCTCACCGAGGGGCTGTCGCCGCTGTACGTGAGCATCCACGCCACCGACCCCCGCGTCCGGGCCCGGATGCTGCGCAACCAGCGGGGCGCCACGAGCCTGCGGTGGCTGCGCATGTTGCTCGACCACGGTGTCGAGGTGCACGGCCAGGTCGTCGTCTGTCCCGGCCGCAACGACGGTGCCGTGCTCGACGACACCCTGGCGGGTGTGCTCGACGAGTACCCCGAGCTCGCCAGCGTCTGCGTGGTGCCGCTCGGCGTCAGCCGGCACAACCGGGAGCCGGCCATGCGGCCGCACACGTCCTCCGAGGCGGCCGCCGTCGTCGACGCCGTCGAGGACTGGCAGGACGTCTTCCTCGCGGCGCTGGGGCATCGCCTGGTCTTCGCCGCCGACGAGTACTACCTGCTCGCCGGGCGGCCGTTCCCCGACGCGGCCACCTACGCCGGGTTCCCGATGCACGAGGACGGTGTGGGCATGGCCGCCGCCTTCGCCGACGCCTTCACCTCCGGCGTCGCGCCGCTGGCGGCGGGGGAGCACACCCCGAACCGCGGCGGCTTCTTCTCCTGGGTCGACGGTGCCGGACCGGACGGGTATCGCCGGCCGTCGGGCGTCGAGACCGCCGTGGCCCTCGGTCCACGCCGCGACCTCCCCGCCACCGTGCTGACCGGCACCTACGGCGCGCAGATCCTGCGCCCGCTGCTCGATGGCGCCGGGTACGGCGACGTCGAGGTGCTCCCCGTCGAGAACCGCTTCTTCGGCGGCAACATCGGGGTCGCCGGCCTGCTGGTCGGCGAGGATCTGGCCCGTGTGCTGGATGGGCGCTCGCCTCGGCAACGCCACCTCATCCCGGATCGCTGCCTCAGCGACGGCCGCTTCCTCGACGGCACCACACCGGCCGACCTGCCGGTTCCGGTCGAGATCATCCCCACCGATGGGGCGTCGCTGCGTGCCGCCCTCGGCGAACCGACAGGAGCCACCCATGGCTGACGCCGCCCTGCCGACCGTGGCCGTCGTCGGCCGCCCCAACGTCGGGAAGTCGACCTTGCTCAACCGCATCGTCGGCCGCCGCGCCGCCATCGTCGAGGAGCGACCCGGGGTGACCCGTGATCGCAAGGAGGTCGAGGCCGACTGGCTCGGCCGCAGCTTCGTCGTCGTCGACACCGGGGGCTGGATGGTCCGCGGCGACGCGCTCGACGACAAGGTGTCCAGGCAGGCCGAGCAGGCCATCGCCGACGCCGACGTGCTGGTCGTCGTCGTCGACGCCACCGTCGGCCAGACCGAGGAGGACGCCCGTGTCGCCCGTCTGGCCCGGCGCGCCGGTCGCCCGGTGCTGCTCGCCGTCAACAAGGTCGACGACACCAAGCAGGAGTCGCTCATCTGGGACTTCGCCACCCTCGGTCTCGGTGATCCGATCCCGGTGAGCGCCTTGCACGGACGGGGCACGGGCGACCTGCTCGACCGCGTCGTCGCCGAGCTCGGCGAGCCGCCTGCCGATGACGATGCCGACGAGCTGGCGCCGCCGAGCGACGCGGACGCCGGGCTGTTCGCCGTGGCCATCGTCGGACGGCCGAACGTGGGCAAGTCGACGCTCTTCAACCGCCTGATCGGCGACGACCGATCGATCGTGCACGACATGCCCGGCACCACCCGTGACTCGGTCGACACCATCGTCGAGACCGAGCAGGGGCCGATCCGGTTCGTGGACACGGCAGGTATGCGCCGTCGGGCCAAGGTCGACGAAGGCACCGAGTACTACTCGATGGTGCGAGCGCTCGAGTCGATCGACCTGGCCGACGTGGCGCTGCTCGTCATCGATGCCACCGAGGGCGTCACGCACCAGGACCAACGCCTGGCCGAGCGGGTCGACGCCGCCGGCTGCCCGATCATCGTGCTGCTCAACAAGTGGGAGCTGCTCGACGCCGAGGCTCGTGCCACGGCGCAGGCCGACGTGACGCGGCGGCTCGCCTTCCTCGGCGACGCGCCGACGCTCAAGATCAGCGCCGCCAGCGGCAAAGGCGTCCACAAGGTGCTGCCGACGCTGGCCGGATCGATCGAGGACTACCGCACCCGGGTCCCGACAGCGAAGGTCAACCGCGTCATCCGGGCGGCCCAGCAGGCCCAGCCGGCGCCCGGCGGCGCCCGCGTGCTCTACGCCACCCAAGGGGCGGCGAACCCACCGACGTTCACCCTGTTCGCCAATCGCGAGCTGCCCCAGCCGTACCTGCGGTACCTCGAGCGGCGCCTGCGCGAGGACCTCGACCTCGGGTCGACGCCCATCAAGGTGCGGGTCCGGCGGCGCAGTGACTGACGGGCACCAGGACTAGGCTCGCCTCGAATGCACCAGCCGATCCTGGCGCTCGTCGCCGCTGCCTGTGTGGTCGCCGCCGTGGTGTGGGGGCGATCGGCTCGCTACCGAGCCAAGCTCCTCGCGCGCCTCGATGCGGAGTCCGGCGACGACGACGTGAAGCGCCTCGCCCGCTCGGATCTGCGCAAGGACATCCACACCACCGTCCTCTACGCCGTCCTGGCGCTCAGCGCCCTCGTCGGCGCCGTGACCGACAGCGAGATCGGCGCCCTGCTCATCGCCCTGGTCCTGGTGCCCGTGGGCATCACCTTCGTCTTCGGACGAAACTTCGTCGACGACGCCCGCATCGAGTTCGGCCGCTCCGAGCTGGAGCGTCGCGCCCAGGAGGTGCTGGTGCAGGACGACCTGGCGCCGAAGCGCTGGGCTGCCCGGCTGGCACCGGAGGACCTGCCCGACCTGACGGGCTTCGAGGTCGGCCGCGTCTACCAGGCCGGTTCCGGCGTGATGGCCGGCGACTTCTACGACGTGTTCCGCATCTCCCCGCACAGGGTCGCCGCCGTGTTGGGCGACGTCGCCGGGCACGGCATCGATCCGGCCATCACCGCCTTCCAAGCCAAGTACCTGTTGCGCGTCTTCCTGCGCCAGTACCGCGACCCGGCCCAGGCGCTCGAGGAGCTCAATCGCCAGCTGATCGCCGCCTCGCAGCACGCCGAGGAGTTCATCTCCGTGTGCATCGTGGTGTTCGACCTCCAGGCCGAGACGCTGCGCTACGCCTCGGCCGGCCACCCGGCGGCGTGGCTGTGGCACCAGCGCGAGGTGCGCCCGCTGCGCGCCACCGGCCCGTTGCTGATGCTCAGCCCGGACGCCGAGTTCTCGTCCTTCGAGATCCGCCTCGACGAGAACGACCTGTGCCTGATGTACACCGACGGTCTGTCCGAGGTGCGCAACGGTGCCGAGCTCTTCGGCGAGGAGCGGGTCGCCAACGCCATCAAGCGGGACCCCGGCGTGTCGGCAGACGTGCTGTGCAAGTCCCTGCTGTCGGCTGCGCAGGACTTCTCGAGTGGCCCGATCAACGACGACGTGGCCATCCTCGCGGTACGCAAGGTCTGAACCGCAAGGTCTGAACCCCCGGCGGAGGTTGCCGTGTCCGACGTTCCCAACAGCTCCGAGGCCATCGCGCGTGCCACCGCGCGCGCCCTCGAGGGCAACCTCGCCAAGGTGGGCGACAAACTGGCCCAGCAGGGCAAGCTCTTCGTGCGCGAGCGTCTCGACCTGGTGCTCGACCCGGGGTCGTTCGTCGAGGATGCCCTGCTGGCGAACGCCGCCGCCGACGACCTGCCCGCCGACGGCGTGGTGACCGGGACCGGCACGGTCGACGGTCGCCCCGTCTGCGTCATGGCCAACGACCCGACGGTGAAGGCCGGGTCGTGGGGCGCCCGGACCGTCGAGAAGATCGTGCGCGTGACCGAGTACGCGCTGCGCCACGAGCTGCCGGTGCTGTGGCTGGTCGACTCGGCGGGCGCCCGCATCACCGACCAGGTCGAGCTCTTCCCCGGCCGGCGCGGCGCCGGACGGATCTTCTACAACCAGGTCCGCCTGTCGGGACGTGTCCCGCAGATCTGCTGCCTGTTCGGTCCGTCCGCCGCCGGGGGCGCCTACATCCCGAGCTTCTGCGACATCGTGATCATGGTCGAGGGCAACGCTTCGATGTACCTCGGTTCGCCGCGGATGGCCGAGATGGTCATCGGCGAGATCACCGGACTCGACGAGATGGGCGGCGCCCGCATGCACGCCACCGTGTCGGGCTGCGGCGACAACCTGGCCCACGACGACGAGGACGCCCTCGACCAGGCCCGGGCCTTCCTCAGCTACTTCCCGCAGTCGTGGCGCGACGACCCGCCGGAGTACGCCGCGGCCCCGCCGGTCCGGCCGTTGACGGCCGATGTCGTGCCGGCCGAGGAGTCACAGGGCTACGACATGCACGACGTGCTCGACGGCCTGCTCGACGCCGAGAGTTTCTTCGAGGTCAAGCCGCTGTTCGCCCCCGAGCTCATCGTGGGACTCGGTCGCCTGGACGGACGCCCGGTGGGCATCGTCGCCAACAATCCGGCGGCCAAGGGCGGCGTGCTCTTCGTCGACTCCGCCGACAAGGCGGCGCGCTTCATCTGGCTCTGCGACGCCTTCAACATCCCGCTGCTGTTCCTGGCGGACGTGCCCGGCTTCATGATCGGCACCGACGTCGAGCGCCAAGGCATCATCCGCCACGGCGCCAAGATGATCACCGCCGTCTCGGAGGCCACCGTGCCGAAGCTGTCGATCATCGTGCGCAAGGCGTACGGCGCCGGGCTGTACGCCATGTCCGGCCCGGCGTTCGAGCCGGAGGCCACCATCGCAATGCCGACGGCGAAGATCGCGGTGATGGGTCCCGAGGCTGCGGTGAACGCCGTGTTCGCCAACAAGATCGCCGCCATCGACGATCCCGCCGAGCGCGACGCCTTCGTCGCCGAGCAGCGAGCGATCTACGAGGCCGACGTCGACCTGCTCCGCCTGGCGTCGGAGCTGGTCATCGATGCCATCGTGCCGTTCGAGGACCTCCGTGACGACGTCATCCGCCGGCTCGACGCCGCCCGCGGCAAGGACCGCCACTTCAGCGACCGCCGCCACGGCGTGCCACCGGTGTAGGGGAGCGGGGCATGCCCTGGTGCGACGACTGCGCCAAGTTCTGGAACCCGAACTCGATGCCGCCCGACGGCACGTGCCCGACGTGCGGTCACGTGATCGCGGAGGTGCCCGACACCGCGGTGCCGTGGCACTTCTGGCTGCTGCTCGGCGCCCTGGTGCTGTACCTCGGCTGGCGCGTGGTGCAGGGCGTGCAGTGGCTGGCCGACGGCGGGTCACCGTTCTGGGCGATCACGAGCATCGCCGTGACGGCGGCGGCGATCGGCGGCTTCGTGTGGTGGTGGCTGCGGCGCCGGCGCGCGACTGGCGACGCGCCGGGGCCGACGGAGTAGCTCAGTCGATGACGCGTCGCTCGAAGTTGCGCACGCCCATCCACGTGAACAGCACGGTGAAGCCGATCATCACCGGGTAGATCGCCCACAGCGACATGTGCGGCACGGGGGTGAGGGCGGCGCGGAACCCCTCGGAGAGGTACACGAGCGGGTTGAGCAGCACCAAGTACTGCAGCCAGGGGATGGCCGAGAGGCTGTCCCACGAGTAGTAGATGCAGCCGAGGAACGTCAGCGGCACGACGATCACGCCGAACAGCAACGGCACCGTGCGCGGGTCGAACGCCGTCCCGAAGAACAGGCCCAGGGCCGAAGCCATGATGCATGCGAGCGGCAGCAGCGTGACGAGCTCGATCCAGTTGAACTGGATGTCGATCGGCACGGCGGGGATGAACTTGGCGATCGGGAACACGATCACGGCGGCGAGCAGGCACTGCAGGGCGCCGGAGACGATCTTCTGCACGGCGACGAGCTGCACCGGCATCGGGGCGAGCACCCGGTCCTCGATCTCTCGGGTGAAGCCGAACTCGTTCACCATCGGCAGGGCGACCGACTGGATGCCCTGGAAGAGGATGACGCTGGCGATGACGCCGGCGACGAGCGTGGTGGAGAAGATCGAGGCGCCCGCCTGGCCCGCGGCGCCGAAGGGCGAGCCGGCCTGGATCTTCGGCAGCACGTAGGTGAAGACGAACACGAGCAGCAGGGGCTGTAGCAGCGTGCGCGGGAGGAACTCCTTGAGGTTCTTGCGCAACACGTGCAGGTCGCGCAGCAGCAGTGCGGTGAACGCGGTCATTCGCGCAGGTCCTTGCCGGTGAGATCGATGAAGACCGTCTCGAGCGTCGGTTCGCTCAACGACAGGTCGGTGACGGTGAAGCCGCCCTGCTCGGCCGATTGCACCACCTGGGGGAGTACGCCTCGGGAACCCTTCACGCCGAGGTGGACGGTGCCGTCGATGACCTTGGCCGTGGTGGCGCCGTCGATCCGCTCGACGAGGTGGTCGGCCAACGCCTGGAGGTCGCCGTCGGCGGTGACGAGCACGCTGGTGTCGATGCCGGTCGACCGCTTGAGCTGTTCGGGGGTGTCGAGGGCGAGGACCTTGCCGTGATCGATGATGGCGAGGCGGTCGCAGAGCTGGTCGGCCTCCTCCATGTAGTGCGTCGTCATCAAGATGGTCTGCCCGTCGACGTGCAGCTCGCCGAGGATCTCCCACATGGCGATACGGCTCTGTGGGTCGAGGCCGGCGGTCGGCTCGTCGAGGAACAGCACCGACGGCCGGTGCATCACGGCCCGGGCCACCATCAACCGCTGCGCCATGCCGCCCGACAGCGACAGCACCGGCATGTCGGCGCGGTCGGTGAGGCGGAACCGCTCCAGCAGGCGCTGGGCCTCGGCCTTGGCGTCGCCGGCCGACATGCCGAAGAAGCGCCCGTGGAAGAGCAGGTTCTCGAACACGGTGAGGGAGCGGTCGAGGGTGTTCGACTGCGGCACCACACCGATGAGGCGCTTCGCCTCCGCCGGCTGGCGCCACACGTCGATGCCGCCGACCTCGGCCAAGCCCTCGGTGGGCCGCACCCGGGTGGTCAACATGCCGGCCGTGGTGGTCTTGCCGGCACCGTTGGGGCCGAGCAGTCCGAAGATCTCGCCACGGTGGACGGTGAGGTTCAGCTGATCCACCGCCAGGACGTCGCCCGGGTACACCTTGGTGAGGTCGACCGTGCGAATGACCTCATCTGTGGTGGTGCCGTTCACGGCGTTGCACGCTATTGCGTTGTGCGGCCGGTGCGGTGCCATGCCGCCGCCAGGATCCCGTCAGGGGCGCGGCTGTTCTGCGTACCATGTTGATGCAGTAGGTGTGAACCGGGGAGGACGGTGTGGTGCGGACAAGGCAATCGATTCTTGGCGTGACGGCGGTCGGGCACCCGTTCCGGAATGGCGAAGGCAGAGTGCCGCTCGCTTCGTTTGGGTGGATCTGAGGGGAAGCACTGCCGAGTCAGCCGGGGAGGGTCGGGATGCACGAGCGCAGGCGCAGGCGACGGTGGATCGGAGTCGCCGGCGTGGCAGCGATAGCACTCGTGGCTTCCCTCACGATCTGGTACTACAGCGACCTGCCGGCGATGTATCCGTGCGACCATCCGTCCGACGGTCCGTTCAACGAGCCGGGCACCTGCGAAGCGGCATTGGTTCAGTTCCTCGGCGTGAACGACAACGGCAGAATTGCATGCACCGTCCTGGCCGAAGACGAGTCGCGCTATCCCTTGGGGGACGGCCTCTCGGGGGGTCGGTTCCGAGGTCCGGAATGCCCTTCGGAATGGGACCCGGTTTGGGAGGACCGCGGTGCTGGCCTGCCTGTCCTTGGCGCATGTGCCTGGATCGGGTTCGCCGGACTGAACCAAGACGGGCTGCCGCGCTACTTCGTCGTCGAGTGGGCTGGCTGTCCGGAACTGCCGGCTGGCGCCTCCTTTGGGATCGACAGGCCGCTCGTGCGTAGGCGAAGTCGTGGGGGCAGGTATCAGTTGTCGGACTTCGGACTGGAGTCGTCCGAAACGCGAGTCAGGACCGGCAGAAACCGGTCCTGACGACGTTGCTGGGTCGGGCTGAGAGGATTTGAACCTCCGACCTTCGGTCCCCCAGACCGACGCGCTAACCAAACTGCGCCACAGCCCGTGAAGCCCTGCACTGTACCGCGGGCGCCGAGGCAGGCGGAATCCGCAATCTTCGGTGGCGCTGTGGGAGAAAGGTTTGGAAATGGGTTGCTCGGGTGCTGGTGGGATTCCACAATGGAACACATGTTCGTTACGGGAACTGATGCAACAGCGGGGGAGCCGCTCAGCGCCGAGGCGCAGGATGCCTTGTCGGAGCGGGCACGCGCGGCGGCGACGCAGATTTCGGTGCTCCAGGCCGAGTACGCGGCCTTGGCTGCGCGCATCGCTGCATCCGCGACGCCGGCAGGGTGCACATCACGGCAGTGGTTGTGCCTCTCGACGGGCGTGACGCCGGCCGAGGCGGCTCGGGCGGTGCGCATCGGCACGAAGCTGGCCGAGCTCCCGGCAATCGCCTCGGTGTTCGAGGCGGGATCGGTGTCGGAGGGGGTCGTTGATGCGATGGTGCGGGTGGCGACCCCGGCCAACGAGGCTGCCCTGGTCGAGGCCGCCTCGGTAGCGTCGGGGGCGCAGCTGATCAAGCTGATCCGGTCGTACCAGAAGGCGGCGCCGGCCGAGCCTGACGCCGAGCCGCCGGTGCCACCGGCGGATCGACCCGACGAGTTCTGGGGGCATTTCGACGAGGACGGCCGTTACCGGTTCGGTGGCGATGTCGGTGCCGAGCTCGGCGCCACGATCTCCTCGGCGATCGCGGGGGAGCAGTCCGAGGACCGCCGCCTCCGTGATCCCGACGCCCAAGACGGCGTGCGGCCGGGCGAGGGGCGGTTGCTGTCTCGGGCCGAGGCGTTGGCGAACATCTTCGCCGGCTACCTGGCGCAGGTGGCGTCGGGCCGGGCTGACGGGTTGGTGCCGTCATCGCATCAGGCGATCGTGCATCTCGACAAGGCCGACATCGACGCCGGGTGGCAGAACCAGGCCGCCCGCCTCCACGACGCAGACGCGATCGACCCCGAGACGGCACAGCGCATGGCGTGCGACGCCGCCTGGCGCGCCGTCGTCATGAACGATCTCGACCCCGAAGGCGTCACCCGCGAGCATCGCCTCGCCGGTCCCGGCCAGCGGGCCGCTGCCTATGTGCGGGACCGCACCTGCAGCTTCCCGGGATGCAACCGCACCCGCTGGTTGAAGCTGCACCACATGCACCACGCCGCCGCCGGCGGCAAGACACGGCTCGGGAATCTCACCTGCCTCTGCCAGCTCCACCACACGCTCATCCACAAGCCCGGCTGGCAGATCACCGGCACTCCGGCAACCTCACCTTCATCCGGCCCGATGGCACGACCGTCGGCTCCACGCGAAGGCCGCCACCCGACCAGCTCCCAGCACCACCCACCGTGGACCCGCATGACCGGTTCCTCCCCACGGGAGAACCCCTCACCACCTGGGCCCGCGACACCCTGCTGTCCTACTGGCTCAGCCTCGCCGCCTAGGCCCCGCTACCGTTCGCGCCATGTGCGGCCGCTTCACCTCCACGGCACCTCCCGATCAGATCGCGGCGTACTTCGACGCCGAGGCACCCGAAGCCGCCGGCGTCCGAGACGGCCGCCACGAGGCGGTGGT
>CAZYKR010000121.1:0-12628 GCA_964648005.1 uncultured Iamiaceae bacterium
AGCGGGTCGGGGTGCCAGCCCGCGGGGACGGTCGGCGGTGGGAGCGTCACGGTGGCGGCGTTCATGGTCTGCTTGTGTTGGCGGGCGAGGAGCTTGGTCTGCTCCTTGACAGCCTTCTTCGTGGCCTTCGTGTTGCGGGCGATCCGTTCCTTGTCGGAACGGAAGTCGACCAGCCCGCCGGTGCTCACGGACGTGAGCTTGCGCATGATCCCCACGGTTCACCTCCCCGACAGCGACGCTGTCGACTGTACATGATCGTGTGCAAGTCGATGATGTGTAGAACGATCGTGGTCACGTCCGTAGCGTGCCGCCGCGATGGCACGGACCCTCTCCAACCGGCAACGGTTCGCCGCTCGACTCCGCGAGCTACGCACCGAAGCCGGCGTCTCCCAAGAACGGCTCGCCGAACTCGCAGGCGTACACCGCAACTACGTCGGGGCCATCGAACGCGGTGAACGCAACCCAGGTCTCGACGTGATCTGCGCTCTCGCCGACGCGCTCGACGTCGACCCCGGCGAACTCGTGACCCGCCGCTGATTGGAACTCGGTCGCCCGTCCGGGCAATAGGTCGATGAGGCTGGCTGTCGGGGTCGGCCACGGGCGATTGGAGCGGCTCATGCCGAAGAAGGACGTGCACGTCGTGCCGCAAGGCGACGGTTGGGCAGTGAAGCGCGAGGGCGCGGGTCGAGCGTCGTCGCTGCACGAGACGCAGGCAGACGCAGCCGACGAGGGTCGCCGCCTGGCGCGCCAGGACCAGGTCGAGTTCAACCTCCACGGACGCGACGGGAAGATCCGCGAGAAGGACAGCTACGGGAACGACCCGCACCCACCCCGCGGGTAGGACCGTACGCTCGCAGTTCACGCTGCGGCTCGCAGGTCGGGTTCGATGCCGAGTTCGTAGAACGCCTGCACGAGCACGCACAGGTTGTGCGCGACGACTTTCGCCAGCACCTCGTTCGTCTGACCCTCCGGCGAGCGGGAGAACAGGCTGTCACCGAACTTCGCTTTGATCATCGAGAACACGGTCTCGACGTTCGAGCGCTTGTGGTAGCAGTCGAGGAACTCGTCTTGGCGGTAGGCGAACATGTGCCACATGCGCGCCCACGCCGAGCCGGGCCGCGGTTCGACGGTGTTCACCTTGAACGCGATGAACGGCGCGGCGCCGACTTCCTCCACTACGGCGGCGTTGGCTTTGGAGGAGTAGCCCTTGTCGGCGGACACCTCGGCGATGTCGAACCCTTTCGCGGTGTGGCGGACCAGGTCGGGGAAGCGTGGCGAGTCTGCGCCGGACGAGTCGGTCACTTCGACGGCGGTGACGATGTGTGTCGACACGCCGCACATGGCGTGGACCTTGCGCCACTCGCGGGCGGTCATCTCGCGGCCGTGCTTCGTGGAGAACCAGGTGTGCGTGTTCTTCGTGCCGAACCCGGACGAGTCCACCGCGAAGTCGCGTTCGACCTCGCGCAACGGCAGCGCCGACAGCGACACCAGGTCCGTGAGGACCGGTGTCAGTTCGGGGTCGCGCAGGTAGCGGAGTACCGAGTTGAAAGCCGGGGTCTGGTCGATCAGCCCGGCCTCCGCCGCGGAGTTCAGGTCGGTCGTGAAGCGGCGGGCCGAGGTGCCGGCGTACACCTTGTAGACGACCGCGAAGATCATGTCCGACAGCGGCAGGCGCGGCCGGCCGATCGTGTGGGGCGGGTTCTCGACGTTGGCGCACAGGTCAGCGAGGAGGCTCAGGACCATGCGTTTCTCGTCGCACTGCGCCCGGTTGTACGCCGCCCAGTCCTGCGAGTAGGTGGTCTTGACGACCTCGGAGTAGTCCATGGCGGACCTGCCGGTTTCGCGTTGGATCGTGACTTGCACGGCGATGATGTGTTTGCACTCGTCCAGGCGGTCTTCGTAGTCGGGGCAGGTGCAGCGCCACGCCTGGTCGGAGGCGACGTGGACCTTGTAGCGGCCGCTGCCGGACTGGGACGGCACGATCCATTGGCCGTTGTTCGGTTCGAGCTTGTTGGTGGCTGCGATGTGCAGGGCTTTGGCCTGTCGGGCGTCCATCTCGATCATCCCTCGTTGACTACTAGAAGTAGCGTAACGAGGGGGTGTGACAGGATGACTACCAGTGGTAGCGTCGCCCGGGTATGGGACGGAAGATGGTTCAAGCGTGCGTCTGCGACCGCTGCGGCCACGTATGGCTACCCCGCGAGGGCACGACACCGACGGCGTGCGCAGCATGCAAGTCCCGCTACTGGGACACCCCCCGCCAACGCAACCCTCGGAAGCGAACAAGCTGAGCTGACCCCCAGCGGGGCGCAACCGACGAACTCGGGACCTCATCTCGACCGTCCAACACCTGGCGGGCACAGCAACAGCGGCCCCCGCTCGGCCCGCTGGCGCGACAAGCGAGGGAGCGACGCTACAGAATGTCCCGGTGGACGAGCTACCCGATTACGTCTGGAAGATCTTCAGCGCATCGCAGCACTACGAGACCATCAACGAACTCGTGGCCGAACACATTCGGGTCGGCTTGCAGACCTCCGAAACCGTCGAAGTGGAGAACGGCAAGACCTGGCACGTGTTCAGGTGGGACAACGTCGAGCAGCCGACCCCAAGGCTCGGCCTCGTACTCGGCGACTTCATCCACAACATCCGATCGGCTCTCGACTACGTCGCCGTCGCTCTCGCAGCGGACAACGGCGCCGAGAACATCGAGCGCATCCAGTTCCCCATCTGCGACAGCACCGCTACGTGGCGGGACAACATCGAGCAACGGAAACCAGAACGCGGCCCCAGTCCCGTCGACGGCATCCCGCACGACAAGATCGCACTCATCGAGAAAGCCCAGCCGTACCACGCCCCGCGCGCACACCGAGCCGGGCACCCGCTCTTGCAGCTCTTGCGCCTCTCGAACACCGACAAGCATCGAGAGCTTCACGTCGGGACGGTGAACGCCGCGGCCCCTGACATCATCGACTACGAGCCGAGCGGCTTCTATAAGGCCAGCCGTCGCAAGTTCGCGCGCCAAGGCACGCTGGTCGAGAACGGCGCAGAAATAGTCCGTCTCCAACGCATCGTCATCGCCGAGCCGCCGCCAGGCACGGAAGTGCAGATGCATTTCTCCGGTCGAGCAGAGGTGGTGTTCGGCCCAGCCGGGAAGCCCCCGATAGCTACGCACACCGACCTGGCGGCCATCCACGAGTACGCGAAGAAACTCGCCTACCGCCTCCGACCGTGGGACGCAGGACCCGCCGCTAGCGACCTCAGCCAGTTCGATCTCTGAGCGGTCGAATGGCTCCGGGAACCCGGTCACCGTCGACTCCGGTCACTCACCGGAACCCTTTGGTGCAGGCGCCGGACTTTCGGTGCAACCACCCGATGCGGTGCAAAGCCGGCTTCGCCTACCGGTTGCACTACCAGAACGGGGATGCGGCCAGAACGGGGATGCGGCCGGGCCGGGCTGCGGCCCGGACGTCAGGCCTCGTCGGCCTCGGCCTGGGTGGCGTCGGCCAGCAATTCGGGCAGGCGGGGCAGCAGGCCCATCAGCGCCGCCATCAGCCCGCCGCCCTCGGGGTGCACCTGCTCGACCAGCGCACCCAGGGCGAAGACCGTGCGCAGCAGCAGCGCCACCTCGACCGGCGGCTTGATGTCGTAGGTCAACATGATCCGCACGGTCTCGCCGAGGGCCCCGAGCAGGCCGTCCTCCCCGCCGAACATGATGCGGCTCACGTCGAGCGCCTCGGACGCCGTCAGCTCGGCGATCAGCGCATCGATGTCGAGCTCGGCCGGCGCGGCGCCGGCGATCTGCATGGCCTCGACCTGGCCGGCGGGGTCGCCGCCGAGCACGGAGCGCAGGAACACGATGCCGGCGCGTCGCATGTTGTGCGTGAAGTGGCCGCACGCGCCGACGCCGGCAAGCACGAGCCTCCCGCCCGGCGCCACCAGCAGGTGATCGGGCGACGGGTCGGCCCAGAACACGCCGTGCACCAGCGCCGACTCCAACGTGATGGCGCTCAGCGCCGCCACGGTGGCCGCCGGGTCGGCGAGGTCGCCGCCGAACTGGGCCAGGGGCACGCCGAGCACCCGCTCGGTGACGAGCGCCCGCTCCGACAGGTGTGCCGGCGTCGGGTGCGGCACCGTGATCGCGTCGTGGCCACCTTCCTCGAGGACGAGCGCCAGCTCGACCAGGTTCAGGAACTCGAAGCGCAGGTCGGTGGCCTCGAGCCCGCAGCGGGTGATCAGCTCGACGAAGCCGATCGGGCCCATGCCCAGCCCGGCGCTGTCGGGCAGGATGCGGCCGAGGGCGGTGGCGAGCGACGCCGAGAACCGGGCGTCGGCGCGCAGCTGGCGGGCGATGCCCGGACGGCGCACCCGCAGGTTGGCGGGGCGACCGTCGGCCAGATCGACGGCGTGGAGCTGGCTCGTCGGCGTCGCCAGCAGCGGGCCGGTGTCGGCGAGGCGGACCTCGCCGATCGAGCGGGCCGCCACCCACTCGACGGTCTCGGCATCGACCGGCAGCGGCCGGATGTGGCGGCTGCGTAGCTCGTCGACGAGCACCCGCGGGAACAGCGACCCCGATCCCTCGATCACCCGGGCGACCTCGGCCGAGGCCGGGCCACTCAACGCCAGCTGGTCGGCGAACGCCTCGATCGCCGCTGCCATCGCCCAGCCTTGCGGGTCGCGCAGCGGGGTGAGGTTGGCCAGGTCGCCGAGGCGGGTGAACGTGCGCAGCACCCGCGACGTCCCGGCGGCCGCGGCATGGCGCACCAGCCGGTCCGGGGAGACGACGCCGGGGGTGGCGGCGGCGACGGCCTCGTCCGCCAGCGTGAAGCGCGTCCGCCCGAACGGCGACTCCAGGTCGTCGACCGCCTCGGCCAGGCCCGGCTCGGCGGCGACCCACGCCGAGGCGGCGGCGCGATCGGCCAGGGTCGTCGTGTGCTCGGCGTCGTCGGCCACGGAGGCTCCCCCAAGGTGTGCTCGAGCGCAGGCCCCGCTGCCGGCGCGCCGGCCATCTTGGCGCACTTGCGCGCCCGCCCTCAGATCTTGTGGTGCGCACCTGGGTAGTCGCGGCCCGGCACCACGCGACCGCCGGGCGGCACGTGCGCCGGGACGGGCCAACGCCATGGGGACGTGCACCGGCCGCGAGAACGCGTTTCAATCGGAGCCATGCCGGGGAAGACCACGCATCCGACCAACCCGAACGTCCGCCTGACCGACGGCCGCTTCTACGCCGACGGGCCCGAGCCGCACTACGCCTGGTTGCGCGCCAACGCCCCCGTCTACTGGGACGAGACGGGCCAGGTGTGGGGCATCAGCCGCTACGACGACCTCAAGGCCATCGCCAAGGACCCGCAGACCTTCTGCAACGGCGGAGGCATCCGGCCCGCCACGGGCGCCATGCCGATGATGATCGACATGGACGACCCCGAGCACTGGGCGCGGCGCAAGCTGGTCAACCGGGGCTTCACCCCCAAGCGGGTCCGCGAGCAGGAGGACGACGTCCGCCGTGCCTGCAACCAGATCATCGACGCCGTGTGCGAGCGCGGCTCGTGCGACCTGGTGGCCGACATCGCGGCGTGGCTGCCCATGGTCATGATCGGCGACGCCCTCGGCGTGGCGCCGGAGGACCGGGGCATGCTGCTGGAGTGGTCCGACGACCTGTTGAAGTCCCAGTCGGGCACGGCGTCCGAGGAGCTGCTGCTCAAGGCCGCCGAGGTGTTCGGTGCGTACTCGGCCTACGCCCACGGCGTCATCGCCGACCGCCGGGACAACCCCAGCGACGACCTGATGAGCATCCTCGTGCACGCCGAGGTCGACGGCGACCGCCTGAGCGACGACGCGCTGATCTACGAGTCGCTGCTCATCCTCATCGGCGGCGACGAGACCACCCGCCACGTCATCAGCGAGGGCGTGTACCAGCTGCTGCTGCACCCCGAGCAGTGGGCGTACCTCGCCGAGGACCCCGGCCGCGTGCCGATGGCCGTCGAGGAGATGCTGCGCTGGGTCACACCCATCAAGAACATGGCCCGCACGGCGACGCGTGACGTCACCTTCGGCGGCCAGGAGATCCTCGAGGGCGAGCAGTTGTTGCTGCTGTACGCCTCGGCGAACCGCGACGAGTCGGTGTTCGACGAGCCCGAGCGCTTCGACGTGACCCGCGACCCGAACGAGCACGTGGCCTTCGGCTTCGGCGCCCACTTCTGCTTGGGCAACTCGCTGGCCCGGCTCGAGGCGCGGGTCATGGTCGAGACGCTGCTGGAGCGGTTGCCCGACCTGGCGCTCGCCGACGCCGCCGCCGACGTCGAGTTCCGGCCGGCCAACTTCGTGGTCGGGCCCGAGTCGCTGCCGGTGACCTTCACCCCGTCCGCGCCCACCGGCGCCGGCACCCTCGTCACCGGCTGACCCGGACCGCGGTCGGCGGGGCCGACACGGCCGACGCCGACACGGCCGATGCCCGTCGACGTCGAGTGCGCGTTGAGGCACCAAGACGGTGCCGCACCGCGCAGTCGACGGCTGCGAAGCGTCCGACCACCGGGTGTCGAGCCGTCAGACGAGCGGTCAGACGAGCGCGGCGAAGCGGGCGAGCACCGGGTGTCGAGCGGTCAGACGAGCGGTCAGACGAGCGTGGTGAGGCGGGCGAGCGCTGCCTCGACGGTGGCGGTCGTGCCGGCGATCGAGAAGCGGACGGAGCGGTGGCCGTCGACGGGGTCGAAGTCGATACCGGGGGTGACCGCCACGCCCAGCCGGTCCAACCAGTCGGCGCAGAGCGCCTCGGCGTCGGGCAGGCGCCGCTCGGCCAGGTGCTCGGCGACGTCGACCCACACGTAGAACGCCCCGTCCGCCGGCGCCACGCGGTCGAACCCGAGCGACCCCAGCCCGTCGAGCAGCACGGCCCGGTTGGCGGCGTAGCGGGCCACGTGGCCGTCGAGCTCGGCCACGGCGTCGGGCGAGAACGCCGCGCACGCCGCCAGCTGCGGCAGCGTCGGCGGCGCCACCGTCAGGTTCTGCGCCAGGCGCTCGACCGGCGCCACCAGCGCGTCGGGCAGCACCAGCCAGCCGACCCGCCAGCCCGTCATCGAGAAGTACTTGGAGCAGCTCTGCACGACGACCGCCTCGTCGCTCGATGCCGCTGCCGTGCGGGCGGGCTCGCCGAAGGTGATGCCGTGGTAGATCTCGTCGGAGATCAGCCGCACGTCGTGAGCGGCACACCACCCGGCCAGCGCGTCGAGGCTCGCGGCGTCGAGCATCGTGCCGGTGGGGTTCGACGGCGAGGCCACGACAACGCCTGCCAGTGGGGCTTCGGCATGCGCCACCGCCAGCAGGTCGGGGGTCGGTTGGAAGCGCGTCTCGGCCCCGACCGGCAGCTCCACCACCTCGCAGCCGAAGGCGCTGAGCATGTTGCGGTAGCAGGGGTAGCTCGGCCGGGTCACGGCGACCCGGTCCCCGATGTCGAAGCACGCCAGGAACGCGAGCACGCAGCCCCCGCTGGCGCCGGTGGTCACGACGATCCGCGCCGGGTCCACCGTGACGTCATAGCGCGTGGCGTACCAGCGGGCGATGGCAGTTCGCAGCTCGGGCGTGCCGACGGCGTCGGTGTAGTGCAGTCGATGCGAGCGCAGCGCCGCCTCCGCGGCCGCCAGCACCGGCTCGGGCGCGCCGGTGGCGGGCTGGCCGACCTCGAGGTGCAGCACATCGCCGCCCGCCGCCTCGCGCTCGCCCGCCCGCCGCATCACTTCCATGACGTAGAACGGGGCGATCCCGGCGCGACGAGCGACCTTGGGCGACATCGGCCGCACGTTAGCGACCGCCCGCCGGCAACCGGACCGAGATGCGCGTCGGTTCGCTGACGGCTCGACGAAACGGGAACGGCCGCCGGCGAACACGCCAGGACGCGAACCGGCTCGACGGCGATAGCGTCACGCCGTTCGCCGCCGGCGGCGGCCACAGAAGGGCGCCGGCACCACGGGCGGCACTTCGCAACAGGGGGACCACCGATGCCGATCGATATGCGCCTGGGTCTGCAGATCCCGAACTTCACCTACCCCGACGTCGCCGACGTCGACCTCTTCGAGGCTGTGGCGGCGCAGGCCGTCGCTGCGGAGGCGTCCGGGTGGGATGCGGTGTTCGTGATGGACCACTTCTTCCAGCTCCCGATGATCGGCTCGCCCGACGAGCCGATGCTCGAGGCGTACACGACGCTCGCCGCCCTCGCTGCCCGCACCGAGCGGGTGCTGTTGGGCACGATGGTCGGCGGCGTCACGTACCGGAACCCGGCGATGCTGGCCAAGACCGTCACCACGCTCGACGTCATCTCCAAGGGTCGGGCCATCTGGGCCATCGGTGCCGCCTGGTTCGAGCTCGAGCACGACGCCTACGGCTACGAGTTCGGCACGTTCACCGACCGCTTCCAGAAGCTGGAGGAGGCGGTGCAGATCGTGAAGTCGATGTTCACCGAGCACGCCACGACGTTCGACGGCACGTGGTACCAGACCCGCGACGCGTACAACGTGCCCCGGCCCATTCGCCCCGGCGGCCCGCCCGTGCTCATCGGCGGCAGCGGCCCGAAGAAGACGCTGCGGATGGTCGCCCAGTACGCCGACGCCTGCAACATCAACGGCAGCCCGGACGAGATCCGCAACCACCTGCGCATCCTCGACGAGCACTGCGAGCGCCTCGGCCGC
Organism: uncultured Iamiaceae bacterium; assembly: GCA_964648005.1. GTDB lineage: Bacteria > Actinomycetota > Acidimicrobiia > Acidimicrobiales > Acidimicrobilacustridaceae > JAGQTE01. The sequence continues at coordinate 8,676 of CAZYKR010000121.1, forward strand.
AACCCGCGCGAGATCACCCGCACGAAGCTCGGCATGGTGTGCATCGACGACAGCGTCGAGGCCGCCGAGGCCCGCATCGCCGCCCGGGTCGGCGCCAGCTCGCTCGACGACCTGCCCGCCGAGCTCGCCGACCTGGTGCGCAACATGTTCCTCTACGGCGACGCCGACCGGGTCGCCGAGGAGACCTCCGAGCTGCTGGCCGCCGGCCTCGACGGCCTGGTCCTGTCGGTGCCCATCGACGGCGCCGCCACCGAGGGCATCCACCGCACCGCCGAGGCGCTCCTCCCGCTCTTCGACTAAGGCTTGACGAAGGCAGAAATGTACTGCCATTGTGATGCCATGGCGGTCACAAAGGGCGAGCGACTCCAGATCCGGGTGGACCCGGCCGAGAAGCGTCTGCTCGAGCGCGCGGCCGAGGCGTCCCACGTATCGGTCTCGGCGTTCGTGCTCCAATCGGCCGCCGCGCAGGCGGTCGACGTGCTCGCAGCGCGTCAGCTGATCGAGCTCAGTCCCGAGGCAGCGGCGGCATTCAGCGAGGCGCTCGACGCTCCGGCGGAGGTCAACGAGCGACTCGCGTCGGCACTCGAGCGGTCCCGGAAGTTCCGCTGGATTGATTGAGCTCCGCCGCCCCGAGCCCCTCAACCCGAAGCTCCACGACCGGCCCACCTTCGACTCTGGCGCACCCGAGCTCGACGAGTGGCTCCGGAGGTACTCGGCGCAGAACCGTCGGCGCAACACCGCAGCGACCTGGGTGGTCACCACCACGGACGCAACGGTCGTCGCCCATGTGAGCCTCGCCATGACAAGCATCGACCGTGCAGCCTCGCCTGCATCGGTAGCCGAGCGCGCCCCCAATCCCGTCCCGGCCCTGTTGATCGGCCGACTCGCCGTCGATCGATCGCACGCCGGGCTCGGCATCGGGACGGCGCTCGTCGCCCACGTCTTGGCCACCGCCGTCGAGCTCAATGCTCGGGCCGCGTGCCGAGCCGTCATCGTCAGCGCGATCGATCAGGCCGCACGATCGTGGTGGGAGCGCCTTGGCTTCCACCCGTTCGATCCCGAGGATCCGGGCAATCCCGACCTGTACCTGCTGACCAACGACATCGAGGCCACGCTTCGGGCCCTCGGCTGACGGTCGCCAGCGGCTCATCCGCTCGTCGCAAGCCGCTGGAGTCCGTCGGCAACCTCCTCGAATCGCCACCCGCGCGCATCCACCTGCCCTGGTGTCCGGCGCCGGCGCGGGCTGCTCGCGCTGCGGCGCGTCCCCTACCCTTCCGTGCGATGCGCCCGACCGTCCGCCCCACCTCCTCGCCCGCTGCGCGCCTGCCGTACGGTGCCGCGCGTCGCGGCCACTCCCGTCGTGCGATCGTGATCGGCGCCGTGGCGACGACGGCCCTGCTCGGTGCCGCGTGCAGCGGGCCGTCGACCGAGGTCACCGCCGATACCTCACCGACGACCGTCGGCGCGTCGACCAGCGCCGAGGTCTCGACCACCGACACCGCAGCGCCGACGACGTCCGAGTCGACGACCACGACGGCGCCGGCCACCACCACGACGCCGCCCCCGCCGCCGAACGTCTACGCCTCGATGGCGACGCCGAACCCGGTGACCGCCGGGCACCGGTTCTTGGTGTACGTGCCCCACGAGGTGTCGGGGACGACGATGGTCATCGACCCGACCACGCAGCAGGTCGTCAACACCTTCACCACCGGCGCCGAGTCGCAGCACGTCGTGCCGAGCTGGGACATGACGACGCTCTACGCCATCTCGTCACGTGGCGACCTGGTCACCCCCATCGACCCGGCGACGGGCAACGCCGGCGCCGCCATCGAGGTCGAGGACCCGTACAACCTGTACTTCACCCCCGACGGCGCCGAGGCGATCATCGTCGAGGAGGGCAACCAGACCCTCACGTTCCGCGACGCCAAGACGTTCGCCTGGCACTCGGCGGTGCAGGTGCCGTGCCCGGGCCTCAACCACCTCGACTACTCGGCGGACTTCTCGTACTTCATCGCCACGTGCGAGTTCGAGGGGACGATGATCAAGTTCGACATGGCGTCGCGCCAGATGGTCGGGAAGATGACCATCGACATGACGCCGTCGGGCCAGGTGCCGCGCAACGGGCACGCCCAGCCCCAGGACGTGCGGCTGTCGGCCGACGGAGCCATCTTCTACGTCGCCGACCTGCAGAGCGCCGGCGTCTACCTGATCGACGGCACCACGATGTCCCAGATCGGCTACGTCCCGACCGGCATCGGCGCCCACGGCCTGTACCCGAGCCGTGACGGCCGCAAGCTCTACGTCGTGAACCGGGGCACGCCCATCGTCGGCGGCCCGCCCGGGGGGCAGGGCTCCATCTCCGTCATCGACTTCGCCACACGGGCGGTCGAGGTGACGTGGCCGATCCCCGGCGGCGGCAGCCCGGACATGGGCAACCTGACGCCCGATGGCACCCAGCTGTGGCTCGGCGGTCGCTACGACGGCGAGATCTATGCCGTCGACACCCGCACCGGCGAGCTGGCGGCCCGCATCCCCGTCGGCCGCAACCCACACGGCCTCACCGTGTGGCCACAGCCGGGCCGCATGTCGCTGGGGCACACCGGCAACATGCGCTGACGCCCCGCCGTCACGGCGCCGGGGTCAGGGTGCGTGGTTCAGGGGACGAGGACGGCCTTGCCCTGGAGGCGGCGGTTGAGCAGGTCGTCGAGCGCTGTCGCCACGCCATCGAGCGGGTAGGCAACGGGCTCCGCCGGGTGCAGCCGACCGGCAGCGACCAGATCGAGCAGCTCGGCCAGCAGCACGGCGTTGTCCTTGGGGAACTGCATCTGCCACGCCCCCCAGTCGACGCCGAGCACCGACCGGTTGCGCAGCAGGATCTGGTTCGTCGGCAACCGAGGGATCTCACCGGCGGCGAAGCCGATGACGAGGTACCGGCCGAACAGCCCGAGTGCTCGCAGCGCAGGCTCGGCGTGCGGTCCGCCCACCGGGTCGAGCACGACGTCGACGCCCGTGCCGCCGGCGAACGCCCGAGCCTCGTCCTTGAGGTCGGCCGTCGTGTAGTCGATGGTGGCATCGGCGCCGATGGCGGTCGCCGCCGCCAGCTTCTCGGCCGTCGAGGCCGCCGCCACGACGCGGGCGCCGAGCGCCTTGGCCACGTCGATCGTCGCCAGCCCCACGCCGCCGCCGGCACCGAGCACCAGCACCGCCTCGCCCTCGGCCAGGTGCGCCCGCTCGCGCAGGGCGAACAGCGCCGTGCAGTAGCTCTGCGTGAACGCCGCCGCCTGCCCCGACGACATCGCATCCGGCACCCGCACCAACTGGAACGGCGACACCAGCACCTGCGAGGCGTACCCGCCGAGCCCGCACATGGCGAGCACCCGGTCGCCGATCGCCCACCCCTCGACGCCCTCGCCCACGGCGCCGACCACGCCGGCCACCTCACTGCCCGGCGTGAAGGGCACCGGCGGTTTGATCTGATAGCTGCCCGAGACGAACAGGGCGTCGACGTAGTTCACGCCGGCGGCCTCGACGTCGAGGCGCACCTGGCCGGCGCCGGGCTCCAGATCCGGCGCGTCCTCCACGACGAGCACGTCGGGTGGCCCCAGCTCTCGACACAGCACCTGTCGCATCACGTCCCCCTTGGCGTCGGCGCCGCCATGCTCGCACCTCGGCTCCCCCACCGGCCACGCCGGGCGACGACCGGGCGGGGCGACCGGGCGATGGCGCGCTTGCACGCGCCCGGCGCGTACAACCGCGCAATCGACAGCGGGAACGGCAGGCGGATGGCGGGTACGGGCGGCGGACGGTGGGGACGGCCGGCGACCGGGAGGGACGGCGGGAACGGCCGGCGACCGGGAGGGACGGCGGGAACGGCCGGCGACCGGGAGGGACGGCGGGGACGGCCGGCGACCGGGAGGGACGGCGGGGACGGCCGGCGACCGGGAGGGACGGCG
>CAZYKR010000122.1:0-12407 GCA_964648005.1 uncultured Iamiaceae bacterium
CCGCGCCATCTCCTCGGAGTAGATCATCGACTGGGTCGTGGTGGCGTCGCGCCCACCCCACTCGGTCGGCCAGGTGATGGCCGCCCAGCGACCTTCGTTGAGCTTGCGCTGCCAGGCGCGTCGGCGCTCCATCTGCGCCAGTACGCCCGAGGTCCCGGGCCCGGCAGCGTCGTCGTCGCCGGCGTCGGCCCACGCCTCGAGGAAGGGCGGCAGCTCGGCGTCGAGCCAGGCGACGAGCTCGTCGCGGAACGCCTCGTCCTCCGGCGCATAGGCGAAGTCCATGGCCGGCGAGCCTACCCGCGGCCCGGCCGGAACATGACGCCGATGTCAGGTTCACGAGCCGCTTCGTGCGGCGTGGCGGGATGGCGAGAAGGCGGCGTGGCGCGGGGCGGGGGATCGTGGTTGGGGCGGACGGGCTCGGTGGTCCACACTGTCGGCCATGGCGGATCTGGGTGCGGCCGAGCTCGTCGTCGGCGCAGCGGCCGTCGGACTCGAGTTGGTGTTCGCCTGGCCCCAAGCCGTGGACGCCGTGCGCTCGCCGGACGTGTCGGGCGTCTCGACGGTGACCGCCACGCTCATGGTCCTCGTCGGCGTGAGCTGGCTGGCGTACGGCATCGGCGTGGCCGACCCGATGGTCATCGTGGCGAACCTCGTCATGCTGAGCGCCACGCTCGTCATCGCCGGAGCGCTCGCCCGGCGACGGGCCTTGGCGTGGCGTGCCACCGCCACCGTCGTCGCCGTCTGGGCGCTGGCCCTCGCGGCGGCCACCGTGACGTGGGGGACGACGGGACCGGCGGTGGTGGGTTCGATCGTGGGCATCGGCATGGGCGTGCCCCAGGCGGTCCATGCGGTGCGCTCCGGCACCGTCGCCGGCGTGGCGATCTCGTCCTACGTGCTGCTGGCGTTGCTCCAGGGGACGTGGCTGCTCTACGGCGTCCTCGTCGGCGACGCCGTCATCGTCGTGCCCAACATCATCGCCCTGCCGGTGAGCCTCGGCGTGCTCGGCGTCCTCGTGCGCGGCCGTGCCACGGCGCCACCCCCACCACGACAGTGGGCTGGCGACTTCGACATGGTGGAGTCCTGAGCCCGATTTCGGGGTGGAACCTGACGTTGGCGTCAGGTCAGCGGGCTAGGGTGCGTGCTCGTGGAGTTCACCTTCTCCGACGAGCAGGAGGCCCTGCGCGCGACGGTCCGTGACGTGCTGGCGCGCACCTGCCCGCCCAGCGTGTGGCGACCGCTGCTCGACGACGAGCGCGGCTGGACCGACGACCTGTGGGCCACCGTCGTCGAGCTCGGCTGGACCGGGTTGCTCGTGCCCGAGGCCGACGGTGGGCTCGGCCTGGGCATGGTGGACCTGGCCGTGGTGATGGAGGAGCTGGGCCGGGCCTCCACGCCCGGGCCGTTCTTCTCGTCCGCGGTCCAGGCGACGCTGGCGACACGCGCCCTCGGGTTGCACGACCGACTCGAGGCCCTGGCCTCCGGCGCGCAACGCGGCACCGTCGCCATCGACGAGGCGGGCCACGGCGATCCGGTGGCGCGCATCCGTACCCGCGCCAGCCGCAAGAGCGGGCGCTGGACGCTCACGGGCACGAAGGCGGTGGTGGTCGACGGCCACACCGCGGACTGGGTGCTGATCCCGGCCCGGACGCAGGACGGGCTCGGCACGTTCCTGCTCGAGCGCCCCGAGGCGACCTTCGTGCCGACCTGGGACGGCACCCGCAAGGTGGCGCGCCTCGATCTCGACGGTGCGCGCGCCGAGCCCATCGGGCCCGTCGGCGACCACACGGCGTTGTGGCGACGGGTGGCCGACGACTCGTGCGTGGCGTTGTGCGCCGAGCTGATCGGTGCGATGGAGGCGGCCCACGCCCTGGCGGTCGACTACGCCAAGCAGCGCGTGGCCTTCGGCCGGCCGATCGCCACCTTCCAGGTCATCAAGCACAAGGCCGTGGACATGCTGCACGAGCTGGAGCTGGCCCGGGTGGGCACGCACTGGGCGGCATGGGCGTCCGACACCGACGATCCGCGACGGGCCGAGGCGGCGGCGATGGCCAAGGCGTTCGTCCCGGAGGCGGCGGTGCACCTCACCGGCGAGTGCATCCAGATCCACGGCGGCATGGGCTTCACGTGGGACTGCGACGCACACGTCCACTACCGCAAGGCGAAGCAGAACGACCTCCTGCTCGGCGGCAGCGGCATCCACCGCGCCCGGGTCGCCGACATCGTCCTGAGCTGAGGCGCGTCAGGCGGCGACGCCCTCGGCGATGCGGGCCCGTCGCCGGTCGCGGGCGCGGTGTCGCACGACGGAGCTGATGATCACCAGCGACGAGATGCCGATCGCCGTCAGCGCCAACCCGGGGACGGTGGCCACCGGCGCCTCGTCGAGGTCGATCCCGAACCGGGCGCCCCGCCCGTCCTGGCCGAACGGCCGGGTCGTCGGCGCGGGGACCTGCTGGGCCAGCTCGGACAGGTCGGCGGTCACCTCGAGCGGCGCCGGCAGGGCCAGGACGTCGACCGCGCCCGGGATCGTGGCGACGATGGTCGGGTCGTCATCGCCGAGGGGGAGCCACACGAGGTCCGGACCGATCAGGGCGGCGATCGTCCCGGGCATCGCAGGAGTCCCCACCGTCGGTGCCGCCACACCGGACACCACCGCCAACGTCGCCAGGTCGGCGGCGTCGAGGACGGCGAGGTCGCCCGCCGGGCGGAGCTCGCCGATGCGTTGGGCATCGATCCACGACGCGGTCCCGGCCCCGACCTGCGCCGCTGGGAGTGCCCCGACGGCCTCGTCGCCCGAGCGGGCCGTGACGGCGCCCGTGTCGGTGTCGAGCACGCTGAGGCTGCTCACCCAGGCACCGATCTCGCCGGCGCCGGTCTCGTCGGCTCCGATCTCGTCGGCACCGGCCTCGCCGGGGACGGCCGCCGAGGTCGACACCAGCAGCCGCCGACCGTCGGGACTCAGCTCCCGGTTGGCTGCGGCGGGGATCGACTGGTCGGTGGCGACGGCGCCTGTCGGATCGAGCGTCCAGCGGGTGGTGGCCGTGCCCGCCGCCAGGTCGACGGCGACGATGGCGTCGGCGGTTTCGACGAGCACGGCGCCGTCGGCGGTCACGCCGAGGTCGTCCACGATGGCTGCACCCACATCGACGCTGGCCGTCGACGGCCCGACAGCGAACACCGCCTGCGGCCCGGTGGTCGCCAGTTGCGTGCCGGCAGCGTCGACGCAACGGTAGGCGCCGCTGAGCGGGAGCCGGTCGAAGCGCGTGGTGACGACCAGCGACGCCAGGTCGCGCACCCGCACCTCGTCGGGCGCCGTCTCGACCAGGTGCCGACCGTCGCGGCACAGGTCGACCTCGACCTGCGGATCGGCGGGATCGGTGGGTACCACCCCCACCGTCTCGCCGGCGTCGTCGACCAGCATGAGCGTCGCCGGTCCGGTGCCGACCACGACCAGTTGCGCCGGCCGCCGCACCGGGTCGACCTCGATCGTCGGCGGGATGGGCTCGACCACCGTGCTGGTCGGCGAGGCCTGCGGCGGCGCGGCGGCCACCGGCGCGGCACCGCCGAACCCGACGGCAACACCGAGCACGATGCCCGCACCGGCGATGGCGGCCGCGGCGGCGCCGCGGGCTGGTCGCACCGGTCGAGCACCCACGGGCGGGATGGTAGCGACCGTGCCGCTCAGGTTCCGGTGCAGCGCAGCGGCACGTCGGTGATGGTGCCGGCCGTGACCGCCGCCGGCGCGGGTTCGCACGTGCCGTTCGTCGACTCGACGGTCACCGTGTAGTCCCCAGGTGGGAGCTGCATGCCCCAGGCGCCGGTCGAGTCGATCGTCGCCTCACCGGTGCCGGCCGCCCCCTCGGCACGCACGAACCCGGTGATGATCACGGCCAGGTCCGGACAGGCCCGACCCTCGGGGCAGGCCATGGCGCCGACCGCGGTGCCGGCGAGCACCCCGACGCGCGGGCCGGGCACCACCGTGGTGCCGTCGACGGGCGGCCGGCGGGTGCGCGGCGCCGTGCCGGCCGTGGTGGACGGGTCGCTCGCTCCCGTTGCCGGACCGGTCGCGGAACCGGTCGCGGGCACGGTCGTGTCGCCCGTGTCGCCCGTGCCGCCGGCGCCGGTCGACGTCGAGGAGCACCCGGCGGCGAGGGCCAGCGTCGCCGGCAGCAGCGCAGCAGCGACGGCGATCGATCGGCGGTCCAGCGGAGCCATGGCTCAGATGATGCCCGAGGCGCGGTGCGCGTCGTACTCGGCTGCGCTCAGGCCGACCAGCCCGCGCCAGATCTCGTCGTTGTGCTCGCCGAGGCGCGGCGCTCCCGTCGGCACGGGAACGGGCTCGTCCACGAAGCGCGGGAACGGCGCCTGCTGGCGGATCGGGCCGATCACCGGGTCGTCGACGGTCACCAGATCGCCGCGCGCCGCCATGTGGTCGTCGGCGGCGATGTCGGCCGCGGTGTAGGCCGTGGCCACCGGGACGTCGTGGTCCACGCAGCGCTGCTCGATCTCCGCCGCCGGCAGCGTGCGCGTCCATGCCGCCACGAGGTCGTTGATCTCGTCGGATCGGGCGGCCCGATCGGCCAGGCGGGCGTAGCGCGGGTCGTGCACCAGCTCCGGCGTCCCCATGGCCTCGCAGAGCCGGGCGAAGTTCGTATCGGAGCCGGCCACGATGCAGATCGTCTTGCCGTCGGTGGTGGGGTAGTTGTCGAGCGGTGCCGAGTTGGCCAGGCGGTTGCCTTCGCGTGAACGGACCAGGCCGAGCCGGTCGTAGCCGGCGATCGTCCACTCGAGGATGCGCAGCACGGACCCGTACAGGCAGGCGTCGACCACGGCGCCACGGCCCGACGGTGCGGCGTCACCTCGTCGCGCGTCGCGCCGGTACAGCGCTGCCAGCGCTGCCTGCGCCGCGAAGGTGCCGGTGAGGTAGTCGCTCACCGTCACGCCGACCCGCACCGGCGGCCGGTCGGGTTCGCCGGTCAGGTGCAACAGCCCGCCGTAGCCGATCCCCATCCGGTCGAGCCCCGGGCGCAGCGACTTCGGGCCGTCCTGGCCGAAGACCGAGATCCGCACCACGACGAGATGATCGGGCAGGTCTGCCGGCCCGATCGACCACCGCTCGAGCGTGCCCGGTCGGAAGTTCTCGCACACGACGTCGGCGGCGGTGGCGAGGCGCCGGAACAGCGCTTGGCCCTCGGGGCGTCGCAGGTCGAGGGTGATGCTGCGCCGGCCCCGCCCTTCGACGGCCCAGAACAGGGAGTAGCCCGGGTCGCCGCCGTGCGTCTCCGTGTGGCGCTCGCCCGTCCCGGGGGAGTCGCCTTGCGCTGCAGCCCCGTCGCCGCCGGCGGTCGGGACGAACGGCCCGATCTGGCGCATGAAGTCGCCCGTGCCGGGTTGTTCGACCTTGATGACGTCGGCACCCTGCTCACCGAGCAAGCCGGCGCAGAACGGCGCGGCGATGCGCGTCCCGAGGTCGATGACCCGCAGGCCGTGGAGGGGGCCGCTCACGACGCCGGCGCGTCGCCGCGGTCGCGTGCGTCGAACACCTCGCGCATCGAGCCCATGTCCTGACGCTCGGCGAGCATGCCCAGCGCCGTGGCGGTGTTGTGCGTGAAGTGGTGCGCCATGAAGTGGTACTGCCAGCTCTGGCGCTTGCCCATCAGCTCGTAGGTGTGGTTGACGGAGTCCTTGATGCGCTCAGCCGTCACCGGCGGCACCAGCGCGATCGTCTCGGCGAGCGCCCGGGCGGCGTCGGCCAACGCAGCGCGCGGCACGACCCGGTTGACCATCCCGGCGGCGGCGGCGTCGGCGGCGCCGAGGGGCTCGCCGGTCCAGAGGAACTCCTTGGCCTTGCGGATGCCGAGGTCCCACGGCTCGAGCAGCAGCTCGACCCCCATGCCGCTCATGCGGGCGACGGGGTTGGCGAAGCTGGCGTCGTCGGCGGCCACGACGAGGTCGCACACCAGCGCCAGCATCAGCCCGGCGGCGATGCAGCGGCCCTGGACGGCGGCGATGGTCGGCTTCGGGAACTCGTAGATGCGCACGCAGCGGTCGACGTACATGCGCTTCTCCTGGGCGAACTTCCCCTCGGCCGTGGCGCGCTCGGCCACGATGGCCGGATCGGCATCCGGGCCGACCAGCTCGGCGAGGTCGTGGCCGGAGCAGAAGTTGCGGCCCTCGGCGTCGAGCACCACCACGCGCACGGCGGCGTCGGCGCCGGCGAGCGAGAAGGCGGCGTCGACCTCGTCGATCAGCTGCATCGACATGGCGTTCGCCTTGTCGGGCCGGGCCAGGGTGATGGTCGCTACCGCGCCCTCGACGCGGTAGCGGACGGTCTCGAATTGCGGCGCGTCGTCGCTCACGGCATCCCCCTGCACTCGGCGCGGACACTACCGCTCGGCGTCCGGGCGCAACGGCGTAGGCTCCCGCCATGCGAGATGCGGCGGAACCTCAGACCTGCGAGCTGGCCGATGGCCGGGTGCTCGCCTACGACCAGCTCGGCGACCCCGACGGCACCTGCGTGATCAGCTGCCACGGTGGCATGAGCTCGCGCCTCGACGTGGCGCCCGCCCACGAGACGGCGCGACGCCTGGGCATCCGGCTGATCGCGCCGGACCGTCCCGGCGTCGGTGCCTCGACCATCCAACCGGGGCGCACCCTGCTCGACTGGCCGACCGACGTGGCGGCACTCGCCGATCACCTGGGCGTCGACCGGTTCGCTGTCATGGGATGGTCGCTCGGCGGTCAGTACGCCATGGCCTGCGCCTCGGCGCTGCCCGATCGGGTGTCGGCGCTGGCCGTGATCGCCGGCTGCATCCCACCGACATGGCCCGACATGCTCGACGAGCTGAACCGCATGGACCGCAAGTTGCTCAAGCTGTCCGAGCAGCATCCCCGAACGGCGCGGTCGATCTTCCACCTGATGCACGCCACGGCCGAGCACGCGCCGAAGGCGATGGCGAAGCAGTCCGGCGTCTCGGGCGACACCGGCCGTGACGTCACGACGGCCATCGCCGAAGGGCTGCAGGATGCCGAAGGCGTGCGCGTCGAGTACGAGGTGTTCGCGGCACCGTGGGGGTTCGAGCCGAGCGACATCGCCGTGCGCACCGACATCTGGCAGGGCGACACCGACGATCTGGTGCCGGCGTCGTGGGGTGAGCAGCTCGCCGCCGCCGTCCCGGACGCCACGCTGCACCTGGTGCCGGGCGACGCACTTCCTCTGGTACGACCACTGGGACGAGATCCTCGGCTCGCTCGTGGGCTCGACCGACCCGGCCTAGTCAGGCCGGCCGGGGCTCGCGCGGCAGCCCCAGCACCCGTTCGCCGACGATGTTGCGCTGGATCTCGTTCGTGCCGGCGAACACCGACGCGGCGTGGTAGTAGAGCCAGCTCCGTTGCCACCGCCCGTCGCCGGGGTTGCCCTCGGCGTGCCACCACAGCGGTGACGCGTCGCCGAGGACCGCCATCGCCGTGTCGTGCAGTCGCTTGGACATCTCGGACCAGTACAGCTTGAGGGCGCTGCCCTCGGGGCCGAGCGGCTTGCCCGCCTCGATCTTCGACACCGATCGCCAGTTGTGCAGCTGGAACAGGCGCACCTCGACGTAGGCCTCGGCCAGCCGTTGCTGGGTGCGCTCGTCGTCGTAGCGGCCCTCGTCGATGGCGAGGCGCAGCAGCTCTTCGAGGAGCTGGGCGTGGATGACGAGCTGGCGCGGGTTGGTGCCGCGCTCGTGTGTCAACGTCGACGACGACACGCGCCAGCCGTCGTCGACGGCGCCGATGCGCTGGCGGTCCGGCACGAACGCGTCGTCGAAGAACACCTCGTTGAAGTCGTACTCGTCCGTGATCTGCCGCAGTGGCCGGATGTCGACGCCCGGTTGGTGCATGTCGATGGCGAACGCCGTGATGCCCTTGTTCTTCGGGGCGTCGGGGTTCGTCCGCGCCAGCACCAGGCCCCAGTCGGCGAACTGGGCGTAGGACGTCCACACCTTCTGGCCGGTCAGGCGCCACCCGCCGGCGGCGTCGTCACGGACCGCCCTGGTCGACAGCGCTGCCAGGTCGCTGCCGGCCCCCGGCTCGGAGAAGAGCTGGCACCACAGTGCCTCGGCCGAGAGGATCTGGGGCAGCCAGCGCGTCTGCTGCTCGGGCGTGCCGTGGGCCAGCAGCGTGGGGCCGACCAGGTTGATGCCGATGCGGCCGACCAGCTCGGGCGCCCGGGCGCGGGCCAGCTCCTCCTGGACGATGTAGTGCGACAGCGCGCCGGCGCCGCGCCCGCCGAACGCCTGCGGCCAGGTCACGCCGACCCATCCGCCGGCCGCCAGGGACGCCTGCCACCGCCGCAGGAACGCCACCTCCTCGGCCAGGTCGTCGAAGTGCGGCGGTAGCCCCTTGCCGTACTCCCAGGGCAGGTTGGCGCGCAGCCAGGCTCGGCACTCCGCCCGCAGGGCGTCCTGGTCGGGAGTGGGGCGCAGGTCCATCGCCGCCGCATCCTAGGCGCGGGGTCACCGGACCTGACACTGGTGTCAGGTCATCGGGTCGGGCGCGCTAGCGTTGCCCGGCGATGGACTTCGAGCTCTCGGACGATCAGGTGGCGTTGGCCGAGGCGGCCCGCGACCTCCTCGACGGGCACGCGAGCCCGGCAGCCGTGCGTGCTCGGGTGGACGGCGACGGCGGCACCGATCCGGCGCTGTGGGACGCCATGGTGGCGCAGGGGTGGACGGCGATCGCCGTGCCCGAGGCGCTCGGCGGAATGGGGCTCGGGTGGGTGGAGCTGGCGGTGCTGCTCGAACAGCTCGGCGAGCACGTCGCTCCGGCACCGTTCCTCCAACACGCCGTGGCCACCGACGCCCTCGTGCGCGCCGTGGCGTCGGGGCAGGCGCCCGACGCAGCCGCCGCGTGGCTCGAACGCCTCGTCGCCGCGACGTCCGTCGGGGCGGTCGCGTCCCAGCCGGTGACGGCGGTGGTCGACGGTGACGGCTGGCGGTTGTCCGGAACGCCGGAGCCGGTGCCGTTCGGGCCCGGCGCCGATCTGATCGTCGTGCGCAGCGACGACGCGCTGTTCGCCGTCGAGGTGGACGACGCGCTGCGCCCGAGCGTCGAACCGGCGATGGATCGCACACGCGAGCTGGGGTGGCTGCACCTCGACGCCACCCCGGCGATCCGCCTGGGCGGCCCCGATGCGGTGGCGGTGTTCTGCGATGCCGGAGCTACGGCGTACGCGGCGGAGTTGCTGGGCATCGGCGCTCGCGCCCTCGACCTTGCCGTCGCGTACGCCGGCGAGCGCGAGCAGTTCGGTCGCCCGATCGGGTCGTTCCAGGCGATCAAGCACCGGTGCGCCGACATGCTCGTGGACGTCGAGGGCATGCGCTCAGTCGTCTACTACGCCGCCTGGTGCCTGGCGGCCGACGACGACGACCGATCGGTGGCGGCGTCGACCGCCAAGACCTGGTGCTCGGACGCGGCGACGCGGGTCGTGGCGTCGTGCCTGCAGGTGCACGGCGGCATCGGCTTCACCTGGGAGTGCGACGTGCACCTGTACCTCAAGCGGGCACAGCTCGACCGCGTCAGCTTCGGCGACGCCACCCACCACCGTGCACGGCTCGGCGGTCTGCTGCGGGCGCGGGTCGAGGCCGGCGCCTCGGTCATCTGAGCGCCGCCTTGTCCACCTTGCCGGAGGCAAGCACGGGCAGGGTGTCGACGACCTGGATCACCTCGGGGGTCTTGAACCGGGAGAGGCCCTGCGACGCGCACCAGGCGCGGCAGGCATCGAGGTCGAACTCCGTCTCGCGTTCGACGACGATGTAGGCGGCGACGACCTCACCGAGGCGGTCGTCGGGTCGGCCGACGACGGCGGCCTGGCGGATCGACGGGTGCGCCTCGAGCACCTGCTCCACCTCGGCGGCAGCGATGTTCTCACCGCCGCGGATGATGACGTCCTGCACGCGACCGGTGATGGTCAGCCACCCGTCGGGGTCGATGGTCGCCAGGTCGCCGGTGCGGAACCAGCCGTCGGGGTCGCGCGCCGGGTCGAGGGTGCCGTCGTCGCGCAGGTAGCCGGCGAAGAGCTCCGGGCCGCGCACGCAGAGCTCGCCCGGGCCGCTGCCGGCATCGTCGCCGGTCGCGGGGTCGACCAGGCGCAGCTCGACCCCCTCGAGCGGGTGACCCTCACAGGTCGCCCGCATGGTTGGCGGATCGTCGATCGTCGTCGTGGCGATCGTCGGTGCCTCGGTCGAACCGTAGGTGCGCTTGACGACGGCGCCGAGCCGCTCGGCGGCGCGCTCGACGAACGCCGGGGTGACGCCGGCGCCGCCGCTCGAGATGAGCCGCAACGTCGCCACGCGCTCGGGTCGGAACCCGGGGTCGTTCATGAGCCCGACGAAGAAGGTGGGGGGACCGACCATGAACGTGACCCCGTGATGCTCGATCGCCGCCAGCGCCTCGTCGGGGCGCCACCGTGCCATCGGTACGCACGCCATCTGCGCCGCGCCCGGGACCAGCACCCCGTTCAGCAGCCCGGACATGTGTGCCATCGGCGCTGGCATGAGCACGACGTCATCCGGACCGAGTCCATGCACCCCCGGCATCTGGGTTGCCTTGTGTGCCAACGCGTCGTGGGTGTGCGCCACCAGTTTCGGCGTACCGGTGGAGCCGGAGGTGGCGAGCACGACAGCCAGCGCCGGGTCGACCGATCGAGGTGGGTCCGCCGGCGTGGCGTCGAGCCTTCCCGCCGCCAGCCGTTCCGCCGCGTCGGGCCCGACGATGTGCACCGCCGGACGCAACCGCGCCACGAGCGACGCCACCTCGGCCTCGGTGGCGGCCGGGTGCAGCGGCGCGGCCACGGCGCCGAGGCGCCAGCAGGCGCGCAGCAGGATGACGTGCGACCGTCCGGTCGGCAGCTGGAAGGCCACCACGTGTCCGGCGCTGACGCCGACGGCACGCAGCCGGTCGGCGAGGTCGTCGCTCGCCGCCGTCAGGGCGCCGAACATCGTCGTGCTGTCGGCATCGACGAGAGCGGCGCGTTCGCCGGTGGCACGGCGCAGCAGCGAGTCGAGCAGGGTCACCGACGCCTCATCGGAAGTCGAAGGCGACCTTGATGGCGCCGGTCGTGCCCTGGTCGATGATCGTGGCGAACGCGTCGCGCCACGCCTCGAGGCGGAAGGTGTGGGTCAGCATCGGGGCCAGGTCGATCGTGCCGTCCTCGACCAAGGCCAGGTAGTGCTCGATGGCGTGGCGGCGTTCGCCTCGCACCGTCTCGACGCCGAAGGCGTTGGACCCGATCAGCCGGAGCTCCTTGAAGTACCACGGCGTCCACTCGAAGCGCGCCGGCGACGCCACGCCGAGCTGCACCAGCGCGCCGCCGTGCGCCAGCACCCGCAGGCCGACCTCGACCGTCTGCGGGTACCCGACGGTGTCGTAGACCACGTCGATGTGCCCCGGGTAGGCCACGGGCAGGCCCGCCCAGGGCGCCCGCAGGGTGGCACCCGACCAGCCGGCGAGCGCCTCGATGACGGCTTCGGCGGGTTCGGGTGCGACCACGTGGGCGCCGAGTCGCTGGGCGAAGGCCGCCTGCGCCGGCCACCGGGCGATCGTCGCCACCTCCACGTCGGGGTAGAGGGCGCCGAGGATGGCGGTGGCGCAGGTGCCGAGCGCGCCGGCGCCGTACACGACGACCCGACCGCCCGGCGGTGGAGGCGTGCGCACGATGGCGTGCAGGGCTACCGAGAACGGGTCGGCGAGCACGGCCACTTCGTCGGGGATGGCGTCGGGCACGGGGAAGACCATCAGGTCGTGCGCGGGCAGCAACTCGGCGAACCCGCCGGTGGCGTCGGACGAGTTGCCGGTGTGGATGCCCGGCGCCAACCGGCCGTCGCAGAAGCTCCAGCACGCCGAGTAGTCGCCGCCGCGGCAGGCCGGGCACGGCGGATCGACGCCGCGCGGGCCGCAGCTCAGCCACGGGTTGAGCACCACCCGGGTGCCGGGCTCGATCTCGGACCGCACCGCAGGTCCCCGGTCGGTGACCGTGGCGACGACCTCGTGGCCGAGCACCTGCGGGAACGAGATGAACGCCGTCATCGGGTTGTCGTCGGCGTCGTCGAAGTCCATCAGGACCTGCTTGGTGTCCGACCCGCAGATGCCGGTGAGCCGGGTCTGCAGCACCAGCCAGTCGTCAGCCAGCAGCGTCGGGTCGGGTCGGTCCTCGACGGCCATCGGCGTGGTGGCGAGATGGCGCGTCAACCGGTCGGCGTCGTCGGGCGGCGGCGGCACCGCGCCGGGGTCGGTGCCGAACACGAGCGCCCTCACGAGGCGGCGCCCGGGCGCATGGCCTCGATGGTGGCGGCGAGGAAGGCGTCGAGCGCCGCCGTCTTGAACTCGACGACACCTCGCATGTCATCGGGCGTGTAGGTCTCGAAGGCGTC
>CAZYKR010000123.1:0-12386 GCA_964648005.1 uncultured Iamiaceae bacterium
CTCGACCCGGCGCGCATCGTTGACACGCGCGACGGCACCGGCGGTCCCAAGGCGAAGCTGGGCCCGGGGTCGACCCGCACGGTGACGGTGACCGGCGTCGGCGGGGTGCCGGCGACGGGCGTGACGGCGGTGGTGCTCAACGTGACGGCGGTGTTCCCGAGCGAGGCGACGCACCTGTCGCTGTGGCCGGCGGGTGCTGCGCAGCCGGTCGTGTCCAACGTCAACGCTCCGGCGGGCAAGACCGTGCCGAACCTGGTCGTGGTGCGCGTCGGCGCCGACGGCAAGGTCAACCTGTTCAACAACAGCGGCGCCGTCGACGTGGTGGTCGACCTGGCCGGCTACTTCGCCGACCCGACGACGGCGGCGATCGGCGAGGGTCCGTATCGGGCACTCGACCCGGCGCGCATCGTCGATACGCGCGACGGCACCGGCGGAGCCAAGGCGAAGCTCGGCCCAGGGTCGACCCGCTCGGTGACCGTCAGCGGGGTCGGCGGGGTGCCTGCGACGGGTGTGACGGCGGTGGTGCTCAACGTGACGGCGGTCTTCCCGACGCAGGCGAGCCACCTGGCGTTGTGGCCGTCCGGGACGACCCAGCCCATCGTGTCGAACCTCAACGTGGTGCCCGGCGTGACGGTGCCGAACCTGGTCGTCGTGCGGGTCGGCGCCGACGGCAAGGTCAACCTGTACAACAACAGCGGCGCCGTCGATGTCGTCATCGACGTCGCCGGCTACATCGCCGGCTGACTGGGTCGACCAGCTGGCCGACCGGCCGGGTCGAGCCGGCAGATCGAGTGTGCAGATTCGGTGCGATACGGACGTGATCTGCACAGTCGTTCTCGGCACGACCGGCGGCGCCGCGACCGGCGACGGAGCGACAGTCTCAGTCAGTGGGGTAGCGCTCGTAGTGGGATGGGTCGACGAAGGGTTCGCCTTCGAAGCGGTAGGCGACGAGGGGGCCGCCGGCGCCGGCGCTGAAGTCGACGCACGCGGTGCGTGGCGTCCAGTCCATGCCGTGCTCGGGTTCCCACCGCCGCCAGTGGTGGCCGTAGACGACCGGGACGTCGCCGGTGTAGCAGTGCCGTCGGTCGGCCTCGAGGCACGGCACATCCGGCACCTCCGGATACGGCGCGCCGTCGTGTGTGGTCGTCCCCTGCGGGATGTCGACCACGTCGCGCACCGACGTCGGCTCGGCCGTCCACCACCGCACGCGGGCGACGTGGCGGGTGTGGCCGCCCTTGTCCTGGTACGGCGGGAGGCCGTAGCGGCGCAGATCGATCTCGGGCCCTTTGCACAGCACCTCGACGGCGCGGAACAGCGGGTTGCCCGGCGTCAACGCCCGCTCCAGCAAGGCGTCGCCGTCGGGACCGCCGGGGAAGCGGGGACCGCCGAGCTCGGCCTCGACGATGGCCATGGCGTCGGCATGCCAGCAGGCGTGCACGACCCGCAGACCGCCGAGGTCGAGCCAGAGGGGAAGCGTGCGGAACCACGACAACCACGACGCCTGCTCGTCGGCGTCGAGTTGGGTCAGGAAGGCGGCATGCTGGCGGCGGTTCTTTGCCGTGTGCCCGCGCAGGAACCGACCCGGTCGCTCCGGATGCGGCGTGGCCCAGGCGAGAGCGTTCAGCTCGTGATTGCCCATCACGATGCGAGCGTCACCGGCGTCGACCATGGCACGCGCCGTCTCGAGCACGGCGCGCTGCTCGTCGCCCCGGTCGATCAGGTCGCCGACGAACACGACCTGGCGGTCACCGTCGGGGTGGCGGCGTCGCCCGTCGGGTCCGGCGCGCCATCCCAGCACGTCGAGCAGCCCTGCGAGCTTGGTGCCGTTGCCGTGGACGTCGCCGATCACGTCATAGCCGGTCACCGCACCAGGTTCGCAGGTCCCCGCCGCACCGACGCCGCAGCGTGCGATCCGGTTGCAGGCGGTACGGTGCGGCGGGGCGCGGCGGCTCCCCGGTCGGACAGCAGGGGAGCGGGACATGGGGTCGACACCGAGGCCAGCGAGCATCGATGCCGGAGCGCACACGACCGACGACGGGTACTTCGGTCCCGGCAGCGTGACGTGGCGCGTGGCGTCGCACCCGGCGCTGGGTTTGGCCGCTGCCTGCGCCGGCACGATCCAGATGCTGTACCCGCAGGTCATGCACATGGTCGACCAGGCGTCGACCTTCCAGCAGTTCCCGGAGCTGCGGGCGCAGCGCACCGGCGAGTTCGCCGCCACCGTGTTCTTCGGCGACACGGCCTCGGCGGACAAGGCGGGCGAGGTGCTGCGTCGCATCCACGCCTCGTGCCACGCCGTCGACCCCCACACCGGTGAGGCGTACACCGCCGACAAGCCCGAGCTGCTCGCGTGGGTGTTCAACTCGCTGACCTGGGCGATGCTGCGCGGTGCCGAGACGTACGGTCCGTCGCTGGGCACCGACGACCAGGATCGCTTCGTCGACGAGCAGCGCACGATGGCGCGCATGGTCGGGCTCGACCCGGACGTCCAGCTGCGCAGCCGCGCCGAGCTCGACGACTACATGCAGGTCGTGCTGCCGAAGCTCGCCTACGGCTACGACACGCGCTGGTTCAAGGCGATCACCGTGCCGTCGTCGCTGCCGACGAGCCCGGGCCAAGCCATCAAGCACCTCATGATGTGGGGATCGGTGGCGCTGTACCTGCCCGAGCACCGTGAGCTGTTCGGCATCCGGTGGAACCCGATCCGCAACGCCGCCACGGTGGCGGCGGTTCGGGCCGTGTTGACACCGATGGCGGCCACGCCGTTCGACAAGGCGGTGCCGCAGTTCCGCCGGTACGTCGACGAGCACGCCTTCGGTGCACCGAAGCGCACGGTCGACCCCGGGCCGCGTGGTGGCAACCCGGCCACCGAAGCGCTGATCGACGGCGACTGAGCCGACGTGGTGAGCCGGGCTCGGGTCGCGTGCGCAGTCGGTGCAGGCGCGCTCGCTGCGCTCACGCTCGGCGTGCCGGTCGGCGCTCCACCGCCGATGGCCGCAGCAGCGATCGTGTCGCCGGCGACGAGCGTGGCCACCGCGGCGAGCGCTGCCTGCGCCGTGCCCGATGATTGTCGGCTGCGGGAGGCGGGCGCAGGCGCCGGCGTGCGCATCGGCCTGGCCAGCCCGAACGGGCCGCCGGAGCATCAGGCCATCCAGCTGGCCGAGGCGAACGTGGTCGTGAACCACGAACTGTCGTGGTCGGGCATCGAGCCCGAGCGCGGTGTGTGGGACTTCACGAAGGCCGACGCCAACGCCCAGTTCGCCCGGGACAACGGCCTCGACCAGCTGGGGATGCACTTCGCCTGGGAGCAGGCGGTGCTCGACGACATGCCGGGTTGGGTCGGCGACATCACGGACCCCGACGAGCTGCGGTCGGTGCTGCGCACGCGCGCCGAGGTGCTGTTCGACCGCTACCCGGACCTCGACCGCATCGATGTGATCAACGAGCCGTTCCCGACGCTCGGCTCGACTCTGTACGAGAACCACTTCTTCCGGGTGCTCGGCCCCGACTACATCGACGAGCTGTTCGCCATCGTCGAGGCCGAGGCGCCGCCGACCACCGAGCTGATGGTCAACGAGACGGGGGTCGAGTTCCAGCCCGCCAAGGCCGACGCCCTCGTGGCGCTCATCGAGCACCTCGTCGGTGCCGGCCACCGCGTGGACGCCGTCGGCCTGCAGACCCACCTGTCGGTCGGCGAGCCCGACTGGGATCTGCTGCTGTCGACGATGCAGCGACTCGCGGCGCTCGGGGTCACGCCGTTCATCTCCGAGCTCGACGTGCCCATCTCCCCGGAGCTCCCCGACCGCTTCGCCGTCCAGGCCGGGCGCTACCGGCGCGCCGTGGAGGTGTGCCTGATGGTGCCGGCCTGCGACATGGTGAACATCTGGGGCGTCTCCGACGCCGACAACTGGTACACGTGGGCGCTCGAGCCGGGGTGGGACCCGCTGCTGTGGGACGACGTTTACCAGCCCAAACCGGCCTACGACGCTGTGCGATCGGCGCTGCTGGGCGGACGGCTGGCGCCGCGTTCGTTCGCGGCGGCGACGATCGAACCGCGCACGGGCGGGTCGATGGACGTCACCTACTCGATGGCCTGTGTCGACGACGGCCCGCTCGAGGCGTCGGGCATCACGTTGCTGAGCGACGTCACCACGATCTTCGCCTCGGGCAACCCGGTGCGCCTGACGATGCCGGCGCGCCTCACGTGGACACCGGACACCGTCGCCGGCGGCGCGCTGCGCTACGAGATGGAGGCGACGCTCGACCTCGGCGCCGTCGCCTGGCGCTACCGCACGGAGACGGCGCGCCCGGCGATCGGCCTCGGCGGCTACCTCGACCTGATGGACAGCAGCTGGCTGACGCTCAACGCATCGGACGTGCAGCTGCAATTCGCGTCGCCCGACGGGAGTGCACCGCTGGGCGTCGAGTCGGCCGATCCCGACACGGGCGTGGCGCTCGATGGATCGGGAGCGACCTTGGCGCGCCCGACGATCGTGGGCGATTCCCGGGTCGGCAGCGCGCCCGTGCGCCTGGCGGGCGCGTGGAGCATCGCGTCGGGACCGGGCGACGGCGCAGCGGCGACTGCTGTGCTCGGAGCGCCCACGCTGCGGATGCAGCTCGATGTTCGCCTCGGCGTCGTCTATCAGGGCCTGCCCGTCGACGGCGGCGCTGCGGGCACGTTCACCTGTACGGCCGTCGGGATCGTGCCGGTGGCGTCGTCGACGGTGGGCGCTGGTGTAACGGCTACGGCGGTCGCCGTCCCGCCGGCGTTCACCGGCTGAACGACGGTGTCGACGGCGCGCCGTCCCCCGCCTGCCCCATCGGGCGATGCGGCTGCGATGATGGGCGAGCGACGAGGCGGCTGACGAGTGCGGGCGGGCGCCGAGCGAGCGACCGGAGGAGCCAACGATGGGATCGGTACCGGACACCGTCACCGAAGCGGTGGAGCTGCTGCGAGCGCAGGGCTACGACGACGACTTCGACGTCTGCGCCGAGGGGTTGTGCTGTGTGGCCGAGGACGGCGTGCACGGGGTCGATGGCGCCACCGTCGATCACCTCTTCCGCTTCGAGGGCGAGAGCGACCCGGGCGACGAGGCCATCGTGCTCGGCGTCAGCTGCGGTGGCTGGGGACGCAAGGGCATCGTCGTGTCGGCCTACGGTGCCGACGTCGACCCGGAGAGCGCGGCGGTGCTGCTGTCGCTGGCGCGGAGCGCTCGCTGATGGCGGCGCCCATCCGACGGGTTGTTGCCCGTGCCGGCGCCGACGGCACCACCGTGGTCGTCGACGCTGCGGCGGCGGCGGTGATCGAGCTGCCAGCGGTGCCGGGCACGTCGCTCACCGACCTGTGGAGCTCCGACGTGGTGCCGGTCCCCGCGCCTGACGGCACGGACCCGACGGCCGCCGACTTCGCCTTGATGCCCGCGGGCTCGCTGTTTCGCATCATCGACCTGGCCCCGACCGGCGACGCCGAGCCGATGTGGCATCAGACCGACTCGCTCGACTGCATCTACCTCGCGTCCGGAACGGCGACGTTCCTCTACGACGGGGGCGAGGTGGCGCTGGCCGCAGGCGACAGCATCGTCGTCGGCGGGGTCCGCCACGCCTGGGTGAATCGGGGGAGCGACGTGTGCCGCATCGTCAACGTCAGCGTCGCCCTCGGCGCGGCCGACGGCTGAACGCCGTGCGTCGCCCGCTCGTGGTCTTCGCCGCTGTCGTGGTGCTCGCTGGCGCGGCAGGTGCGGGCTATCGCATCTCGGAGCGTCAGCGCCACGTCGGCGATGCGTCGTGGGGTGCGGCTGCGCCCCGTGCGGATGGATCGCGGCCAGCGGAACCAGAGCGCCTCGAAGTCGCTGCGTGGTACCAGTCCTGGGCTCCCGTCATGGATCCGATCGACGTGTACGCCGCGCCAGGCGGCGCGGGCGATTCGTGCACTGATGCATCTCCGTGCTCGCTCGCGGGGGCGCAGTCGGCCGCACGTGCGCATGCTGCTGGAGGGAGTGCTGATGTCGTGGTCCACTTGGCCGCTGGCTCGTATCGGCTTGCCTCGCCGCTTCGTCTTGAGTCCGCCGATTCCGGAGTCGGCGGGCGGCGCGTCGTCTGGAAGGGAGACCCGTCGGGTGGCACCAGATTGGTCGCTGGCGCGTCGGTCTCGGGTTGGCGACCACCGGTCGACGGTGACGGCCCCTGGGTTGCCGATCTCCCGGCCGGCGACGTACCTCGCCAGCTGTGGTTGGGTGGGGAGCGCGCCACGAGGGCTCGCTCCGATGAGCCGCTGACGGGTTGGACCCGCACAGCCGACGGCTTCGTGGTTGATCCCGAGATTGCGATCCCGTTCGCCGACTCCACCGGCGCCGAGGTCG
This sequence comes from uncultured Iamiaceae bacterium, assembly GCA_964648005.1. Classification (GTDB taxonomy): domain Bacteria; phylum Actinomycetota; class Acidimicrobiia; order Acidimicrobiales; family Acidimicrobilacustridaceae; genus JAGQTE01. The sequence continues at coordinate 6,360 of CAZYKR010000123.1, forward strand.
TCGGTCGTGATGAGTGGAAGGAGCTGCGTTGCCCGGTAGCCGAGGTCGACGAGGACACGGTTCGGCTCGCGGAACCGTGCAACAGCCTGGCCGGAACGGCATCGGTCGGCTTGAGCACGGCAGCGTGGATCGAGAACGCACCCGAGCTTCTCGATCGCCCTGGCGAGTGGTACGCAGATCCGGTTGCGAGGACCATCTCGTACTGGCCGCCGTCCGGAGTCGATCCCAACGAGGCGGCGGCGGTCGTCGGTGGCCTGCCGACGGCGGTAGAGGTGGTCGGCCAAGCGGATGCACCAGTGCGCGATCTGGCGCTGATGGACATCGGTATCGAGCACACTGGCTGGATCGGTGCGTCGACCCCAATCGGCTACGCGCCCGTACAGGCTGGTTGGCGACAGGTCGGTCTCGACGGTGCGCATGGCCCGGTGCTCGAACGCACACCAGGAGCGGTCAGTGTGCGCTACGCCCATCGGGTGCGGTTCGAGCGGCTAGGACTTTCACACCTCGGTGGCGTCGGCATCGACCTGGCATCGGGAACGCAGGATGTAGCTGTTGTCGAGTCGACGCTGCGCGATATCGGGAGCTCCGGGATCCAGGCGGGTGAGGTGCTCGACGGCGCCCAGAACGCGCTCCCCGTCGATCAGCTCGACCGAATCGAGGTGTCGAACGTCCGTATCGAGCGAGCAGGCGCTGAGTTCGCCGACGCCGTCGGCATCGGCATCACCTATGCGTCGAACGTGTCGCTGCTGCACGACGAGCTGCACGACTTGCCGTACTCGGGCATCTCAATCGGGTGGGGATGGGGCACCGATTCGTACGCCCGAAACATCGTCGTCGCTGGGTGCTACATCGAGGGGGTGGTGCAAACGCTCCAGGACGGCGGAGGCATTTACACCCTCAGCCCGTTGCCACGTTCGGTCATCGAGCGCAACGTCATCGTCAACCAGCCCAACCGCAGCGGCGCCATCTTTCTCGACGAGGGAACTGCGTACGTCACGGTGGCTGACAACGTGATCGAGGACGTCGATCGTTGGCTGCACATCTGGACGGATTCGATCCACGACAACGTGGTGGTCGACAACGTCACGACCTCGGCTGAGCACCTCGACGCCGGCATCGACAATGTGGTGCGCGACAACATCGAGGGTGTCGAGGCATGGCCCCCGAACGCCGAGGTCGTCATCGACGATGCGGGACGGCAGACCGGCTGAGGATGGTCTCGTCGCTCGTCAGCGCGACGTGAGCCTGCCGAGGGCGGCGCGGGCGTAGGCGTCGGCGGCCGCAGCCGGGTCGGGGGCGAGGTCGAGGAAGAGCGCCGGCTCCGTGAGCTCGAGCTCGAGCACGACCGGGGTACCGTCGGCGCCGGCGATCAGGTCGACACGGGCGTAGAGCGGCACGGCGCCGAAGCGCGCCTCGACGGCGGCGACTGCGCGGTGTGCGACGGCACGTTCGTCGTCGGTGGGCGGCCGGGACTGCAGCTCCTCGGCGGCGAACAGCCCCGACGCCACCTCGCCGCCGGGCGCCAGCATCGGGCCCTTGCGCACGCCGTGGGTGATCGTGCCGTCGATGACGATCACCGCCGTCTCACCCCGCTCGTCCACCGAGGCCACGTACGGCTGGATCATCGCCGTCTTGCCCATCGCTCCGATGCGGGCCAGGTGCTCGGCGGCGGCGGCCCGCTCGGCCGGGTCGTCGAGGTCGAACCTCGCCGTGTTGCGCGACCCGGCAGACACCGTCGGCTTCACGACGACCTCACCGCCGTCTCGCCAGGCGAACGTCTCCGCCTCGCCAGGAGCACACCAGCGCGTCGGCACCGTCGGCACGTCCTGCGCGACGAGGTCGTCGAGGTAGCGCTTGTCGGTGTTCCACCGCAGCACGTCGAGCGGGTTGTGCAGGTCGCTCACGGCAGCGGTCCGTTCGGCCCAGGCCCGGAAGTCATCGAGGCGGGCGTGGTAGTCCCACGGCGAGCGCACCAGCGTCAGGTCGAACGCCGACCAGTCGACGGCTGCGTCGTGCCAGTCGAGGGCCTCGGCGCGCGCGCCGTGCGCCGCAAAGGCGTCGAGCAGCGGACCGATGTCGACGTCGAAGGCGTGGGCGACCTCGGAGGTGACGAGTGCGACGCGCGGTGTGCCGGTTGCGCCGGCCGCCGTCGGGGTGCCGGGCCCGACGCTCATCGGCCGACGACGGCGGCGACACCGGCAGCGAACCGGTCGACGTCGTCGGGGGTCGTGGCGGCGTGCGTCATCCAGCGCACGAGCCCGTCGCTGCGGTCCCAGTCCCAGAAGAACGACCAGTCCTGCAGGGCGTCGATGCGGTCGAGCGGCAGGCGGGCGAACACGGCGTTGGCCTCGGGCGGGCGCACGACGTCGACACCGTCGATGCCGGCGACCGCGCCGGCGAGGCGGGCAGCCATGGCATTGGCGTGCGCCGCCTGGGTGATCCAGCGGTCGTCCTCGAGCAGCGCCAGCACCTGCGCCGCGATGTAGCGCATCTTCGACGGCAGCTGCCCGAGCTGCTTGCGCAGGAACCTCGCGCGCCCGGCGATCGACGGGTCGAGCACCAGCACCGCCTCGCCGTAGATGCCGCCGTTCTTGGTGGCGCCCCACGTCACGACGTCGACGCCCGTGTCGACGACCATGGCACGCAGGTCGCTGTCGCAGGCGGCGACGGCGTTGGCGAGGCGGGCACCGTCGACGTGCAGCCGCATGCCGTGGCGGTGGGCGGCATCGGCGAGCGCCGCGATCTCGTCGGGGGTGTAGACGGTGCCGAGCTCGGTCGCCTGGCTGATCGACACCACGGCGACCTGGGGGTGGTGCTCGTTGCCGAGCCAGGCCGCTCGCGCCTCGATCGCTTCGGGTCGCAGCTTCCCGTCGACGTTCGGCTCGGTCAGCACCAGCGCCCCGGTCATGCGCGCCGGGGCGCCGCCCTCGTCGGTGACCAGGTGGGCCGAGTCGGCGCAGAGCACCGCCTCCCACGACTCGAGCGCGGCGGCAACGCCGACGACGTTGGCGCCCGTGCCGCCCCAGCACAGCAACACGTCGACCGGCTGACCGCAGCGCTCGGAGAAGGCGTCGGTCACGGCGGCGGTCCAGCGGTCGGCCCCGTAGGCGAGGGCAGCCGGTCCGTCGGCAGCGGCCAGTGCCGCCAGCACCTCGGGCGACGCGCCGGCCGTGTTGTCGCTGGCGAACGAGCAGGCCGGGGGTGGCGGCAGCGTCTCGGGCGGTAGCGGCCGCGCGTCAGATGGCGGCGGTGAGGTGTCGGCGGCGTCGGCGTCGGTCATGGCGCCGACCATGCTGCCCCGTCCGGCACCCTCACCCCGCCGAAATTGGGCTGACCGTTCCGGAATGCCGGAGTTCTCGTCCCAATGCTGGTGCGGGTGGGGCCGTCTCAGAGGCTGAGGCCCTCGGAGATCAGCACAGCACCGAACACGACGAACAGCACCGCCATCACGGCGCCGTTGTGGAAGGAGAGCCAGACCTTCGCCTTGTCGAGACTGGTGCGGGCGCGCTCGCCGCCGAACAGGTCATAGAGCACGGCGGCGCCGACCGTGCACGACCCGATCAGCACGAACAGGGCCAGTGCCACGACGGCATCAGCCGTCGACGGGGCCACCTGGCTGACACGGGTCGAGGCCCCGAAGATCAGTGCCAGGTTCTTGGGGTTGATCGCCGAGAGCACGACGCCCAGGCCGAATGCCCGGCCGGGGGCGATGTGGTCCACGCTCGCCATCCAGCGCGGCATGTCAGGTTCCTCGCCCGGCTGGGGACGTGCCCGCCACTTGCGCGCCGCCAGCACCAGCAGCGCGACGCCGGCGACGATCCGCAGCCACGAGACGCCGGTCTTGGTCGAGTCGGACGAGGCGATTTCGCCGGCGGTCGCCAGCGCGTACACCACTGCTGCGGCCACGCTCAGTCCGAGCACCCAGCCGGCCAGGAACATCGGCCCGTTCACCCGCGCCCGCTGCGAGAACAGCATCAAGATCACGGCGATGATGGGGACGGGGCTGATGGCGACGCCCACGGCGAACGCCAACACCGCGCCGATCGTCTGGTCCACGTGGCGTCCTCCCGCCTCTTGCCGACCAACTCGGGTGCCGGCCAACGCACGCCGGTCCGTGCTGTGGCACCGCACGTTAGGCGCAGGCATGACCGGACCCCGGCCTCTACCATCGGTACGGCTCGTCGCTGCGACGGAGGGGGAGCGCGATGACGACACGCACACGCGATCTGTTGCGCACCCTGGTGGTGGCGCTCGTCGTCCTCACCGCCGGCGTCGCGGGCCTCGCCCCCGCTGGTGCCTCCACCGCTTCGGTGTCGACAGCGTCGGCGCCGGCGGCGACCGCAACAGCGTCGACTGCCGCTGCTCCGGCGACGGTGCCGGAGCGGCCCGTGATCTTCGTGCACGGCTACATCAGCGGCGCGTGGGTGTGGGACAACATGCGGGCGTCGATGGTGGCCGACGGCTTCGATCCGAACCTGCTCTTCGCCTGGCAGTACAACACCACGACCGTCTCCAACGCCGTGATCGCCGACAACTTCGGTGCCTACCTCGACCAGGTGCTGGCACAGACCGGCGCCACCCAGGTCGACGTGGTGTCGCACTCGATGGGGTCGCTCAACACCCGCTGGTGCATGAAGTTCGGCAGCTGTGCCGGCAAGGTGCACACGTGGGTGTCGGTGGCCGGCGCCAACCACGGCACCACGGTGGGGCAGTTCTGCTACGACACGTGGGCGGTCATCACCTGCTACGAGATGATCCCCGGCTCCGAGTTCCTGACGACGCTCAACGCCGCCCCCGAGATCCCGGCCGGCGTGCGGGCCTTCACGCTGTGGACGCCAGCCGACGGCGTCATCGTCCCGTACACGTCGACGTTGATGGACGACGCCACCAACGTGCCGGTCACCCCGACGCTGAACCACCTGTCGATGCTCGACGACCCCGGCGTGGCGCAGCAGGTCATCGACATGTTGGTGCCGCCCGCCGTCGGGTCGATCGCGGGCACGGTGACCGGCGAGGACACCGGCGCGCCGCTCGCAGGACGGACGGTGCAACTGCTCGGTGACGGCGGTGCCGTCGTCGCCAGCACCCTCACCGACGCCGTCGGCGCGTACCGATTCGACGACGTGGCGGTCGATAGCGACCTGTGGCTGCGCTTCGTGGGGTCGGCGGTGTACCTGCCCGAGTACAACGGCGACGCCGCCACGCTGATGGAGGCGCTGCCGATCGCCGTGCCGCCCGGCGGGACGCTGACGGCGGATGCAGCGCTGACGCCGCGTGCGTGGCGCTCGACGATCGCTGGCACCGTCACCGACGCCGTCACCGGGCTGCCCGTCGCCGACGCCAGCGTACGCGCCTACCTCGACGGCGTGTTCACCAAGGGCGTGCGCACCGCGGCGGACGGCACCTACGAGCTGGCCCGCCTCGACCCGGCCGCCGGACGGTGGACCGTGCGGGTCTCGGCACCCGGCGCCCAGCAGGTGTGGTGGACCGACGCCGCCGCACCACAGGCCGCCGCCACGGTGACCCTGGTCGGCGGCGGGGTGACGACGCTCGACAGCCGGTTGACCTTGCTGGTGGACCGGCCGGTGCTCAACGGCACGGTCGCGGCGGTGGGAAGCGGCACACCGCTGTCGGGCATCGAGGTGCGGGCGTTCCAGAACGGCGTCGTCGTGGCCATGACGACGACGGCTGCCAACGGCACGTATGCCTTCGCGCAGCTCGTGCCCGGGACGTACTCGTTGCGGTTCTCCGACCCCGGCGGCACGTGGAAGCTGCGGTGGTGGACCGACGGCGCATCGGCGGCGCAGGCGACCCCGATCGTGCTGGCGCCCCAGCAGACAACCACGGCGTCGATGGCGCGGACGCCCACGGCGTAGCCGAGAGGCCACCGAGCGCAGGCGCTCGACCGCTTCGGCTCGTCCAGGGCACGTGCCGAAGGGTCACGCGTGGCTGGTTCGTTTCCGAGCGATCGCGACGCGCGCATCGTCCAACGCGTCGGGATCGATGCCCACCGGGCCTGCAGCTCCG
>CAZYKR010000124.1:0-12326 GCA_964648005.1 uncultured Iamiaceae bacterium
CCACGTTGCGGACCGACAGCCCGTAGAAGGCCAGGTCGTAGTGGCTGCGCGCCAGCGGCGACGGCGGCGGCAGGATCACGTCCGCGTGGCGGGTGGTCTCGTTGAGGTACGGGTCGATGCACACCAGCACGTCGAGGTCGGCCAGCGCCGCCTCCATGCGGGTGCTGTCCGGGCATGACCGGGCGGGGTTGCCGGCGACGGTGATCAGCGCCCGCAGCTGCCCCTCGCCGGGCGTCGTGATCTCTTCGGCGAGCGCCGCCACCGGGTACTCGCCCTTGACCTCGGGGTAGCCGCGCACCCGGGTGTGGGAGCGACCGGTGCGAAAGCCCCGACCCGGACCCGGCGTGTGCGGCTTGGCGTGCACACCGTGGGGCCACATCAGGCCGCCGGGCCGGTCGAGGTTGCCGGTGAGGGTCACGACCACGTCGGTGAGCCACGAGGCGAGCGTGCCGAACTCGACGGTGTTCGTGCCCATGCGGCCGTACACGGCGGCGGACGGCGCCGCCGCCAACTCCCGCGCGATGCGGCGCGTCGTCTCCGGGTCGATCCACGTCGCCGCCTCGACCGCCTCCGGGGTGAAGGGCGCCAGCGCCGGCCCGAGCGCGTCGACGCCGTCGAGGTGGGCCGCCGCGTCGCCGAGGTCGACCAGGCCCTCGGAGATGATGACGTGGGCCAGCGCCGCCAACCACGCCGCGTCCCCGCCCGGACGGATCACCAGGTGCTCGTCGGCCATCGCCGCCGTCTTGGTGCGACGGGGATCGACGACGACGAGGCGGCCACCGCGTGCCTGGATCGCCTCGAGGCGTCCGGGGAAGTCCGGCGCCGTGCACAGGCTGCCGTTGGACTCGAGCGGATTGGCCCCGAGCATCAGCAGGTAGTCGGTGCGGTCGAGGTCGGGCACGGGGATGGCCAGGCCGTTGCCGTAGAGGAAGCCCGACGAGGCGTGGCGCGGCATCTGGTCGACGGTGGACGCCGAGTAGATGTTGGGGGTGCCGAGCGCCATCAGCAACGCCCGCCCGTAGATGGTCAGCGCGTGGTTGTGGACGTTCGGGTTGCCGAGGTACACCGCCGACGCCTCGCGGCCGTGGGCGTCGAGCACGGGCAGCAGCAGGCGCTCGACCTCGGCGAAGGCCTCGTCCCAGCTGACCTCGACGTGCACGCCGTCGCGGCGCACCAACGGCGCCCGCAACCGGTCGGGGTCCTCGTGGAGCTGGCGCAGCGTCGAGCCCTTGGGACAGATGAACCCGTGCGAGAACACGTCGTCGCGATCGCCGCGGATGCGCACGACCGTGTCGCCCTCCATCGTGACCTCGAGGCCGCAGGTGGCCTCGCACAACGGGCAGGTGCGGTAGTGCGTGGTGCGTTCGGCCATGACGTTCGACCCCCCGATCGGTGCGGCGTCCGGCGTCGAGCCTACGTCCGGCGCCGGACGACGGCGTCGAGCGTGTCGAGGCGCGACGCCAGATCGGCGACCTCGGCACGCACGGCGTCGCGCTCGTCGTCGGCCACGTCGGTGATGGCGAACACGAAGTCCTCGAGCGCCGCCCACGCCAGCTGGAGGGCGACCGACGCGCCGACGGTGGCCTTGAACGCCGTCGTGGGCTCGGCGCCGAGCTGCTCGGCGACGGCCTCCATGGCGCGCCGCGGCACCGAGATGCCGTCGTCGAGCTCGACGGTGGCGAGGGCCAGCTCGCCGTCGAGGACGCACCGCAGCACGGCACGCCAGTAGCGCTCGTCCTCGGTGAGGCTCAGCGGCGGCGGGATGGCGCCACCGCCGGCACGCTCGGTGGCATGGGCGAAGTGCTCGGCGGCGAGCCGGCGCATGGCGGCGCGCAGCAGCGGCCCCTTTCCCCCGAAGTAGTGATGGACCTGGCCGTGGTTCACCCCGGCGCGCGCCGCGATGTCGCGCACGGAGGCGGCCCGCGGTCCGGACTCGGCGAGCGCGTCGGCGGCGGCGTCGATCAACGCCGCTTCGACGGCAGCTCGTCCTCTGGGTTCGTCACGATTGGGTTCGTCGCGTTTGGGTTCACCACGAACAGGTCCACCGGTGCGCGCCATGGGCTTAGCCTACTGTCTAGAAATGTCTAGACAAGTGACTAGCTCTCCCGTAGGTTGCATCGCCATGGCACTCACCGCACTGCTCGACCTGGAGCTGGCCGTCCCCGATCCGGACGTGCTGGCCGCCTTCTGGACGACCCACGGGATGAACCCGACGGCACCCGGGGTCCTCGGCACGGCGGACCGGCCGACGCAGCTGCGGCTGCGCGAGGGCAGGTACCGGCACGTCGCCGAGACCCACCTCGCCTGTGACGACCCCGCCGACCTCGCCGCCATCGCCACGCGCCTCGACGCCCTCGGCGTCCACCACGAGCGCTGCGACGACCGGCCGGCGATCGTCGCCCACGATCCGATCGGCGATCACGCCGTCATCGTCGAGGTCGCCGAAGCCCCGCCCCTGACGCCACCCGCGTCGCGGCGCGCCAACCGCCCTGGCGCACACGACCGGCTCGACCGTCGCTCGACCGCCTGCGTGGGCGCCGCGCCGCACGCGCCCCGCCGCGTCGCCCACGTGGTGTTCGGCACGCCCGATGTCGAGGCGAGCTGCGCCTTCTACACGGCGCTCGGCTACCGCGTGTCCGACGTCGTCGGCGGCGGCCTCGCCGTGTTCCTGCGCTGCTCGAGCGACCACCACAACCTGCTGCTGTCCCCGGCGCCCGTGCCGTGCATGAACCACTACGCCGTCGAGCTCGACGACGTGGACGCCATCGGGCTCGCCGCGGCGAAGATCCTGGCCGACCGCCCCGAGTGCTCCGTCGCCGGGCTCGGACGCCACGTGGTCGGGGCCAACCTGTTCTGGTACCTGCTCGATCCCGCCGGCGGCATGGTCGAGCTCTTCGCCGACATGGACCAGATCGTCGACGACGACGCGTGGGAGGCGACCCAGCGACGCGACGACTGGGATCCGTTCACCGTCGCCGCCTGGGCACCCGGCGCACCGGCGCCCGACTTCTGGCTGCCGAGCGATCTCGACACCATCGTCGCCGGGCGCGCCGCTGCCGGCCTGGAGGTGGCGTGATGGACCTCGGCATCGCCGGCCGCCACGCCATCGTGTGCGCGTCGAGCCGCGGCCTCGGTCGTGCCTGTGCCGAGGCCCTCGCCGCCGAGGGGGTACACGTCGTCGTCAACGGCCGGGACCCCGAGACGCTCGCCGCCACCGCCGCCGACCTCGCCGAGCGCTACCCGGTCTCGGTCGCGCCGGTCGTCGCCGACGTGACGACCCCGGCCGGGCGCGCCGCCCTGCTCGCCGCCTGCCCCGAGCCCGACATCCTCGTGACCAACAACGCCGGCCCCGCCCCCGGTCGGTTCGAGGACCATGACCTCGACGCCTGGCGCGCCGCGCTCGAGGCGTCGATGCTCGCCCCGCTCGACCTGATCCAGGCCGTGCTCGGCGGCATGCGCGCCCGCCGGTTCGGACGCATCGTCAACATCACCTCGGCGATGGTGAAGTCGCCCCACCCGTTGATGACGCTGTCGATCGGCCCGCGCGCCGGGCTGACCGGGGTGACCAAGGCGCTCGCCCGTCAGGTCGCCGCCGACAACGTCACGATCAACAACCTGCTGCCCGAGCGCTTCGACACCGACCGCCAGCGCTCGATGGCCGAGCTCGCCGTCGCCATCGGAGGCGTGACCTGGGAGCAGGCCCGCGCCGATCAGGTGGCGCAGATCCCGGCCGGCCGCCTCGGACGCCCCGACGAGTTCGGGGCGGCATGCGCCTTCATGTGCTCGGCCGCCGCCGGGTTCATCACCGGCCAGAACCTCCAGCTCGACGGCGGCGCCTACGAAGGGATCTTCTGACATGCAACTCGTGACCATCCGCACCGACGGCGACCGAACCGACGACGACCGCACCACCGGCACCGGCACCGGCACCGGCACCCGCGCCGGACGCGTCGAGGGCGACGACATCGTCCTGCTCGACGCCCCCGACGTCGGCGCGCTGCTGGCCGCCGGCGATCGGGTCGACCGCAACGCCGACGGCCCGACGGTGACGTTGGCGACCGCCGACCTCGCGCCCGTCGTCCCCCGACCGTCGAAGGTCGTCTGCGTCGGGCTCAACTACCGCAGCCACATCGCCGAGAGCGGGTTGCCGACACCCGCGGCCCCGAACTGGTTCGCCAAGTTCGCCACGGCGCTGATCGGACCGACCGACCCGATCGTGCTGCCGGCGGGCAGCGTCGCCGCCGACTGGGAGGGCGAGCTGGCCATCGTCATCGGCCGGCCCGTGCGCCACGCGTCGCCCGCCGAGGCCGCCGCCGCCATCGCCGGCTGCTGCGTCGGCAACGACGTGACCATGCGCGACTGGCAGTTCCGCACCGATCAGTGGCTCGCCGGCAAGGCCGTGGAGGCGACGACGCCGCTTGGCCCGTCCCTGGTCACCGCCGACGAGGTCGGCGACGGCACCGGCCTGACGTTGACCACCACCGTCGACGGTGACGAGGTCCAGCGCGCCGACACGGCCGACCTCGCCTTCTCGCCCGTCGACCTCATCGTCGACCTGTCGGCCATCACCTCGCTGGCACCAGGCGACGTGATCCTCACCGGCACCCCCGGTGGCGTGGGCGTGGCGCTGCAACCGCCCCGCTTCCTGGCGCCCGGTTCGGTGGTGACGGTGACCATCGACGGCGTCGGCACGCTCACCAACCGCTGCGTCGCCGAGGCCGCGCTGGCCGTCGACGCCGAGGCCGTCGACCACGAGGTGGCGCGATGAACGCCACGACGCCCGCTGCCGCGGCACCGATGGCGGGGGGCACCGGCATCGGCACCGTGCCCGCCGAGGTCCCGCTGCTGATCGTCGGTGGCGGGCCGGTGGGCCTCGTCGCCGCCGCGCTCGCCGACCGCCTCGGGGTGCGCGCCGCCGTGGTCGAGCGCCGCCTCGCGCCCCAGGTCCCGCCGGCCGCACACGTGATCAACGCCCGCACATTCGAGATCCTGCGCAGCATCGGCGTGGACGGTGCCGCCCTCGACGCCGCCTGCGGGGCGCCCGAGGACGGTGCGTGGGTGCGTTGGGTGACGAGCCTCGTCGGTGACGAGCTCGCCGCCGTGCCCTTCGAGCGCCAGGGCGACCTCGCCGCGTTGGACGCCGTGACGCCGACGCCGCTGCGCAACCTCTCCCAGCACCGGCTCGAGCCGATCCTGCGCCGCCACATCGCCCGCGCCCCGGCGGCGCCGCTCCACGCCGGCGGGGCGTTCGTCGGCGCGGTCACCGACGACGAGGGGGTGACGTCCACCGTGGCTGACGCCGCCACCGGCGCCGCGCGCGCGGTCCGCTGCCGCTACCTCATCGCCGCCGACGGGGCGCGCTCGTCCGTGCGCCAGCAACTCGGCATCGCCATGGAGGGCCCGGAGCGCCTGGCGGCGTTCGTGTCGATCCACCTGCGCGGCCGCTTCCGTGACCTGCTCGGCGACCGGCCCGCCACCCTGTACTGGATCGACGATCCCGACCGCGCCGGGGTCTTCGTCGCCCACGACCTGGATGAGACGCTCGTGTTCATGCACCCGTTCGACCCCGACGCCGAGTCGCTCGACGACTACCCCGCCGAGCGCTGCTTGGCCATCGCCGAAGCCGCCGCCGGCGCGGCGCTCAACGCCGAGGTGGTGTCGATCTCGCCGTGGACGTTGGCGAGCCAGGTGGCGGATCGATACCGGTCGGAGCGCACGTTCCTCGTCGGCGACGCCGCGCACCGGTTCCCGCCGACGGGGGGGCTCGGGCTCAACACGGGTGCCGTCGACGCCCAGAACCTGGTGTGGAAGCTCGCCGCCGTCCTGGCCGGCTGGGCCCCACCCGAGCTGCTCGACACCTACGAGGCCGAGCGGCGGCCCGTCGCCATCGCCAACGCCGCGCGCAGCCTGCACAACGCCTCGAAGATGCTCGACGTGTCGACCGCACTCGGCCTGACCGGCGACGCCGATTCCGACCGTGTGGCCTACGCCGCCACCCTGGCGAGCGACGACGGGCGCGCCCGCGTGCGCGCCGCCGCCGAGGCGCAGGCTGGACACTTCGATCAGCTCGGGCTGCAGCTCGGCTTCCGCCACGGCGGCGACGCGCCGGCCCTCGACGAGGTCGAGTCCTACACGCCGACGACGGCGCCCGGCGCGCGGCTTCCCCACGCCTGGGTGATCGACCCCGACGGGGTACGGTGCTCGACGCTCGACCTGATCCCGCCCGACCGGTTCGTCCTGGTGACGTCGTCGCCGGCGTGGGTCGACGCCGGACGCGCCTGCGCCACCGCCACCCCGGTCCCGATCGACGTCGTCGCGCTCGATGCCCATGGATCCTGGACCGCCGCCAGCGAGGTCGGCGACGAGGGCGCCGTGCTGGTCCGTCCCGATCAGCACGTCGCCTGGCGCACGGACCTACCGCCCGATGCCGGCGCTGCGGGCGCGCTCTGCGACGCGCTCGATGCTCTCGTGCGCGGCCGCGACTCGGCCATGATGAGCGGATGCTTCGCACGTCGAACCCCATCGCCCGCGGCCAGCGGCTGACCACGGCCCGCCCGACGACGACCCGCCTGCTCGCCGGCGTCCTCCTCGCGGGCGCGTTGCTCGCCGCCGGCTGCGGCGGCAGCGACACCACCAGCTCGTCCGGCACCACCGCCGGCGGCACGGGCGGCACGGCCAAGGGCACGACGCCGGGCACCACGGCCGGCTCGACGCCGGCGACCGGGGCGGCCGAGCTCGAGGGCACCGTCTGGAACCTCGAGACGCTCGCGGGCACCGACGGCGCCGCCACCCCGGCGGTGGCGTCCTCGAACGCCTTCGTGCGGTTCACCGACGGTCAGCTGTCCGGCAACGGCGGCTGCAACAGCGTCACCGGGACCTACACGGTCTCGGGCGATGACGGGCTGACGATCTCGACGGGCGCCACGACGATGATGGCCTGCGCCGACCCGGCCGTCATGACCCAGGAGCAGCAGCTGCTGACCAACCTGGCCGGCGTCGCCACCTACGCCATCGAGGATTCGACCCTCGTGCTCTCGGCCGCTGACGGCAGCGAGCTGGCCACGTTCTCGGCCGGCAGCTCCGACCTCGCCGGCACCACGTGGCAGGTCACCGGCGTCAACAACGGCCAGGAAGCCGTCGTCTCGTCCGCCCTCACCGAGACGCTCACCGCCTCGTTCGACGCCGGCGGCCAGTTCAGCGGCTTCGGCGGGTGCAACCAGGTGACGGGCACCTACACGATCACCGGCACGGACGGCATCGAGATCGGGCCGCTCGCCACGACGATGATGGCGTGCGACGAGGAGGTCAGCGCCCTCGAGACGCAGTACGTGGACGCACTCGAGGCATCGGTGACCTTCGACCTCGCCGGCGGCACCCTGACCCTGCGCGACGCCGGCGGTGCCATGCAGGTCACCGCCGTGCCCGCCGCCTGAGCCCGCGCAGCCTGTTCAGCCGGTTCAGAACGCCAGACCGAAGTACGTGGCGCGCGTGGTGGCCACCACGGTGCCGCGCTCGTCGACGATCTCCTGGGTGAGGTCCCAGCGCGCCTTGCCGTTCGCCTCGAGGTCGGCGCTGACGCGGTCGATCTCGTCGTCGGCCATCCGGGCGTCGACCAGCACGGAGGTCATCGCCGGCTTGCGGAACCGGATGTCGAGGTCGCCGACGATCGGGTAGAAGCGACCGACGTCGAAGGCGCTCACGAACAAGATGCCGCCGGGCACCTCGGCCACCGTGAACAGCGCGCCGGCGTAGATCATGCCGACGTGGTTGATGTTGGGCTCGAACGGCAGGCGCAGCACCGTCCGGCCCCGCTCCACGTGCAACAGCTCGAGCCCCGCCCGCTCGACGAAGGGGAAGTCGCGCAGCGCCTTGCCGGTGGCGTCGGGCGGGAACTCGGCGATCAGGTCCTCGGGCGTCGTCATCGTCCGATCATGCCACCGACCCACCCGGCGGCATGGTGCCGCCGACGAGCTCGACGGTGCGGGTGAGCTCGACCGCCTCGAGGAAGCGACGGTCGTGCGAGACGACCACCAACGTCCCGTCGAAGGCCGCCAACGCCGCCTCGAGCTGCTCGATCGCCTCGACGTCGAGATGGTTCGTCGGCTCGTCGAGCACGAGGCAGTTCACCCCCTGGGCCATCAGCACGGCGACGATGGCACGGCTGCGCTCCCCCGGCGACAGCTCGGACCCCGTGCGCGTCACGTCCTCGGCACCGAGCCCGAACTTGGCGAGCAGCGAACGGGCCTCGCTTCGGTCGAGGCCCGTGAGGTCTTGTACGGCGCGCGCCACCGCCACCTCGCCGTCGAAGCGGCCGCGACCCTGGTCGAGCTCGCCGACGACGACGCCCGGCCCGAGCCAGCGGCCACCCGACGTCAACGGGATCGTGCCCAGCAGCGCGCCGAGCAGGGTCGACTTGCCAGCACCGTTGGGACCGAGGATGCCGACGCGATCCTGCCAGGCGATCTCGAGGTCGATCGGCCCGAGGACGAACGGGCCACGCTCCACCACGGCGGCGTCGAGGCGGGCCACGACATCGCCGCTGCGCGCCGACGGTCGCAGCTGCAGCTCCAACCGCCAGCCCTCCCACGGCTTGTCGACGACCTCGAGCCGGTCGAGTGCCCGCTCGGTGGCGCGCACCTTGGACGACTGCTGCTCACTGCGCTCGGCTCGCTTGCGCCGCAGGTTCTTGTCCGGCTCGCCCGATGTCTTGGCTCGCTGCACGCCGCGCTCGGACCACTGGCGCTGGCGGCGCTGGCGGTCGAGCAGCCGGTCGCGTTCGGCCACCGAGGTGTCGTGTGCGGCGTACTGCTGGGCCCGCGCCAGCTCCCGGCCGGCGACGTAGTCGGTCCACCCACCGGCGAACGCCGTCGCCCGGCGCGAGTGCTCGTCGAGCTCGACGATCCGGTGCACGCAGCGGTCGAGGAAGGCCCGATCGTGCGACACGACGCACACCGCCCCGCCGAACCCGTCGACGAACGCCTCCAGCAGGTCGAGCCCGGCGAAGTCGAGGTTGTTGGTCGGCTCGTCGAGCAGCAGGACGTCGACGCGCATCAACAGGATGGCCGCCAGTGCCGCCCGCGCCGCCTCGCCGCCCGACAGCGACGCCACGTCCTGCCCGAAGCGCTCGGCGGTAGTGGCTGCACCGGCGGCGGCGAGGCCAACGCGGTCGCACACCTCGGCGGCGCGTGCCGTCAGGTCGTCGCCACCCAAGGCCAGGAACGTGTCGAGCGCCTCGGTGTACCCGTCGAGCGCGCCGGCGTCGTCGGCGAGGGCGGCCGTGGCGGCATCGAGTCGGTCCGACGCCGCCGCCACGCCCGTGCGGCGCGCCAGGTAGTCGAGCAGCGCCTCGCCCGGGCGGGCGTCTGGCTCCTGGGGCAGGTAGCCGACCGTGGTCGTCGCGGGCGCTCGCTCGATCGTCCCGCCGTCGGGCGCGTCGATCCCGGCGAGGGTCCGCAGCAACGTCGACTTCCCGACGCCGTTCGGCCCGACGACGCCGACGCGGTCACGGCCATCGAGGCTCAGCGACACGTCGCCCAGGATCGTGCGGCCGCCGACGACGCGGCTGATCCCGGTGGCCCGCAGCATCCGGCCACCGTAGCGATCCGGGATCGTCGCTCAGCGCGCCCGGGCGGAGCGTCGGACGTCGGGCGCCCCGACGGTGTCGTCGACCGGCGGGCGCAGACCCCATTCGTCGGCCCGGGCGATGAGTTGGCTGCGCGAGCGGATGCCGAGCTTGCGGTAGATCCGCCCCAGGTGCGACTCGATCGTGCGGGCCGACACGAACAGCGCCTCGGCGACTTCACGATTGGCGCGGCCCGTCACCACCAGCCGCGCCACCTGCAGCTCCTGAGGCGTCAGCGGATCCGGGACGACGAGCGCGGCCGGGGTGTCCGCCGTGCCCAGCCGCGCCGCCACCGCCTGGGCGGCCCAGCCCTCGGCGCCGAGGCGGACGAACAGCGCCTCGGCCCGGTGCAGGTCGGCGATGCCCGCAGCCTCGCGCCCCCACCGTCGGCGCAACCCGCCGCGCACCCCCAGCGTGCGCGCCACCCCGAACACGTTGCCGACGTCGCGCAGCAGCGCCTCGGACCGTTCGAGCTCCGCCTCGGCGCGGTCGGGATCGTCGGCCACCAGCAGCGCGCGCACGCGCGCCGCCGCTCCCGGCGCCCGGCCCTGCGCGTCGGCGTCGAACCCGGCGACGAAGGCATCGAGCACGACGCCGGCATCGGTGAGGCGCCCGACGCGCACGAGCGCCTCGGCCAGGTCCATCTGCCACATCACCATCCACGGCGTCGATGGCGACCGCCCGCGCAACGGTTCCAGCTCGGCGACCGCAAGCGCGTCCTCGCCGAGGCCCAGGTGCAGCAGACCGAGGGCAGCACGCGCCGGCACCTCGACCGCCGCCGCGTCCCGGTCGCGTCCGGCGCGCACGGCATCGTCGCTGAGTCGGGCGGCGGCGGCGCGGCAGCCGGCAACGTCGCCGCGGATGGCTTCGGCGACGGCGAGCACGGCCACCGCCCCAGAGACCAAGCCCGGCCGCTGCGAGGCATCGGCCAGCCGGATCGCCTCGTCGGCATGTGCAGCCGCCGACCGGTAGTCGCTGCGTCGAAGGTCAGCGAGCGAGCGCACCGCCAGCACGCTCGGCAACGATCCGGTGGCGTGGGCCCGCCGCGCCGTTCGGACCAGCCGACCTGTCAGGCGGGTTGCGTCGTCGAAGCGTTCGCCCCACACCAAGGCCATGCCCGCCGTCTCGGCAACGAGGCCGGCGGCACCGAGCCCCTCGGTCACCAGGACGTCGTCGGCACGCACCTCGATCCCGTCGAGGGCGTTGCGATCGCCCGCGCCGACCTGCACCGCCGCCGCAGCCAGCGCACCCATCGGGCCGCCGTCACGCCCCAGCGCCTCCGCCACGGCGAGCACCGGGCGAGTGCTGCCGACGCGCAGCGCGCAGCGGACCAGTTCGAGGCGCGCCGCCGTCGCCACCTGCGGCGCAACCGGATCGGCGAGGCGGACGGCCTCGTTCAGCGCCGCAACGGCCGCCCGCGTCCGTCCTGCCGCCGCAGCCAGCTGTCCCTCGGCCAGGAGGAGCGCAGCGCGGTCGGCCCCGTCGAGCGGCGCCATCGCCAGCGCGTCCACCGCCGCCACGGCGGCGTCGACGTCGCCAGCGTCGAGGGCGCTGGCCGCCGCGGCGAGGAGGTCGGCCACGGCGGGCGGCTCGGGAGCGGGGGCGGACATCGTGGGTGGTCGGCGATGCGGCGCGATTTGCGTGTTTTCCCCGATGTGCCGCCGTTCGGGTCCGGTCAGGATAGCGATCGTCCGACCCGGTGCCGCCCGGGCCGTCACCTCGGCGCGCCGACGCGGCCCCGCTCCTCCCGACCGAAAGAGACCCATGCGCCCTCGCCGCCGGATCCGCCTGCTCGACGCCATCGTGACCGTCGGAGGCGCCGCCACCCTCGTCGCCTCCGCTGCCGCCTGCAGCTCGGGCGCCGGCCCCGAGACCTCCGCCAGCTCGACCACCGCGACGCCGACGACCGGTGACACCACGGCACGCGACGACGCTAGCGCCGACACCCGAGGCGCCGCCGAGACCGCCGAGCTCGTCGGGGACTACCTGGCCGAGGCGCGCGACGTGCAGGACGCCATGGACGCCCAGAACGACACAGCGGCGACGATCGAGCTGCTGCGGTCGCACCGCGACCTCCTGTTCGCCGTCGACGAGGAGCTGCGGGACGTCGACGTCGCCGACGCGGACCTGGCCGACGCGCGCAACACCTTCCTCGAGTCCGCCGCCGACGCCATCGCCGCGCTCGACACCGTGACGACGGCAGACGCGTCGACCCTCACCCAGGACGACGCCGTCGCCGCCAACGACGGGCTCGTCACCGCCATGGGGAGCGCAGCCGACCTGCGGTTCGTGGCGCTGGCACTCGCCGACGACGGCGCGGTGCCGACCGGGCCTCGGCCGTCGGCGATCCTCGCCACCCCCACCGCCGTCAGCGGCGACGCCGTGCACAAGCCCGAGGGAACGCTGCAGACGACCGACGCCGGCCCGTGCGGCGAGCCGTCGGCGCTGCGCGCCGTCGAGCCGCAGGTGTACGCCTCGTCGCTCCTCGAAGACGCCGAGACCAGCACCGCCCAGCGCGTGCTCGTGTTCACGGACGAGGACGAAGCGCTCGACTATGTGGCGGCGTTCGGCGCCTTCTTGGACTGCCCTTCGCCCGCCGAGTTGACCTCGACGGCGGTCGAGGCGACCGATGACGGCAGCGGGGTCGCCGCCCAGATCGTCGACCTCGACGGCATCACCACGACCGTCGGGGTCACGGCCGACG
>CAZYKR010000125.1:0-2724 GCA_964648005.1 uncultured Iamiaceae bacterium
CGTCGTCGAGGACGTCGACGGGTCGCTCGTCGACCGGCGCCACCGGCGCCACGGGTGCGGTCGGTGGTGGTGGCGGGGGTGGTGGTGGCGGGGGTGGTGGCGGCGGGGGTGGCGGCGCCATCTCGATCGGGTCGAGCACGTCGCCGGGCTCGCTGGCTTCCATCGCCAGGGTGATCATCGGATCGACGATCATCGCTGACTCGTCGCGCTCGATGGCCTCGTCCATCGCCGAGGCGAAGGGGTTGTCGACGCCCGGGATGTCGATCACGTCACCGGCGGGTGCGTCGGGATCGAGCCAGTCCGGGGGCGGCCCACCCTCGAACGCCGCGCCGAGCGGTGGCGCCTCGTCTCCCTGCCAGGGGTTGTCCCCGGTGCGCTCGGCGGGCGGCATGGCGATCGGCTCGGTCGTCGGCGGGGCGAACGCCGCGCCGGTGGCGGCGAAGGCGCCCGCCGCTTCGGGCGGTGCATCCGGCGGCGCCATCCCTGCGCCGGCGGCCGGGATGTGCAGGTCCATGTTGCGGAACTTGGCGACCTCGGGGTCGACCGGCGTGGGCGCCGCGCCGTTTGACTGCGGTCCCGCCGGCGCCACGTCCTCGGGCAGGGCGTGCACCAGGGCGACCACGAACCCCATCAGCGGAGGGAACTCCTCGGGCCGCAGCGACCGGCTCACCGCCAGGAGCACGTCGCCGTGCAGCTCGAACGTGAACTGTCCCTTCGTGGCCGTGAGCATCTTCGTGACCTCGGGGACCAGCAGGTTCGCCGCGAACTCGGGCGACGCGGTCCACAGGGCGTACACCTTGTCGAAGGCGCGGTTGCCGGAGCGCATCGCCTCGGACCCGCCCAGCTCGAACCGCCCCTTGCGGCCGGCGAGGATCAGGTAGGGGAACCGCCACGGCACCCGCGCGAGCACGCCGCTGTAGGTGTGGCCGTCCTCGAGCAGCAGGATCGGTGAGCCCATCGGCAGGTCGCCGCGCGGCGCCTTCGAGTCGAACTGGTACGGGTACTCGAAGCCGCGGACCTGCACACCCTGGGACCGGCCGATCATCAGGTGCTGCGCCGGACGGCGACCGGTCTGGCGGAACAGGGCCAGCGGCAGCTCACCGAGCTGTTCGATGTCGTCGTCTTCGAAGCGCAGGCCTTTGGCCTCGGCGACGGCGCTCAGCTCCCTCGCGCGCTTGTCGGTGCTCGCCATGGCGTGTCCCGTCGGCCCCCACTCGTCCGAGTTGAGCCGGACGTCCCCCGGAGCGTGGCACCACGCTCCGTTCGGAAGGGTACTGCCACCCGTCGGGGTGGCGAGCCGCCGTCAGCCGCCGCTCAGCGCCACGAATCGGTCGACGCGCCCGCGCAGCACGTCGAGGGACCGTTCCCAGGACCCGGCATCTCGGATGTCGATGCCGAACCGGCCGGCGAGCTCGGCCGGAGCTGCCACGCCCGTGTCGGAGAGCAGCGCGTCGTAGCGTCGACGCACGCCGCTCGGATCGTCGCGGTAGCGGTCGTAGAGGCCGAGGGCGAACAGCAGGCCGAACGTGTAGGGCCAGTTGTAGAAGGGGGTGAAGTAGTGCCCCTTCACGGCCCACAGGTACGGATGCGCCGTCCCTGCGGCGATGGCGTCGCCGTAGGCACGCTGCTGGGCCGCACCGAGCAGTGTGCACAGCTCCTCCGGCGCCACCGTCCCGTCGGTGCGGGCCTCGAGCAGCGCCTCCTCGAACCAGATCCGGCTGCGGATGTCGACGATGATCTGGGTGGCGCTGCGCAGGTCGAGCTCGAGCAGACCGAGCTCGTCGTCGGGTGCTGCGGCCCGCATGGCGGCGTCGAGCGTGATGGTCTCGCAGAAGACGCTCGCCGTCTCCGCCAGCGTCATCGGTGTCTGCCGCTGCAGCGGGGTACGGTCGGCGAGGCGCAGCTGGTGGTAGGCGTGCCCCAGCTCGTGGGCGAGCGTCAGCATCCCCGTGTCGGCGTCGTCGAAGTTGATCAGCACCCGGGAGCGTCCACCGCCGACCCCCATGCAGAACGCACCCCCGACCTTGCCCGGGCGTGGATCGACGTCGATCCAGCGCTCGCTGACGGCGCGGTGCGCCAGCCGGGCGAGGTCGTCGCCGAACGTGGCGAACGCGGCGGTCACCTCGGTGACGGCCTCCGGCCAGGTGCGGCGGCCGACGGTGCCGACGGGCGCCGACAGGTCCCACCAGGGCAGGGCGCCGCCGTGGCCGAGCAGGCGCGCCTTGGCGCGCAGGTAGCGACGCAGATCGTCGAGGGCACCGTCGACGGCGCCGAGCATGGCGTCGAGCACCTCGGCGTCGATGCCGTTGGCGACGAGCGCCGGCGCGCGGTGATCGCGCCACCCCCGCCGCCGGTCGAGCACGATCCGCTCGCCGAACGCGCCGTTGAGGGTGGCCGCCAGCGGATGCGCCATCGACGCCCACGCCGCCACCTCCGCACGGTGCGCCGCAGCGCGGCGGTGCGGATCGGGGTCCGACGCCATCGCCCGCAGCGCGGAGACCGCCACGACCGACGACGCCTCGCCGGGGAGGTCGAGCGATCCGGTGAGCTGCGCGCTGAGGTCGCGGTGCAGGTTCGCCCACGCCACGCTGCCCGTGAGGCGGAGCTCGCCGGCGAGGGCTTCGGCTTCGGCGCCCATCTGGTGGGTGGCCGCCTCGGCGGCGCGGGCCCGCGCGGTGCGGGGGGGCGCGGCCCGCGGGGCTGGGGGCGCGCGGGGCGCGGGGG
>CAZYKR010000125.1:2734-12263 GCA_964648005.1 uncultured Iamiaceae bacterium
CCTCGGGGGGGGGGCCGCCGCGGGGGCGCGCCCCTGCGCGTTGGGGTGGGCCGCGACCGTCGGCGATGCGGCAGCGAGGGCATCGAGGTCGAGCCCGGCCAGCCAGGCGTCACGGCGGGTCGTGAGCCGACCGAGCACCGTCGACCGGCTGGCCAGGCGGGAGCGTGCCGCGGCGGCATGTGCGTCGCGGCTGTCCACGGAGATCTTCCCGTGCAGCACCGCCGACACGACGCGCAGCTGGTCGAGTACGGCGTTGTGCGCGTCCACCAGGTCCGCCAGGTCGCTCGCCGCAACCTCGTTGCTGGTGTCCGGTCCGCTGCCGACGCCGAGGGCGTCATAGCGGCGTTCGAGCGCCTCGAGCGCCACGGCGATGGCATCGATGGCGGCGTCGATCGTGGTCGGGTCGTCACCGCCGAGCAACGGTGCGAGGTCCCACCGCCGATCGGGCGGGGTGGGGGCGAGGTCGGCCATGCCGCAGTCTGGCGCGTCGGCGTCGCGGCCGGCGCCTTCGACCTTGTAGATGCGGCCCGGTAGGTTGACGGTCCGAGACCGAGCAGGACGGGAGCGTCGGTTCGCCGCAACACGCCATGGAGCAAGCCAGCTTTCGCGCAGACGTCGCCGTCGCCTTCGAGGTGCTCGCCGAAGGCCTCGCGCCGTTCATCGACGAGCGGATGGCTGCCCAGTATCCCGACGACGAATGGGTGCTGCTGGCAGCGACCAAGCTCGGCAAGCGTCCCGACGTCCTGGTGTCGTTGTCGGATCCGCACTTCCAGCTCGAGGTGCTGAACCGCTGGTGGGGGCCCGCCTTCTCCGAGGATCTCTCCGAGGACGTCCGCGCCACCATCGCCGAGCTGCGCACCGCCCGCAACCACTGGGCGCATCCCGACGAGGACCACCCGTTCGACCAGGCCTACGCCATCAAGGTGCACAACGACGTCGACGAGGTGCTGCGCGCCATCGGCTCGCCGTTGACGTCGCGGATCACCGACCTGCTGGCCGACCTGCGCTGGCGCACGGCACGGGAGCAGGCGCGTCGGGAGGGCCGGAGCGAGCGCGACGTGTTGCTCATCCAGATGCTCGAGCTGCAGCAGAAGTACGACCAGCTCCAGGATCAGCTCGAGCAGGCGAAGGACGTCGCCCGGTCGGCGACCGGTCGGACGCGTGCGGTGTCACGCCAGCTCGCCGAGCTGCAATCCCAGTACGCCGCGGTGGCGCAGCTGCGCGACGAGTACGACAAGCTCCAAGCGCAGCTCGTGCGCGAGCACGACGTCGGGAGTGAACCGCCGACGGTCGACGAGACCGAGTCCATGCGGCATCAGCTGGCGTCGGCCGAGATGGCGATGGTCAACCTCCGTCGGGAGGCGTCGTCGTTGCGTGAGCAGCTGGCCGAGACCCGCCAGAACATCCGCTACATCGATCCGGTCGAGACCGAGGTCGGCCGCCGATGGATCTGGCTGATGACGGTGCTGTTGCTGGTGCTCGGCGTGCTGGTGGTGGCGGCGTACTACACCCCGCGTTGAGCGGCCTGCGTGCCGGGACCGGTCGTCAGCGAGCGCTGCCGACCGGCTGATCGATCGGCGCCGCCAGCACGAGCGTTCGCTTCTGTGCCAGCTCCTCATCGGTGAGGATGCCCTCGGCGTGCAGTTCGGCCAGCAGCTCGAGCAGCCGGGCGACCCGGGACGCCGGTCCGGCCTGCGAGGCCCGACCGGGGCGTTCGTCGGGCTGTGCCGCCGACGGTCGCGCTGGAGGCGCTGCGACGTCGGTCGAGCGACCGGCCGGTGCCGGTGCCGGTTGATCGGTTGTCGGTTCGGTCGTCGGGTCGGCGGGTGGGCGCTGGCGGAGCTTGCGCTGGATGACCGAACGCATCTCCTCGGCCTGCTCGGGTCGGAGGCCCTTGGCGACGATCTTGGCTCCGGAGGTCGCCTCGACCGTCACCGCCGCACCGGTGATCCGCTTCTGTACGACGACCTCGCCGATGTCGGCGGCGGCGATGCGCTCGAGCACCGTGTCGTTGCGGTCGTGGAGTTCGACGGCGTCGGGGAGGATGACGACCCGCTCACCGATCTTGTCGAGGTCGGTGTTCAGCGGTGACGGCTTGACCTCGAGCAACGGCTTCACGCTCGCAGCCGGGGCGGTGGCCGGTGCGGCCTCGTCGGCGGCGGGGCCGCCGCTGAGCTGCGCCAGCAGCGCCTCCTTCTCGCCGGCGAGGGCGGCGAGGGCACGGCTGGCTGCGGCGGAGCGGGCGGACGCGAGGACGGCGGCATCGGCCTTCGAGGCCTGGATCTGCGCCGACACCTGGTCGGCGCCGGGTGCCGAGGCGGGCCGGCGACGCGCCGCCGGCGCCTCGGATGCGGCATCGTCGGTCGCCGCCCGGGCCGTGGCCTTGGCCGCAGCGCCGGAGGCGGCCGTCGTCTTGGGAGCTGCGCCTGGCCCGGCCGTTCGGGCACCGGCGCCCGGGCGGGTGGTGCGCTGGGTGGTCCGTGCCGCCGCGGCCGCCGTACCGGAGCCGGGCTTGGCCGCGTTCGGCTTGGCGGCGTTCGGCTTGGCCGCAACGGGTTTGGCCGCAACGGGTTTGGCTGGCACCGGCTTGGCAGGGACGGGTTTGGCCGGCACCGGCTTGGCTGGTACGGGCTTGGCTGGGACCGGCTTGGCCGCGTCGGGCGTGGCAGCGACCGGCATCGCCGGGGCGGGTTTGGCCGGGACTGGTTTGGCCGCATCCGGCTTGGCCGGGGCGGGCTTCGCTGGGGCGGGCTTGGCGGGGACCGGTTCGGTCGCGGTGGGCGGGTACCACTCGCCGTCGCTGGCGAGCCACCAGCCGGGCGCAGGTGCCGCGTCGTCGTCGGTGGGCGGGTACCACTTGCCGTCGCTGGCGAGCCACCAGCCGGGTGCCGGCGCCGACGTCTGGTCGGTCGGTGGGTACCACTTGCCGTCGCTGGCCTGCCACCAGCCCGGTCCTTGGGAGACGTCGCTCATCGTCGGAGCTCCGGCATGCCCAGGCGCGTCCGACGATGCTCCGGCGTTTTGTGGCGCAGGCTGCGCCCCCATCGCGCGATGCACGTCACGTCCGTCTGCTCCTGTCGCGGCCGACCAGCCCACCCGATCGCGCCTCGTGTGCTCCGTGTGAGCCATCGGCTCGCTGGCACAGATCTTGAACCCTTGGTACGGATTGGGTCGCGCGGCCCACGAGCCTCGTCAGGCGCCGGCGAGGCGCTCGTGCAGGCGGTCGGCCACCGCCTCGGCGGAGGTGTACACCGTCAACCCTTCCCGCTCGGTCAGCCACCGGCGGTTGTCGACGTGCAGCGGGTCGTCGGGGTCGTACCGGTTCAGCAGCACGTGCAGCCGGTCGTGCCCCAGTGCGTCGGCGCTGAGCCGCACATGGTTGATGGTGCCGAGACCGGCGTCGGCCACGAGCAGCACGTCGTCGGGCGTCACCCGGCCCAGGAGATCGACCACGTCGCCGTCGTCGGCCTGGGGTGCGCGCACCCCGCCGGCCGTCTCGATGAGCCCGACGTCCACGGCCGGCGGCCACGTCAGCGCGGCGACGAGGTCGTCGAGTCGCACCGGCGGGCGACCGAGGCGGGTGGCGGCCATCGGCGGTGCCAGCGGCACGGGGTACCACCGCTCGGGCGGGCAGACCTCCGGCGGCGGCTCGCCGGTGGCGGCGCCGAGCACCTCGGCGTCGGTCGGCTCGGGATCGGCCGGATCGAACGACTGCGCCGGCTTGCGCGCCGCCACGGTGTGGCCGTGTGCCCGGAGCCGGCGCGCCAGCGCCGCCGCCACGAACGTCTTACCGACCTCGGTGCCGGTGCCGGCCACCAGCACGAGGCGATTGGGCCGCGCGCTCGCGCTGCCGCTCGCCTCCCCGATGGTCACGCGTGCGATCCGATCGGGGTGGGCGCCAAGCCGAGCGCATCGAGGGCGTTGTGGAGCTGCGCCAGCTGGTCGTCGGTGTGGGCGGCACTGAGCGCGATGCGCAGGCGGGACGTGCCGGCCGCCACGGTGGGGGGCCGGATCGCCGGCACCAGGCAGCCCTGGTCGAGGAGCGCCTGCGCCGCCGCCAACGCGTCGCGCTCGTCGCCGATGACGACCGGCAGGATGGGCGACGGGTGCCCGGGCACGAAGCGGTCCACGGCGGCGCGGAGGCGCTCGACCAGCGCGGTGCCCTCGTCGCTGCGCACGATGTCGAGCGCCGCGTGTGCCGCCGCCGTGTCGGGCAGCGACGGGGCCGTGGTGAAGATGAACGGGCGGGCGGTGTTCACCAACAGATCGACGATCTGGCTGCTGGCGGCGACGAAGCCGCCGATGGCCCCCAGCGTCTTCGACAGGGTGCCCACCCGGACGATGTCCGGGGCGCGGCGCAACGCCTCCGGCAGCTCGGGACCGAGCACCGCGTGCGCCTCGTCGAGCACGAGGAGCGCGCCGGCGTCCCGACACAGCGCCGCCAGCGTCGCCGCGTCGGCGACGTCGCCGTCCATCGAGAACACGGTGTCGGTCACCACCAACGCGCCACGATCGGGTGGGTGCGCCGCCAGGGCCCGGGCGAGCGCGTCGAGGTCGGCGTGCGGCACGATCTCGACCTGGGCGCGTGCCAGCCGAGTGCCGTCGACGATCGAGGCGTGGTTGAGCGCGTCGGAGTAGATCACCGTGTCGGCGTCGGCGAGGCTGGTCAGCACCCCGAGGTTGGCGGCGTAGCCGGTGGGCAGCAGCAGCGCGGCCTCCGTGCCCTTCCACGAGGCCAGTGCCGCTTCGAGCGCCCGGTGCGCCGGCCGGGCGCCGACCACGAGGCGCGACGCTCCGGCGCCGACGCCGTGGGTGCGCGCCGCGTCGGCGGCGGCGGCGCGCACCGCAGGATGGGCGGCCAGCCCGAGGTAGTCGTTCGAGGCGAACGAGACGACCGGGCGCCCGTCGAGGGTGCCGGCCGGGCCGATGGCGTCGAGGTCGCGGATCGACCGGCGTCGCCCGGCGGCGTCGATGGCGTCCTGGCGCGCCGCGAGGCGCTCGACCCACGAGCGCGCCGGTCGGGTCATGCGGTGGCGGGTTCGCCGGCGGATGGGGGCACGGCCGTGGCCGAACCGGTGCGGCCGACGAACCACGTGGCGGCCCCGACGAGGCCGAGCAGCGCCACGAGCGCGCTGAGCGCCAACAGCATCTCGGTCGTGAGCCCACTGCCCTCGGCGGGGAAGGTGATCGGGTTCGGGGCCGGCACGCCGAGGTGATCGGCGAGCCACGGCGTCATGTCGTTCCACACCTCGTCCGTGTAGTCCTGGGCATGTGCCTGACCCGGGAGGATCTTCACGGTGTGGTCGACGTCGGCGGCGGCGAGCGCCGACGCCAGGTCCTGGAGCTGGCCGATCGGGACCAGCTCGTCGGTCGAGTTGGCGAGCCACATCGGGGTGGTCTCGGGTTTCACCCACGTCATGGGGGACGCCTGGTCGTAGCGATCCGGGCAGGCGTCGGGCAGGCACCCGAGGAAGTTCTCGGTGAACGGGAGCTCCCAGAAGATCTGGCACGCCTCGTTCTCCCCACAGCCGATCGGCGGGTTGCCGTCGGTGCCGGCGAGGTCGCGCAGGTCGGTGGGTGCCGACCACGACACGACGGCGCGCACCGGGACGGCAGGGTTCGTGTCGTCCGACGGGGTCCCGGTGAGCACGGCGACGTCGGTCGTCCCGAGCGATGCCACCAGCGACGCCAGGTGCGCGCCGGCCGATGAACCGATCACGGCGATCTTGGCGGGGTCGGCGCCGTAGGTGGCGGCGTTGGCGCCGACCCAGCGGATCTGGCGTTGCACGTCGGCGAGTGCCTGGGGCCACGTCGGCGAGCCGGGCTGCGCCAGACGGTACGACACCGAGACGCCGACCCAACCCTGCGACGCCAGCAGCTTGCCCTGGCGGTCCATGTCCGAAGGCGCCCCCTGGAACCACGCTCCGCCGTGCACCAGCACGACGATGGGACGGTTCGTGCCGGCTTCGAGCGGCTGGTACACGTCGACGGTCAGCGGCACCCCGTCGACGACGGCGGTGACGATGCCTCGGGTGATCCGGGTGCCGTCCTCGACGAAGCTCGCGTTCCCCTCCGTCGGCGCCGGCAAGGTCGTCGTCGGGAGGTCGTCGGCACCGATGCCCGTCCCGGCGTCGCCCGCGGCGGGGTCGGTCGGGGCGACGTCCTGGGCGCCGGCAGGTGCCAGCAGCGCCGCGCCGAGCACGGCCCAGAGCGCGATGGACACGGCGAGCAGCAGCCGTCCGACCGTCGCGGCGCGACGCGGGGAGCGCTCGTTCACGCGCAGACCTCGTCGAGCGCGGCGGCGAGGGTGTCGACGATGCGGTCGATCTCGTCGGCCGTCGTGGTGAGCGGCGGCATCAGCACGACGACGTCGCCGAGGGGGCGCAGCAGCACGCCGCGCGACACGGCGGCGGCGCAGACGCGACGACCCCAACGCAGCCCGTCGGTGGGCGGCGCCAGCTCCACGCCGGTCATCAGCCCGTGGCGGCGCACGTCGGCCACGGCAGGGTGCGGGGCGATGTCCGCCGCCAGCCGAGCGCCCAACTGCTCGGCGCGCGCCCGCACGTTGGCGAGCACGTTCCACTCGTCGACCAGGCCCAGGTGGCGCAGGGCCACGGCGCAGGCGAGGGCGTTCCCGCTGTAGGAGTGGCCGTGGTAGAAGGTCCGCTCGCTCAGATCCGGACCGAGGAACGACCGGTGCACCGGACCGGCGGCGACGGTGGCCGACAGGGGCAGGTACCCGCCGGTGATGCCCTTGCCGATGACCATCAGGTCGGGACGGATGCCGCACTGCTCGGAGGCGAACAGCGTGCCGGTGCGGCCGAACCCGGTGGCGACCTCGTCGGCGATGACCAGGACCCCGGCGGCCTGGGCGGCGTCGACGACGCGGCGCACGGCGTCGGGCGTGGTGACCTGCATGCCGGCGGCACCCTGTACCAGGGGCTCGAGAACGACGGCGGCGAGGCGGTCGGCGTGGGCGTCGATGGCGGTGACGGCGGCGTCGGCCCAGTCGGGGTCGTCGTAGCCGGGCGTGCGGACGACCGGGAACCGCAGCGGGTCGAACAGGTCGGTGCCGAAGCCACCGGCGCCGACCGACAGCGACCCGACGGTGTCGCCGTGGTACGCGCCACCGAGGGCCAGGTAGGTGTCGCGGCCCGCCACCCCCAGGTTCGCCCAGTGCTGGAAGGCGATCTTGAGCGACTGCTCGACGGCGGCGGCGCCGTCGGAGGCGAACAGCAGGCGGGGGTCGTCGACCGGCAAGCGACCGACGAGCGCCTCTGCCAGCTCGACGGCGGCGGTGTTGCCGTTGCCGAGCAGGGTCGAGTGCGCCACCTTGTCGAGCTGGGCGCGCAACGCCTCGTCCAGCTCGGGGATGCGATGGCCGAGGGTCGTGACCCACAGCGACGAGATGGCGTCGAGGTACCGGCGCCCGTCGACGTCGATCAGCTCGCGGCCCTCGGCGCGCTCGACGATCAGCGGCGCGTTCTCGGCGAAGCACGACATCTGGGTGAAGCCGTGCCAGACCACGGCGGTGTCGCGCGCCACCCAGGCGTCGTGGTCGGTGGGCTCGGTCGCGGGCATGCGGCTCGCAGGCTAACGCTGCGCCGCGGCTGCCTCCCAGGCAGCGATGGCCTCGCCCATCGGGGTCGAGGGCGGGCCCTGCACGAACGACCAGGTCTCCTCGGCGAGCAGACGCCAGTTCGCCGTGGCGTTGAGCTCGCCGAACAGGGCGTAGAGGCCCAGGTTGATGCGTTGGATGATCACGAACGCCGGCGGCAGGTTGGCCGCCTTCATGATCTCGCCGTAGGGGCCGCGCTGGTCGAAGTAGCGCCGCACCGTCTCGGAGGCGTACTCGGCGGTGATGGTGGAGACCTCGTCGCGCATGACGAACTCGTAGAAGTGGCCGAAGTAGTCGATGATCTCGGCGTCGGTGAAGGGCTCGCCCGGCCGCAGCAGGCCGAGCCGTTCGATGCTCGCCCGGAACGCCGCCGGGTCGGGCTCGATCACCATGTGGATGATCATGTCGCCGAAGCTGTCGAGCTCGGCCTGGGTGAAGCGCTTGACGAGCCCGAAGTCCAAGAAGGTGACGTGGCCACCCGGACGGAACAGGTAGTTACCCGGATGGGGGTCGCCGTTGAAGGCGCGCAGCTTGTAGAGCGACCCGAACGCGAACCGGTACAGCGTCTCGGCGGCCAGGTCCTTCTCGGCCTGGTCCCACGTCATCAGCTCGTCCCAGTGCACACCCTCGGCGAGCTCGGTGGTCAGCACCCGGCGGGTCGACAGCTCATCGACCACCGAGGGCACGTGGATGGTCGGGTGGCCGGCGTAGTGGGCGGCGAAGAACCGCTGGTGGTCGGCCTCGAGGCGGTAGTCGAGCTCCTCGACGAGCCGCTCGCGCAGCTCCTCGACGAACGGCTTGTGGTCGAACCCGGGGAACAGCTGGCCCATGCCGGCGAAGAGCAGGCCGACGTTGTCCAGGTCCGACGACACCGCCTCGTCGACGCCGGGGTACTGGACCTTCACCGCGACGGCGCGCCCGTCGTGGGTCATGGCCCGGTGCACCTGACCGATCGACGCCGAGGCGATCGGCGTCGGGTCCCAGGTGGCGAAGACCGCTTCGGGCTCGTCGCCGAGCTCGGCGCGCACCACGCCGGCGGCGAGCGCGGGGCTCATGGGCGGCGCGTCCTTCTGCAGCTCGGCCAAGGCCTCGCGCACGTGCTCGGGCAGGCCCTGGTCGAGGTAGCTCGCCATCTGGCCGAGCTTCATCATGGCGCCCTTCATGTGGCCGAGCGCCTCGGCGACCTGCTCAGCCGTCTGCAGCTCGAACGCACGGTCCAGCTCCTCCTTGCGCTCGGCGGAGGCGAACGCCCGGCGCGCCCGGTGCACGGCGTACGTGCCGCCGGCGCGGGCACCGACCGTGGCCAGCTTGGCGTTGCGCGACGTCGTCGAGGCGTGGCTGATCACTGGACGGTGGCCGTCGCCGTGCTCGGCGCGCCGCTTGGCGACGACGGCGGCTGCCACGACGGCGGCGACGGTGGCGGCGGTCACCGCTCGGGTCTTGCGCTGCATGGGCGCCGAGGTTACGCAGCCCCCCGCCTGGCGGGCACAGTCGGCTCGGTCCGGGTCAGAACTTGCCGCAGACGACGAGGATCTTCTGGCCGGCGGGATCGGAGAGCAGGCCGACCCCGATGTGGGTGCACTGGCCGAACTGGCCGAGGAAGTTCCCGAGGGACGGGAACAGGCCGTCGATCGAGCCTCCGCCGGTGGCTGAGGCGTTGGCCCAGAAGGTGAACGACACCGGTCCGGGTGGCGTCGTGGAGCCCGACCGCGCCGCGTTGAACAGCGTCGCCTCCGGCGTGAGCATCTTGCCGATCTTGGTGTTGACGAAGTTGACCACCTTCTGCTCGTCGGCGGTCGGCGTGATCGGCTGGGGCTGGGCGGCGGCCTGGGCCGGCGGCACGGTGGTCACCGGCGGGCGCGGGGCGGCGGTCGTGGTCGGCGCGGCCGTCGTCGGCGGTGCGGTCGTGGT
>CAZYKR010000126.1:0-12140 GCA_964648005.1 uncultured Iamiaceae bacterium
GGAGGCGTTGACCAACACCGTCCGCCACGCCGAGGCGACCCGGGCCAGGGTCGTGATCTCCTTCGGCGACGACGCCGTCGAGGTTGCCGTCGTCGACGACGGGCGCGGTGCGGCGGCGACCGCGCCCGACGGTGGCGACGGTTCGGCTGGTGTCGCCGCCGGCCACGGCATCGTGGGCATGCACGAGCGGGCGGCGCTCGTCGGCGGCACCGTGTCGGCCGGTCCGGCACCGGGCGGCGGGTTCGCCGTCCAGGCACATCTGCCGCTGGCGGCGCCCGCCGCCCCGACGCTGTCCCCGTCGGCACCCGACCCGGCCGCTGTGACGGTGGCACCGTCGGCCGGTGCGAGGGCGAGCTCGTGACGGTGCGCGTCCTGGTCGTCGACGACCAGGCGCTCGTGCGGCGCGGCTTCGGGATGATCCTCGGTTCGGAGCCCGACATCGAGGTCGTCGGCGAGGCGTCCGACGGCCGCGCCGCCCTCGACGCCGCGGCAGCGCTGGGGCCCGACGTCGTGCTGATGGACGTGCGGATGCCCGAGATGGATGGCATCGAGGCGACGGCACGCCTGTCGGCGACGGCCGGTGTCGACGGACCGAAGGTCCTCATCCTCACGACCTTCGATCTGGACGACTACGTGTACGCCGCGCTGCGCGCCGGCGCCAGCGGCTTCCTCCTCAAGGACGCACCCCCCGAGGAGCTGGTGCACGCGGTGCGCGTCGTCGCCGGCGGCGATGCCCTCATCGCGCCCTCGGTGACCAGGCGATTGATCGAGCAGTTCGCCTCGGCGCTGCCGACGCCCGACGGCGCCGCGGCCACCGACGGCGACGCACCTGCCGACGACCGCCTGGCGGAGCTGACCGATCGCGAGGTCGAGGTGCTCGGCCAGCTGGCGCAGGGCCGGTCCAACGCCGAGATCGCGGCGGCCCTCTACGTCGGCGAGACGACGGTCAAGACGCACGTCGGACGCATCCTGATGAAGCTCGGCCTGCGCGACCGCGTGCAGGCGGTCGTGTTCGCCTACGAGTCCGGCCTGGTCCGTCCCGGGGCCTGACCCGGACCGCCGGTGTCCTCCGCACGACGGAGCGTCACGGGCACGGGTCCACCCTGAGAGCGACCGGCGAATCGGCCCTGGGCCCGACGACACCACGGGGTCGTGGTGTCACGGTGCGATCGACTCGTTCGACGACCCCCGGAGCGACCATGTCCACCTCGACCCTGATCCCCCCGACCACCGGTGCCGGCGCACCGGGCGGCGAGGCGCCACCCGCCGCCCGCGCCGTTGGCCTCACCAAGGTGTACGGCAGCGGCGGCACCGCCGTGGCGGCGCTCGACGGTGTCTCGGTCGACCTCCACCGCGGCGCGTTCACCGCCGTCATGGGCCCGTCCGGATCGGGCAAGTCCACGCTGATGCACTGCCTCGCCGGACTCGACA
Organism: uncultured Iamiaceae bacterium; assembly: GCA_964648005.1. Taxonomy (GTDB): domain Bacteria; phylum Actinomycetota; class Acidimicrobiia; order Acidimicrobiales; family Acidimicrobilacustridaceae; genus JAGQTE01. The sequence continues at coordinate 1,432 of CAZYKR010000126.1, forward strand.
CCCCCACGTCGGGCCATGCCTTCATCGGCGACACCGATCTCACGACGCTGCGCGAGCGCCAGCTGACGGGGGTGCGCCGTGACCGGATCGGCTTCGTCTTCCAGGCGTTCAACCTGGTGCCGACGCTGACGGCGGGCGAGAACATCACGCTGCCGCTCGAGCTGGCCGGCCGTCGTCCCGACGACGCCTGGTTCGACGAGGTCGTGCAGGCCGTCGGGTTGGCCAACCGCCTGGCGCACCGCCCGAGCGAGCTCAGCGGTGGTCAGCAGCAGCGCGTCGCCGTCGCCCGGGCGCTCGTCAGCCGGCCCGAGATCGTGTTCGCCGACGAGCCCACCGGCAACCTCGACTCCCGCAGCGGTAACGAGGTGCTGGCGTTCTTGCGCGAGGCGGTACGTCGCTACGGACAGACGGTCGTCATGGTGACCCACGATCCGGTGGCGGCCAGCTACGCCGACCGCGTCGTGTTCCTGGCTGACGGTGACGTCGTCGACGATCTCGCCGGCCCGACGGCCGACCGCGTCCTCGACCGCATGAAGGCGCTGGGGGGCTGAGCGATGTGGAAGACGACACTGCGCTCGCTGCGGGCGCACAAGGTGCGGCTGGTGTCCACGGCGCTCGCCGTCGTGCTGGGTGTGGCCTTCATGGCCGGCACGTTGGTGCTGACCGACACGGTCGGTCGGTCCTTCGACGACCTGCTGACCACCGCCAACGCCGGCGTCGACGTCGCCGTGCGCGGGCGCGAGCAGGTGGCCGGCGATGCCATGTCCGGTCAGCGGCCGGGCCTCGATCAGGGCGTGGTCGAGACCGTCGCCGCGGTGGATGGCGTGGCGGCGACCGAGGGCTACGTCGAGGGCTACGCCCAGATCGTCGGCAGCGACGGCGAGCCCATCGGTGACCCGGGCGCGGGCGCGCCGACGTTCGGGCAGAGCTGGATCGGCACCGAGACCCTCAACCCCTGGACCCTCGCCGAGGGCGCGGCCCCCGCCGGTCCCGACGAGGTCGTGATCGATCGCGCCTCGGCGCGCACCGGTGGCCTCGCCGTCGGCGACGACGTGACGGTCCTGTCAGGCGCGGCGCCCCGCACCTTCCGTCTCGTCGGCATCGTCAGCTGGGGCGCCGCCGACAGCCCGCTCGGCGCCTCGGCGGCGCTCTTCGATCTGGCGACGGCCCAGGACGTGCTGCAGCGGCCCGGGGAGGTCAGCTCGATCGAGGCGGTCGCCGTCGACGGCGTCGCCCAGGACGCCTTGGCGACGCGGGTGCGCGCCGCCGTCGGCGACGACGTGGAGGTCCTCACGGGCGAAGCGCTGACCGCCGAGCTGCGCTCGGACGTGGCGGAGAGCCTGGCGTTCTTCGACACCTTCCTGCTGGCGTTCGCGCTGATCGCCCTCTTCGTCGGCTCCTTCATCATCTACAACACGTTCACGATCGTCGTGGCGCAACGCACGCGCGAGCTGGCGTTGCTGCGGGCCGTCGGCGCCAGCCGGGCCCAGGTGCGTCGCTCGGTGCTCGTCGAGGCGATCGCCGTCGGTGCCGTCGCCTCGGCGCTCGGTCTGGTCGCGGGCTTCGGCCTCGCCGTCGTGCTCAAGGGCGCCATCGCCGCCATCGGCTTCGACCTGCCCGCCACGGGCATCGTGATCGAGCCGGCGTCGATGGCCATGGCCTTCGCCACCGGCTTCGTCATCACGGTGGCGGCGGCACTCCTCCCGGCGTGGCGGGCGGCATCGGTGGCGCCGATCGCGGCGCTGCGCGACGTGGCGGTGGACCGCACCGGAACGGCGGTTCGGCGCATCGCCGCCGGCGGTGTCGTCACGACCCTCGGTGTCGGCCTGATGTTGCTCGGCCTCTTCGGAGGGGGCGACGGGGCCGTCGGCCTCGTGGGTCTCGGCGCTGCGGTGACCTTCGTCGGCGTGTTCGTGCTGGGCCCGGTCCTGGCCGTGCCCGCCACGGCAGCGCTGTCGTGGCCGATCCGTCGCCTGCGCGGGGTGCCCGGACGCTTGGCCAGCACCAACGCTCGCCGCAACCCGCGCCGCACCGCCGGCGCCGCGGTGGCGCTGACCATCGGTGTGTCGCTCGTCGGGTTCATCGCGGCGTTTGCCGCCTCGGCCAAGGTGTCGATCGCCGACAGCATCGATCGCAACTTCTCGGGCGACCTCGTCCTGACGTCGGGTGCCTTCGGACCGGAGGCCGGCTTCAGCCCGGACCTGGCGGCGGGCATCGCCGACGTGGACGGCGTGGCGTCGGTGGCCGAGGTCCGACTCGGCACGGCGGCGCTCGACGGTGTCGGCGTGACCTACTCGGCGGTCGAGCCGGTGGCGGCCACCGAGGTGTTCGACATCGGGGTCGTGGACGGCGACGTGACCGCGCTCGGCACCGACGGGGTCGCCGTCTACGACGACCTGGCCGCCGAGCAGGGGTGGGCTGTCGGCGACCCCATCGACGTGGCCTTCCCCCGGACCGGTGTCGTGCCCCTGCGCTTGGTGGCGACCTATGAGCGGCAGGAGATCGCCGGGACGGCGGTCGTGTCGCTCGCCACGCACGAGGCGCAGACGGCGGCGCAGCTCGACCTGCAGGCGGTGGTTCGGTACGCCGACGGTGTCGATGCCGCCGAGGTGCGGCGAGCTGTCGAGGCGCTGGCGGGGACGTACCCGAACGTGGACGTGCAGGACCTGACCCAGTTCAAGGAGCAGCAGGCGGCGCAGATCGATCAGCTGCTGGCCATGATCTACGTGCTGTTGCTGTTGGCGGTGGTCATCGCCCTGATCGGTATCGCCAACACGTTGACCCTGTCGATCCACGAACGCACCCGCGAGCTCGGCCTGTTGCGTGCGGTCGGCCTGTCCCGGTCCCAGCTCCGGGCCGCCATCCGGTGGGAGTCGGTCGTGGTGGCGCTGTTCGGCACCGTGCTCGGTCTCGTCGTCGGGCTCGGGTTCGGCTGGGCACTGGTGCGTGCGCTGGCGGCCGAGGGCTTCGGCACCTTCGTCCTGCCCACGGACGCCCTCGTCGTCATCACGCTCCTGGCGGCCGTCGCCGGGGTCGTCGCCGGTCTGCGCCCGGCGCGGCGCGCCGCCCGCCTCGACATCCTGGCGGCGATCGCTGCCGAGTAGCCCGAGGCAACGAGACGCTTGTCTGCTCCCACCCGAGTCGGTACGGTCATAGGCCGAACGACCTAGGCGGACCGGGTGGGAGCGGGCGATGGGTGCACAGGTGGACAGCGAGTCGGGGCGTGACCGTGCCCTGCGGCCGCCGCTGGCGGATGCGGCGGACGTGATCATCGACCTCACCGGCGACGAGCCGGTGGTGCGTTCGACGATGGTGCCGCCGGCGAGCGCGGCCTTCGGCGGGGGCCCGTTCGCCGACCGCGTCGGTGTCGATCCGATCGACGACCTGGTGCGCCGGGCGGTGGCGCTGGCAGCACAGGCGGCGCGCCGAGCCGCCGACGAGCAACTGGCCGCTTCCGCAGCACCTTCCGTACACTGACAGCCTTGCTTACCCACCGGTAACCACCGGTTGGGGCCTTCGGGGGAAGCGCCTTCGCAGGGAGGAAAGGAGCACAGCCATGGCCGGATCCGTCATCATCGGTGGCGCCCGCACACCCATCGGGAAGCTCTCGGGTGCCTTCGCGGGGTTCGCCGCGACCGACCTGGGTGGCTTCGCCATCAAGGCTGCGCTCGAGCGCGCCGGGGTCACGCCCGAGCTCGTCGACTACGTGATCATGGGCCAGGTGCTGCAGGCCGGCGCCGGGCAGATCACCGCCCGTCAGGCCGCCGTCAACGCCGGCATCGGCATGGACGTGCCCGCCACGACCATCAACAAGGTCTGCCTCTCGGGCCTCAACGCCATCTACCTCGCCGACAAGATGGTCCAGTCGGGCGATGCCGACATCGTGGTCGCCGGCGGCATGGAGTCGATGACCAACGCCCCGTACCTGCTGCCCGGTGCTCGCGCCGGCTACCGGCTCGGCGACCAGACCGTCGTCGACTCGATGATGTACGACGGCCTCTTCTGCGCCTTCGACCAGTGCGCCATGGGTGCCGGGACGGAGAAGTACGCCGCCTCCCTGGGCCTGCCCCGCGACATCCAGGACCAGATGGCCGCCGCGTCCCACGAGCGGGCGGCGCGTGCGCAGAAGGACGGCTTCTTCGACGACGAGATCGTCGCGGTGGAGATCCCCCAGCGCAAGGGCGACCCGGTCGTGTTCTCCGAGGACGAGGGCGTCCGGGGCGGCACCACCATCGAATCGCTGGAGGCGCTGCGCCCGGCGTTCGACAAGGCGGGCAACATCACCGCCGGCAACGCCTCGCAGATCTCCGACGGCGGCGCCGCCGTGATCGTCACCTCCAAGGCCAAGGCCGAGGAGCTGGGCGCGACGCCGCTCGCCGAGATCGTCGGCTACGGCCAGGTCGCAGGTCCCGACCCCTCGCTGCTGACGCAGCCGTCGCGGGCGATCCACCAGGCGCTGGAGCGCTCGGGCCGCTCGGTCGGTGACGTGTCGCTGTTCGAGCTCAACGAGGCCTTCGCCGCCGTCGGCGTCGCCTCGATGCGCGACCTCGGCATCACCGACGAGATCACCAACGTCAACGGTGGCGCCATCGCCCTCGGGCATCCCGTCGGCATGTCCGGCACCCGCGTGGCCCTGCACCTGGCGTTCGAGCTGGCCCGCCGTGGCGGTGGCCTCGGCGCTGCGGCCCTCTGCGGCGGCGGCGGCCAGGGCGACGCCATCCTCCTGCAGGTCGGCTGAGCCACCTTCGCTGATTCGTTCCGGTAGCGCAGCCGGTGGTGTTCTGCACCGGCTGCACTACCAGAACGGCGTTCCGGTCTCGTGACCGGACGAACTGAAGCCCGTTAACCGCTAAGTCGTCCCGTCAGGTCGACCGACAGGACGTTGCGGCTGCGTCGTCGCGCTCGGCGGCGGAGCGGCGCCTGCCGGCGTGACGCCGGTCGGACCGAACGGCGGGAGACGGACCATGCGACGACGAATCGTGGCGATCGGCTTGGCCATCGGCCTGACGGCGGCTGCAGCAGCCTGCTCCAGCGGCTCCAGCACCGCGACGAGCGAGGACGGCGGCGGTGGCGGCGGGGACGCCGCCGTGCCCACCAAGCCGCAAGCGGGAGGCAGCCTCGTCTTCGGCACGCAGGGCGAGACCACGGGCTGGATGCCCATGACCGACCGCTGGGGACCCGGCCCGATCACCGTGGCCAAGACCTTCTTCGACCCGATGGTCACCTGGGGCACCGATGGTGAGGTGAAGCCGTTCCTCGTCAAGGCGTTCGAGCCCTCCGAGGACTTCAAGCAGTGGGACATCCTGCTGCGACCGGACCTGACGTTCCACAACGGCGAGAAGGTCGACGCCCACTCCATCGTCTACAACCTCCAGAAGTACCGGACCTCGGCGCTCACGACCTTCGCCTTCCAGCCCGTGGTCGACATCCAAAAGGTCGAGGGCGACGACCTGCGGGTGCGGGTCACGCTCGACCAGAGCTGGGCCAGCTTCCCCGCCGCGCTGACGGGTCAGGCCGGCTTCGTCGTCGCCCCCGAGCAGCTCAACGCCGAGCCCGCCCAGGCGTCGATGCGTCCCATCGGCTCGGGCCCGTTCGAGTTCACCAGCTGGGAGCCCGACAAGGACCTCGTGGCGAACCGCTACGACAACTACTGGATGTCCGACCCCGACGGGAACAAGTACCCGTACCTCGACGAGGTCACCTTCGTGCCCACGCCGGATGAGGCCAGCCGCATGCAAGCCCTGCAGTCCGGCGACCTCGACGTGGTGCAGACCAACTCGCCCGGCACGGTGGCCGCCTACCTGGCCGAGTCCGGCGAGACGCCGGAAGAGATCAACGTCCTCGAGGACAACTCCGAGAGCGACGAGCTCAACGTCACGCTCAACACCCAGTCGGGACCGCTGGCCGACGAACGGCTGCGCAAGGCGCTCCAGCTCGTCACCGACCGTCAGGCGCTGGTCGACAACTTCGATGGCGTGTTCCCGATCGCCGACGGCCCGATGTCCGAGAACAGCCAGTGGTGGAGCGACGCCGGCTGGCCCGAGCCGAACCTGGAGGAGGCCAAGGCGCTCGTCGCCGAGTACCAGGCCGACAACCCGGGTCCGATCGCCCTGAACCTGATGGTGCTGGCATCGCCCGACGGGCTGCAGTTCGGCCAGCTCGTCGAGCAGCAGTGGTCCCAGCTCGGCATCGAGACCGAGATCCAGAGCGTCGAGGAGACCCAGTTCTCGAACCGGATGCTCGGCGGCGACTTCGACGCCTTGGTGACGCAGTTCTGGAACGGAGCGGACCCGGACGCCAACTACCACTTCTGGACCGGTGACAACATCGGCTCCGAAGGGTCGATCACGTTGAACTTCCCGCGCTGGTCGAACGACGAGGTCGACGCCGCGCTCAACAAGGCCCGCGAGGCCGGCACGGAGCAGGAGCGCAAGGACGCCTACGCCACGGTGTGGCAGCAGTGGGCCGAGCACGTGCCGTACCTGTGGATCTACCACGCCAAGTGGCTGATCCTGTACCGCGACCGGGTGCACGGTCTCGCCGACCTCCGCACGCCCGAGGGCGCCGAGATCGAGCCGGTGCAGTGGGGCTCGGTGTTCCTGACCGCCACCTGGGTCACCGGCGGCTGACGCGCCGTCGGCCCGGGTCACGCGGCCCCGGCGATCACCCGCCGTCGGTGGCAGCCTCGGGACCCCAGACCCACGCTGCGTCGAGCGCTGTGACGAGCTCGTCGGCCTGATCGGCTTCCAGGCCGGCCGCCACCTCCGTGAGGGTGCCGAGCGCTGTGCGGGTCGGGCTGATGAACCACCGGCCGTGGTGCTCGGCGAGCGAGAAGGTCGGGAACGCCCGGCCGAGCGCCGTGAGCGCCAGCAGCTCGGACCACGGTCCGGCGGCGGGCAGATCGTCGTGCAGCTCCCCGTCGCAGCGTTGGGTGACGGTCGGTTCGGCGTCGCCGACCAGCTCCGTGGTCGTGATGCGCAGGCATCCGTCGGCGTAGCGCAGATCCACCGTCGTCTGATCGTCGCCGAAGGCGCCGTCGAAGCTCGTGACCGTGGCGGTGCGGCGCTTGCCCTGACCAGAGATGTCGACGTCGATGTCGTCGACCCGGAAGAAGAAGCCGTCCTCCTCCATCGCCCGCCGCAGGTCCTCGTCCCACAACGGGATGGCGAGCGTGGCGTACTGCTGCAGGGCCACGGACTCCTCCGGTTCGGCCATCGACACCATCCGCCCGCTGTCCCCGGCGCCGTAGGCGCGCAACAGGTCGGGCACGACCTCCTCCGGCGTGGTCGAGCCGACGGCGATCACGCCCTCGCCCCACTTCGGCGCCGGGAGCGTTTCGTCGAGGCGCCACTGCTCGCCGACGGTGTGGCCCGGGCTCACGCGCCAACCGCCGCCGTCGCGCACGACCATCAGCTGCGGCCAGCGATCCGAGAGCACCTCGGGCTCGTCGCCGGGCAGGGAAAGCCCGATGATCTGCTCGAGGGCGGCGCGCCCGTCTGGCGTGAGCAGGGCGGCGCCGGTGCCGCCGTCGGCTGCCGGATCGAGGGCGAGGGTGCCGCCGGAGAGGTCGGCGCGCACGATCCACTCGTCGTAGGGGTCGATGGTGACCTCGGGTGCGCTGATGTCGAGCCCGAAGGTGGCGTCGCCGTCGGCGGCGCCGATCAGCCCGAGCCGGTCGAGCTCGGCGGCGAGGTCCGGCAGCGTGTCGGCGAGGGCGTCGGCCTGCGCCGGCGGCAGCTGCTCGAGCAGGTCGGTGACCGTGCCGTGATCGAGCGTGGCGAAGAAGTCCTGCACCGCTTCGGTCGGCGTGGCGGCGCCCGTGTGGCGGGTGCCGGCGACGGCCAGCCCTGTCAGCACGACGACGAAGGCGACGATCCCGCCGATCAGCAGTGCGGCCCGCCGGGACCGGTCGACGGCCATGGGCTCAGTCCCCGTCGGGCTCGAGCTCCCGTCGGCCCTCGAGCGCTCGGCCCAGCGTCAGCTCGTCCGCGTACTCGAGGTCACCGCCGACGGGCAGACCGCTGGCGATGCGCGTCACCTTGAGGCCGAGCGGCTTGAGCAGCCGACTGAGGTACATCGCGGTGGCCTCTCCCTCGATGTTCGGGTTCGTGCACAGGATCACCTCGGTGACGTCTTCGGGCTCGAGACGGGCGACGAGCTCGGCCACCTTGAGCTGGTCGGGGCCGATGCCCTCGATGGGGCTGATGGCGCCTTGGAGCACGTGGTACCGACCACGGAACTCGCCCGTCTTCTCGACGGCGACGATGTCGCGGGGTTCCTCGACCACGCAGATGAGGTGGGTGTCGCGGCGCGGATCGCTGCAGATGCCGCACTCGGGGCCCTCGGCGATGTTGAAGCACCGTTCGCAGAAGGCGACACGGGCCTTGACCTCGGTGATGGCGTCGGCCAGGCGGGTGGCGTCGGCGGTCGGCAGCTTCAGCAGGTAGAAGGCGATGCGCTGCGCCGACTTGGGTCCGACCCCGGGCAGGCGGCCGAGCTCGTCGATGAGATCCTGGACCGGTCCGGCATAGACGCTCAAGCGTCGTCCTCGTCGCCCGCGCCGTCGAGGTCGTCGTCGGCATCGTCGGCGAAGCCGCCGGTGAGCGCGGCGAGCGGGTCACCACCGAAGCCGAGCGCGTCGAGGCCGGGCATGGCCGGCGCCGCCACCTGCTGGAGCTCGCCCACGGCGCGCCCGGCGTCGTGCAACGCCGCCAGCACAAGGTCCTGGAGCATCTCGGCGTCGTCGGGGTCGATCGCCTCGGGCGCGATGCGCACGGCGAGGAACTCGAACCCGCCGGTGACGTCGATCTCGACCGCACCGCCGCCGGAAGTGCCGGTCACGACCGTGCCGGCCACCTCCTGTTGGGCTTCGAGGAGCTGCGCCTGCATGTCCATGGCGGACTGCAGCAGGCCACCGAGGTCCAGACCACCGCCGGCTTCCCCGCCGCCGAGGCCGCCGAGCAACCCGGCGAGCGGATCGCCGGCGACGCCGAGCGCGTCCTGGGGGTCGTCGGTGGCGTCGGTGCCGTCGTCGGTGGGCATGGTCACTCCTCTACGAGCTCGGCGCCGGGGAAGATATCGGCCACGCGGTCGACATGGGACCGCGCCGGGTCGGCGTCGTCGAGCTCGGCGACGTTCACCCACTCGTCGTCGGCCTCGGCAGCGTTCGCTGCGGGGGTGCCCGTCGCCGCCGCGCCACCGGCCGCCCCTGCGGGCGCTGCGGTGTCGTCGTCGATGATCAGCTCGATCGGTACCGGTCGCCCGAAGTGCGCCTCGAGCGCCGCCTCGACCGCTCCGCGCACGTCCTCGCACCGGTCGCGGTGCATGGCGTTGGGCAGGGCGTAGCGCGCCGCATCCTCGGTGGTCGAGTGCCAGCGTCCGCCCCCGAACCGGGCTCGGGCCCGCTGCGGCAGTGCCGGCAGGATCGTGTCCCCCCACGCCAGCGTCAGCTCGTCGCGGCCGGGGATCCCGTCACCCGCGGCGGTGGGAGCCGCCCCCGCACCTGACGGCGCGTCGTCGTGCTCCTGCGGGGCGACGTCGGCACGACTCGCAGGCTCGGGCTCGCTGGGCGCTGCGCCGTCCGCCGGTGCGTCCGCTGCCGGAGGGCCGTCGGCCCGGGTGCGCGGCCGGTCCTCGTCGGCGGGGTCGCCCGTGGTGGCGCCACGATCCGTCGCTGCGGCCGAAGCGCGCCCCGGCGCCGATCGCGCGGGCGTGCCGGCACGACCCGATCCGCCCTTGCGTGTGCGTGCCAGCACCTCACGCGCCGCGGCTGCGGGCCGGCCTCCACCGGTCGGAGGAGGGCTCCCAGCGTCGGCGGCCTCGACGTCGTCGCCTGCGGCGCGTGCCGCATCGTCGTCGTTCGTGCCGGGGGCGGTCGGCTCCGTCACGTCGTCGGACGGCGCCGACGGTCGGGCGTCGGCCCGCCCGCCCGCAGGTGCCTGCGCCGGCGCGGTCGTCCGCGTGGAAGCGGCGCCGGTGGTGATGCCCTGTTCGAGTCGTTCGATCCGCTGGGCGAGCGCCGCGAGCGTCGTGTCCGCCTCGGGGCGGGTCAGCCGCACGAGCGCCACCTCGAGCGGGATGCGCTGGTCGGGGGCGTCGGCGATGGTGACGAACGCCTCGCCGAGCACCTCGAGTGCCCGGGTGGCGCGCGCCGGACCGAGGCGACGCGCCTGGTCGCCGACGCGCTCGCGGTCGCGGTCCGACAGGCGGTCGAGCTCGGAGCCCATGGCGGTGAGGAACACGTCGCGCAGGCGGGCGATGAGCGCTTCACCGAGCACGCGGGGGTTGGCGCCGGCGTTGCAGCCGGCCTCCACGGCGAGGAGCGCGGCGCCCGTGTCGGCGTCGCAGAGCGCCTCGACCAAGCGGTCGACGGCGTCGATGTCTGTGGGCACGCCACCAGCAGCGACGACCTGATCGAGCGCCGAGAGGGTGTCGCGGGCCGAGCCGTTGCCGGCACGCAGGACGTGCTCGATGCCGGCCTCATCGACGTCGAGCCCGGCGTCGGCGATGACGTCGGTGACCAGCGCCCGCAGGTCTGATGCCGGCAAGAGGTGCACCTCGAAGTGCTGGGTGCGGCTGCGGATCGTCGGCAGCACCTTCTGCGGGTCGGTGGTCGCCAGGACGAACACCACGTGGTCCGGGGGCTCTTCGAGCGTCTTGAGCAGGGCGTTCGACGCCGCCGCCGTGAGCATGTGGACCTCGTAGAGGAT
>CAZYKR010000127.1:0-12053 GCA_964648005.1 uncultured Iamiaceae bacterium
CCGGCCGGCGCGTCCAAGGGCTCGGGCGAGGCGCCGACCTCCGGCGGTCGGAGCCGGGCGCGGCGCGGCTCCGGTGGTCCGCCGCCGACCGGCGCCGTGCCTGCCGACGCGCCGACGGCGCGCCCGCCCGTGGGTGGCGAGGGCAGCCCCGGTGAGGCATCGGTCATCGGCGTGGTCATGATCGTGTTCGCCGTACTGATCGGCGCCTTCCTGCTCGCCAAGGGGTACGAGTCCGAGGGCGATCTCGTGGCCGGCTCGTCGCCCACGACCGTGGCGTCCTCCAGCGGGCCGCCGCCCACGGGGCTGACGACCACGTCGACGACGGCCCCCTCGACGACGACCACGCCGCTCAAGGCCCCCGCCGACGTCACGGTGCGCGTCGCCAACGGCGGCGGCGAAGAAGGCGTGGCGCTGGCGGGGACCGAGAAGCTCGCTGCTGCCGGGTACTCCACCCTGGGTGCCGTCGACGCCCCGGCACAGACGGCGAGCGTCGTGTACTACGCCGCCGGGTTCGAGGGGGAGGCGGTCGAGGTCGCCAAGGTGTTCGACATCCCCGAGACGAGCGTCGAGGAGCTGCCGGCGGCACCGCCGACCGACCCGGGCGGCGCCGACGTCCTCGTCATCCTCGGGCCCGAGCAGAAGCTGACCAACTAGGGGTTTGCATCCCGGCGCGCCGGGGGTCCTAGGCTCGCTCGTCGTGGTGCGCACCGACCTCTCCAGCGTGACCGAGGCCTTCCGAGGACGTGCCGGCACGGCGGGCCTGTTCTTCGACTTCGACGGGACCCTGTCCGAGATCGTCGAGGACCCGGCCAGCGCTCGGCCGGTCGAGGGCGCGGCGACGCTGCTGTCGGAGCTCGCCGCCGACTTCGGCCGGGTCGCCGTGCTGTCGGGCCGACCGCTCGACTTCATCGCCGGCTTCTTCGGCCCGCCCGTGGCGCTGGCCGGCCTGTACGGGCTCGAGTCGCAAGACGATCGGGGCCGCCGCGTCGATCATCCGCAGAGCGGCGCGTGGCGCGAGGTGGTCGACGACGTCGCCGCCTGCTGCATCGCCAAGGGCCCCGAAGGCGTGCTCGTCGAGCCGAAGGGCCTGAGCCTCACGCTGCACTTCCGCGAGCACCCGGAGATCGCCGACGAGGTCCGGGCCCTGGCCGAATCCCAGGCGGCGCGCTCGGGTCTCGAGGTCCGTCCCGCCAAGATGAGCTACGAGCTGCACCCGCCGATCGACGCCGACAAGGGCACGGCGGTCCGCCAGCTGGCCAAGGGGCTCGATCTGGTGCTCTTCGTCGGCGACGACGTCGGCGACCTGCCGGCGTTCGCTGCGCTCGAGGCGCTCGAGGCCGCCGGTGTCGAGACGGTGCGTGTGGTCGTCGACAGCGATGAGCTGGACCCGGAGCTCGCTGCCCGGGCCGATCTGGTTTTGCCGAACCCGACCGGTGTGGTCTCCTTGCTGCGGTCGCTCGCCGAGGGGACCCGGCGCCAGGCGTCCTGACGCCGCGCACCTCACCCTCGGTGGGCCGAGGCGCCGCCGGCCCACCGTCGAACCGTCGCATCGAGCGAAGCCGCACCAGAAAGGTCACCGGATGCCCACTGCGATCCAGCCCACCCGCGCCGAGGACTTCCCGGCCTGGTACCAGGCCGTGGTGCGCGAGGCCGACCTCGCCGAGATGGCCCACGCCCCCGGCTGCATGGTGATCAAGCCGTGGGGCTACGGCATCTGGGAGCAGCTGCGCGACCGCATGGACGAGCGCATCCGCGCCACCGGCCACGAGAACGCCTACTTCCCCCTGTTCGTGCCCCTCTCGTACATCCAGAAGGAGGCGGCCCACGTCGAAGGCTTCGCCAAGGAGATGGCGGTCGTCACGCACCATCGCCTGGAAGCGCGCGACGGGGTCCTCGTCCCGGCCGGCGAGCTCGAGGAGCCGATCGTCGTTCGCCCGACGTCGGAGACGATCATCGGTGAGTCGATGCGCCAGTGGATCGAGTCCTACCGCGACCTGCCGCTGCTGCTGAACCAGTGGGCGAACGTCGTGCGATGGGAGATGCGGCCCCGCGTGTTCCTGCGCACGCGCGAGTTCCTGTGGCAGGAGGGGCACACGGCGCACGCCACCGCCGACGAGGCCGTCGACGAGACGCTGCTGATGCTCGAGGAGTACCGCCGCTTCGTCGTCGACAACCTCGCCATGCCGGTGATCGTCGGCGAGAAGCCGGCCAGCGAACGGTTCCCCGGCGCCGAGCGGACGTACTCGATCGAGGCGATGATGCAGGACGGCAAGGCGCTGCAGGCCGGCACGTCGCACTTCCTGGGCCAGAACTTCTCGAAGGCCGCCGACATCGCCTTCACCGACGAGCACGGCGACGTCGTCCACGCCTGGACCACCTCGTGGGGCGTGTCGACCCGCCTCATCGGCGGCGTGATCATGATCCACGGCGACGACGACGGGTTGCGGGTGCCGCCGGTCGTGGCGCCGACCCAGATCGTCGTCGTGCCCTACACCAAGGGCGCCGATGCCGACGACGAGCTGCTGGCGTACGCCCGGCGCGTCGCCGACGCGCTGGCAGCCGGTGCCCGGTTCCGCGGGGAGCCCGTACGCGTGAAGGTCGACGACCGACTGTACCGGCCCGTCGACAAGAAGTGGCAGTGGGTCAAGCGCGGCGTGCCGCTGCTGCTGGAGGTGGGCGGCCGCGAGGCCGAGGCGGGCACCGTGACGGTGCGCCGCCGCTCCGATCCCGCCGAGCGCTCCACGCTGACGATCGAGGAGCTCGTCGCCGGCGCCGGCGAGCTGCTCGAGGACCTGCACGAGACCTATCTGCGTCAGGCGTCCGAGCTGCTGGCCTCCAACACCCGCACCGACGTCGTCGATTGGGCGGGGGTCGAGGCGGCCTTCGCCGAGCGCGACGGCGTGAGCCCGTTCCTCCGGGCACCGTGGTGCGAGGGCGAGGCCTGCGAGGAGCAGCTCACGCCCCTGGCGGTCACCATCCGCAACCTGCCGCTCGATCAGCCCGAGTCGGTCGGTGCGTGCGTGCTCTGCGGCGCCCCCGGCACCGCCGAAGCGGTCTTCGCCCGCTCCTACTGACGCCGCCAACCGAAGCCGTGTCGTTCTGGTAGGGCAGCCGGTAGGCAAAGCCACCGGCTGCCCTACCGGAACGGACGATCAGTCGGCGGCGGCGAGGTTCTCGTCGAGCCAGGCGCGCGGGGAGCGGGCCAGGGCGAGGGTGCGCAGGTCGTCGGCGTGGCGGCGGCGGTCGTCCTCGGGCATCGCCAACGCCCGGTGCAGCACGTCGGCGGTGCCCGCCACGTCGTACGGATCGACGGCCAGGGCGACCCCGCCCAGCTCGGCCCAGGCGCCCGCTTCGGTGCTGAGCGCCAGCACGCCGTGGCGGTCGTTGACGAGCGGGCCCTCCTTGGCCACGAGGTTCAACCCGTCACGGATCGGGTTGACCAGCAACACGTCGGCGCGCGCCAGGGCCGCCACCGACCCCGGGTAGTCGTCGGAATCGTCGTAGATGACCGGTTCCCAGTCGGCGACACGCCACCGGTCGCCGACGGCGCGCGCCGCGGCGTCGACCTCGTCGCGGTAACGCTGGTAGTCGGGCACGGCCTCGCGTGACGGGTAGACGAACGCCCCCAGCACCACCCGCCCTCGCCAGCGCTCGTGCCGTTCGAGCAGGGCGTCGAAGGCGGCGAACCCGCGCACGATGTTCTTCGACGGCTCGATGCGGTCCACGCGGGTGATGAGCAGCCGATCCCCGAGGCGATCGTCCAGCGCCCGGCGCGCCGCGGTGCACGCCGAGGACGCCGCCGTGGCGGCGATGTCGTCGGGGTCGGGACCGAGCGGCGCCACGAAGGTGGCGGGCACATCGCCGACGACGTCGGCGCAGCTGGCCCGAAACGATGCCGCCCAGCGCTCGGTGTGGAAGCCGCAGGCGGCGAAGGCGCGCATGCCACCGAGCAGTTCGCTGCGCATCGAGGTGGGCAGCACCCGACACAGGTCGGGGCCGGCGAACGGGGTGTGCGAGAAGTGGACCAGTCGCAGATCCGGTCGTCGGTCGCCGACCGTCGCCGCCACCAGGGCGAGGTGGTAGTCCTGCACCAGCACGGCGGCATCGGTCGGCGCGTCGGCGACGATGGCGTCGGCGAAGGCGGCGTTGACGGCGCGGTAGGCCTCCCAGGCGACGCTGAACCCGGCGTCGAACGCCGGCGATCGGGGCAGGTCCCACAGGCCGTGGTGCATGAACCAGAGCGTGGCGTTGCACACGACGTCGTAGGCCAGGCGATAGGTGTCGGGATCGAGGTCGAGCAGCCGGACGCGCAGGCCGTCCGCCTCGAGCACGCCCTCGTCGGCGGCGGCGCGATCACCGTCGGACATCGCCGCCGCGATCCAGGTGGCGTCCGTGCCGGTGACGAGGGGCGCCAGGCCCGACACGAGCCCGCCGGCGCCGCGTCGCCCGACGAGCGAGCCGTCGTCGGCGAGACGGAAGGCCACGGGCCCGCGGTTCGACACGAGCACGACCGGGCGGCCGCCGCTCACCGGGGCAGCCGCGACGTTGGCGGGGGTGGACGAGGAGGATGGCGCAGCGGCGTTGGACACGGTGCCCACCTTGGCACGGTCTCGTCGGCGCGGTCGCTCTGCCAGCATGGTCGGCGTGCGCGTCCTCGCCGCTCCCGACAAGTTCAAGGGCACCGCCACGGCCGCCGCCGTGGCCGAGGCCGTCTGCCGCGGGGTGGCCGCCGCCGACGCGCACCACGCCTGCCGCGCCATCCCGTTGGCCGATGGCGGCGAGGGCACGCTCGAGGCCTTGGGCGGGGCCAACCGCGTCACCACCGTCACCGGGCCACTGGGTGATCCGGTCGACGCGGCATGGCGCCTCCATCAGCGCACCGCCGTCATCGAGATGGCGCAGGCGTCCGGTCTGGTCCTCGTCGGCGGTGCCGACGGCAACGATCCCATCGCGGCGTCGACCGCGGGCACCGGCGAGCTCATCGTCGCCGCCGTCGACGCCGGCGCCCGCCGCGTGCTGGTCGGCGTCGGCGGGTCGGCCACGACCGACGGTGGCCTGGGGGCGCTGCGCGCCATGTACCCGCTGCAGCGCTATCGCGGCGTCGACCTGGTCGTCGCCTGCGACGTGCGCACCCGCTTCGTCGATGCCGCCGAGGTCTTCGCCCCGCAGAAGGGTGCCTCGGCAGCGCAGGTGGAGCTGCTGCGGCGGCGCCTCGAACGCCTGGCCGACAGCTACGCCGGCGACTACGGCGTCGACGTGCGCGACCTGGAGGGGTCGGGTGCCGCCGGCGGTCTGGCCGGCGGGCTCGCCGCCGTCGGCGCCGAGCTGGTGTCCGGTTTCGACCTCGTGGCCGACGAGACCGGGTTCTTCGAGGCGTTGGAGACGGCGGACCTGGTCATCACCGGGGAGGGCTTCGTCGACGCCGAGTCGTTCGACGGCAAGGTGGTGGGCGGCGTCGCCGACACCGCGGCGGAGCTGGGCGTCGAGGTGCTCGTCGTCGCCGGCCAGGTGTTCGACGGCGTCGACGCCCGGGTGCCGACGGTGTCGCTGGCCCAGCGGTTCGGGATCGACGAGGCGATGGGTGACCCGTTGGGCTGCGTCGAGCGGGCGGTCGCCGACGCCCTCGCCGGCCGGGCCGGCTGAGGCCTACTCGGTGCGAGCGCGTCGCAGCTTGACCCAGAGCACGACGACGGCGATGGCCAGCACGACGACCCAGAACGTCAGCGAGAACACGAAAGACAGCAGGCTGAGCAGCCAGCCGATCAGGACGTAGCCGCCGACGAGGGCGAGGCCGCCGATGACGAGCTTCGGCATGATCGACGGCTTGTCGTCGGTGACGGCGAGGTCTTTGCTGGCCATGGCGGCGCTCCTTGCGGACGGGGCTGGCGTCCGGCCAGGGTACCGGCGCACCCACCGACCGTGGCTGCGCCTTGACGTAGTGTTTGCACCCGGTCGACGGCTGTCGGAGCCGGCACGACCGCACGGCATCCGGGGGGACCATGGCCGAGGACCTGCACCTGCTCGACGCCACGGCGCAGGCGGCGCTGGTGGCGAGCGGCGAGGCATCGCCCGCCGAGTTGGTCGAGGCGGCGCTCGATCGCATCGACCGGCTGAACCCCCAGCTCAACGCCGTGATCCACGAGCGTGCCGATGCCGCTCGCGCCGAGGCAGCCGGTGCGCTTCCCGACGGTCCGTTCCGGGGCGTGCCGATGGTGGTCAAGGACCTCGACGGCTGGTTGGCCGGCGAGCCCTACCACGCCGGCAACCGGGGCCTGCGCGACCGCGGGTTCCGCCCCGAGGTCGATTCGGAGCTGTTCGCCCGCTTCCGCCGCGCCGGCTTCGTGATCGTCGGCAAGACGAACACGCCCGAGCTCGGTCTGATGCCCTCGACCGAGCCGCTCGCCTACGGGCCTACCCGCAACCCGTGGGACGTCAGCCGCTCCACCGGCGGGTCGAGCGGCGGCTCCGGCGCGGCGGTGGCGGCGTGTCTGGTGCCGGTCGGTCACGCCGGCGACGGCGGCGGCTCGATCCGCATCCCGGCGTCGGAGTGCGGCCTGGTCGGCCTGCTGCCGACCCGCGGCCGGATCACGCTCGGCCCGGAGGCCGGCGAGTCCTGGGGCGGGCTGGTGCGGCGCCTGGTCGTCTCGCGGTCGGTGCGCGACACCGCCGGGGTCCTCGACGCCGTCGCCGGTCCGATGCCGGGCGACCCGTACGTGGCGCCTGCGCCGTCGGGGCCGTACGGAGACGAGCTGCGTGACGCCGCCGACCCGCTGGCCCGAGGGCAGCTGCGCATCGGCGTGACCACCTCGGCGCCCGACCCGAACGTCGTGTGCGATCCGCAGGTCGTCGCCGCCGTCGACGCGGCAGCGCAGGCGTGCGCCTCGCTGGGGCACGCCGTCGAGCAGTCGGCGCCGGCGGCCTGGGACGATGCGGAGGCAGCAGCGGCGTTCGCCGGTCACTTCGTGCACACGTTCACCGTGTGGGCCGCCGCCGACCTCGACCGCTACGGCGCGCTGACCGGCGCGCCGCTCACCGCTGACGAGGTCGAGCCGGGGACCTGGGCCATCGCCGAGATGGGCCGGCAGGTCACGGCGTTGCAGTACCACGCCGCCGTCGAGGCGACCCACGCCTACACCCGGGACCTGGCCCGATGGTGGAGCGACGGGTTCGACGTGCTGATGACCCCGACCATCCCCGAGCTCCCGCCGCCGCTCGGGCAGTTCACCGGCACGGTCGACGAGCCGCTGATCGGCCTGGCTCGGGCCGCCGGCATCGTGCCCTTCACCGCGCCGTTCAATGCCACCGGCCAGCCGGCCATCTCGTTGCCGCTCGGGTGGAGTGCCGAGGGGTTGCCCATCGGGGTGCAGCTCGTGGCGGCCGCTGGTCGTGAGGACGTGCTGCTGCGGCTCGCGGCCCAGCTCGAGCTGGCCTGCCCCTGGTCCGATCGCCGTCCTCCGGTGGTGTGACCAGCGGGTCAGCCCTCGGCCGGATCGACCAACGCCTCGTCGTCGATCGGCACACCCAGATGGTCGAGTGCCGGCGACAACCGGATCGGTGAGGGCTGGTCGACGCGCACCATGGCGCGGGCGACCACCTCGAGCGCATCGGCGGGTTCGAGGCCGGTCTCGCGCACCGCGTGCAACGAGGTGCCCCGGTCCGCACCCGTCAGCCCTTCCACCAGCTCCGCCAGGCGAGCATCCTGTCCGCCCGCGGGCGCGTCGTCACCAGCCATCTGCCACGACTCCTGCACGCTGCCGTGCGCTCCATCCGATCCCAGCAGGCCGGTGCCAGGCCTGCGCCCGAATCCGATCGGAGCGCTCGGGGCGTTCGTGAGGAGAAAACGAAAAAGGCCCTCTGACCTGCGTTGGAGCGGCACCGGGTCGTCCGGGCACCGCCTCGATGGTGCGCGGTCAGCGGGTGCGGGCGCGGTGCTCGGGCACCTCGCACAGCGGCGGACGCTCGGACACGTCGACGGCGATGCCGGAACCGTCGGGCCGCACCAGCACGCCCAGCGTGCCGAGCAGCTCGGGATCGGCCCGGCGCAGCGCCGTGGCCAGCACCGCCGTGGCCTGCGGGGACAGCTCGTCGAGTGGGCGGTTGCGGTGGGTCCGCACGCCGAGGTCGACCTGGGCGATCGATTCGGGTCCGACCATGGCGGCGACGTCGATGAGCAGGCCGAGGTCGACGCCGTAGCCGTTGACGAACGGCACCTTCTCGAGCAGCTCGCGCCGGCCGCCGTACTCACCCGACAGGGGCTGGACGATGGTCGCCAACTGCGGGAACAACAGCGACAGCACGGGTCGGGCGACGAGCTCGGTGACGCGCCCTCCGCCGGCGGCGTTGCCGTCGATCGGCCGTTCGTAGAACCCCTTCACGAACGCCACGTCGGGGTGGCGGAGCAGGGGGCCGAGCAGCCCGGAGACGAAGGTGGCGGTGAAGTCGCGCAGGTCGGCGTCGCACCACACGATCAGGTCGCCGCGGGCCTCGTGCAGGCCCTTCCACATGGCGCCGCCCTTGCCCGGTCCCGAGCCGTAGCCGTCGAGGACCTGCTGCGCGTGGACGACGCGCGCCCCGGCGGCAGCGGCGGCGTCGGCAGTGGCGTCGGTCGAGTGGTCGTCGACCACGAGCACCTCGTCGACCAGCCCGTCCGGGCCGCCGAGCTCGGCGCCGATGGTGGTGACGATGGCGCCGATGGTCGATGCCTCGTCGCGCGCCGGCAGGCAGACCGTCGTGCGCAGGCCTGCAGCAGCCTTGGCCGCGCAGAGCTCGTCGACGTGGTGGTCGCCGGCGTGGAAGCGTCGGATCTCGTCCAGGTGGTCGGGGTGCGCAGCCATGAGAGCGGTCGTCGGCCGGGTCCGGCCGGAGGCCACGATAGCGACGGCGGCGGCGTGACCTCGCGGTCGGCTTCGGGAACGATCGGGAATCACCACTACGCTCCCGGTGTTTCCGGCCTGCGTCACCCGAGCCCAGGAGCCTCCATGAGCGTCACCGTCCGCATCCCCCCTGTCTTTCGCACCATGACCGGCGGCTCGTCGTCGGTCGAGGTCGAGGGCGGCACGGTCGCCGAGGTGCTCGAGGCGCTCGAGACCGCGCACCCCGGCTTCTCGGAGAAGCTGCTCGACGGCGACGGCAAGCTCGTGCGCTACGTCAACGTGTTCGTCGACGACGACGACGTCCGCTTCATGGACGGCATGGGCACCGCCGTGCCCGCCGGCGGCACGGTCTCGATCATGCAGGCTGTCGCAGGCGGCTGAGCCAGCGCCCGCTCGTCCGGACCGGCTGCGGCTGTTGGCGCACGCTCTTGAGTCAACCGGCTCAATTGGGCGGGCCGAACGGCTCATTCGGGTCAAGGCGCCACGAACATCCCGCCGATAGCAGATGCAGCACACGCTCTGCGGCGGGAACCCAGAGAGCCGAGTTGCCGGTTGATCCCCTGGCGGGTGGGTCAGCCGGCCTCGGTGCTTTTGGCGCCCGGGCTCACGAGGCGAGCGCGGCAAGCATGTCCCGCCGCGGCGGTCCCAGGACCGGCTCGGGCGGGCGTTGGTCGCGGTCCTGGTAGGCGCGCATGACCCGGTTGAGCACGTCGGCATCGGCCATGAGCGCATCCGGGGTCGCCAGCAGGTTGAAGGCGCGGATGAAGGCCCGGAACACGACGGCGTCGGTCCGTACGGCGGGCAGCAGCCCTTCGCGCATGACGTCGGCCATGAACGACCCCGGGTCGGCTTCGTCGTCGGCGCCCGGGTCGGCGCCGGCATCCTGGCCGTGCTCGGCTCGCGCCCGTTCGCGCGCCGCGGCGTCGCGGGCCATGCGGTCCTGAGCGACGGCGGCGTGGTACCAGGGCTCGATCTCGGTGGCCGACGCCTCCTCGTAGGCCGTGACGAGGGCATGGAGGTCCGCACCGTGCGCGGCCACGGCGTCGGCGAGCAGCTCGGCCTGCACCATCGCCAGGCTGCACCCGCGGCCGTACAACGGGTTCGAGCACGTGTGGGCGTCGCCGACGGCGACCAGCCCGAGCACGAGCGGCTCGCCGGCCTCGTCGCGGAAGTGGATGTGGCGGTTCAGCAGACCGCCCATCACGTGGACCTCGGTGATGGGCGTGGCGATCGCCGGATCGACCCACGGCGCCGTCGCCGGCAGCAGGCCGGCGGCAACCTCGAACGCCGCCGGATCGAGCAGCTGCGACCGCAACTCGTCGTCACGGGTGCGCACGGCGAACGTGACCGAGTGGGTGCGGTTGTCCCCCTGGAAGATGGCGTACTTCAGGTAGCCGAGGTCGGCACCGATCGGTCCGGTCTGCTCCGGCGGCGTGGCGCCGTCGAGCAACCGGTAGAAGCGCGACAGGTACACGATGCCCGTGTCCTCTTCCACGACCTCCGGTTCGACGCCGAGCTCGGCCAACCATCGCACGGCTCCCGAGCGGCGGCCGGCGGCGGCGACGACGAGGTCGGCCGCGATCGTGTCGGTTCGGCCCTCGGCGTCGGTGGTGCGCACGCCGGTGACGACGGGCGGCCCGTCCTCCACGTCCGTGGCGATCACCCCGTCCACGGCCAGGCCGACCCGCAGGTCGACCTCGGGGTGCTCGAGGACGGCGCGCCGCAGCACCCACTCGAAGGTGGTGCGCCGGCATGCCAGCGCCACCAGGTCCTCGTCGCCCGGCTGGGGGGTCGGGTCGTCGATCTCGGGCGGCATCATGTCGCAGAAGACCATCTCGGTGGCCCCCGCATCGAGCAGTGCGGCGAGCACCTCGGGGTGGCGGTCGCGCAGCAGGTTGCGCAGCCGAGCCAGCAGGGCGTGCGAGTGGCGGACCTGGGGCGCGCCCCGACGGTCCCACGCGAACGCAGCGTCGGGGTCGCCGGGCATGGGGGTGGCGTCTCGCTCGCACAAGGTCACGCGCTGCCCGGCGGTGGCCAGTGCCAGGGCGGTGCCGAGACCGGCGACGCCGGCGCCGACGACGACCACGTGCAGCGCCGTCCCGGCCGTGCTCGTCCGGTCCGTGTCGGCCATGGTGCTCCTCGTCCTCGGGCGGTGCCGCGTGCGGCCTCTTGACCGCTCAGTCAAGAAGTCAACCTAGCCGGACGGCTCGGCCCGGCACCAAGCGATGCGGCGGTCGGCCCGACGGCGCCGTCGGTACGGATCCGGCGCACCAGGTTGCATCCGGCGGCAGCGTCTGCTTGGCTGGTTAGCACTCTACGTTTGAGAGTGCTAACCACCGCGAGGGATCACCTCGTGGCCGCTGAGACAGGTTCGGAGGGCGTGTGCACGCCCCCAGGACACGGAGGACCCACCCGATGGCCAAGATCATCGAATTCGACGAGACGGCGCGCCGGGCGCTGGAGCGGGGCATGAACCAGCTCGCCGACGCCGTGCGCGTCACGCTCGGCCCCAAGGGCCGCAACGTCGTGCTGGACAAGAAGTGGGGCGCCCCCACCATCACGAACGACGGCGTCTCGATCGCCAAGGAGATCGAGCTCGAGGACCCCTACGAGCGCATCGGCGCCGAGCTGGTCAAAGAGGTCGCCAAGAAGACCGACGACGTTGCCGGTGACGGCACCACCACGGCGACGGTGCTCGCCTGGTCGATGGTGCGCGAGGGCCTGCGCAACGTGGCCGCCGGCGCCAACCCGATGTCGGTGAAGAAGGGCATCGAGGCCGCCGTCGAGGCCGCCGTCGAGTCGATCCGCGCCAACGCCAAGGAGGTCGAGGACAAGTCCCAGATCTCCAACGTGGCCGCCATCTCGGCCGCCGACCCGGAGATCGGCGAGAAGATCGCCGAGGCCATCGACAAGGTCGGCAAGGACGGGGTGATCACCGTCGAGGAGTCGCAGACGTTCGGCATCGAGATGGACCTCGTCGAGGGCATGCGCTTCGACAAGGGCTACATCTCGCCGTACATGGTCACCGACCCCGAGCGGATGGAGGCGGTGCTCGACAACCCCTACATCCTGTACGTCGGCTCGAAGATCACCGCCGTGCGTGATCTCGTGCCGGTGCTCGAGAAGGTCATGCAGTCGGGCAAACCGCTGGTGATCATCGCGGAGGACATCGAGGGCGAG
>CAZYKR010000128.1:0-11959 GCA_964648005.1 uncultured Iamiaceae bacterium
GCAATGGCGAGGTCGGGGTTGCGCCCTCCCCCGCCCTTGATGGCCTTGGCGGCGTCGGCGATGAGCGCCCCGGCGTCGAGGTCTGCGCCGGGCGCCACGGCGGCGACGAGTGCGGCACCGCCGCCGTCGGGGGCGCCACCGAGCACGGCGGCACGGATGCCGGTCACGTCGCGCACGGCGAGCGCCAGGTCGCGCAGGTCGTCGCGGCTCGTCCCGTCGACCCGGGCGACGACCACGCCGTCGACGGCGCTGGCTGCCAGCTCGGTCGCCTGCGTGGCGGCCAGACGCTGACGCAGCGTGCGCAGCTCGCGCTGGAGCTCCTTGACCTCGGCGTTGCGCCGCTCCACGGCCAGGACCGTCTCGTCGACCCCGACGCCCAGGGCATCGGCGATCGCCGACAGCCGATGCTCGTCCTGGCGCAGTCGCTCGATGGGCCCGAACCCGGTCACCGCCTCGAGCCGGCGGATGTTCGACCCGATGGACGCCTCGCTGATGACCTTGACCGCCCCGATGTCGCCGAGCGCGTGCACGTGCGTACCGCCGCAGAGCTCGGTCGAGTGTGGGCCCGCCTCGAGCACCCGGACGATGTCGCCGTACTTGTCACCGAAGAAGGCGATGGCGCCCAGCTGCTGCGCCGCGTCCATCGTCGTCTCGAAGTGACGCGTCGGGCTGTTGGCGAGCACGTCCCCGTTGACGAGGTCCTCGATGCGCGCCAGCTGGTCGGGCGTCACCGCCTCGTAGTGGCTGAAGTCGAACCGCAGCCGGTCGGGGGCGACGAGGGAGCCCTGCTG
Organism: uncultured Iamiaceae bacterium; assembly: GCA_964648005.1. GTDB lineage: Bacteria > Actinomycetota > Acidimicrobiia > Acidimicrobiales > Acidimicrobilacustridaceae > JAGQTE01. The sequence continues at coordinate 792 of CAZYKR010000128.1, forward strand.
CTTGACGTGATCGCCGAGCACCTCCCGCAATGCCCAGTGGAGCAGGTGCGTCGCCGTGTGGTTGCGTCGGATGGCGGCGCGGCGATCGACATCGATGGCGGCGACGACCTCGGCCCCCGGCGCGAGCGTGGCGCCGTCGAGGCGCACCGCGTGGCGGATCAGCTGGCCCGGCACCGCATAGGTCGTGTCGGTGACGTCGACGACGAGGTCGCCGGCACGGATCGTGCCGGTGTCGCCCACCTGGCCGCCGCTCTCGGCGTAGAAGGGCGTGCGATCGAGCACGACCCAGTGCGAGGTCGCGTCGGTGGCATCGGCGTCGACGGGCACGATCGCCAGGACCCGGGCCTTGCTCTCGTCCTCCTGGCGGCCGGTGAACTCGGTGGTGCCGAACTGCTCGAGGACGTCGAGGTACGGCTCGAGGTCGACGCCGCCGCCCTTGGCCGCCCGGTCGGCTTTGGCGCGCGACCGCTGCGCCTGCATCTCCGCCTCGAACCCATCACGGTCGACGGCCACATCGTGCTCGGCCGCGATCTCCTCGGTGAGCTCGACCGGGAAGCCGTGGGTGTCGTGCAGGGTGAACGCCACCGAACCGCCGAGCGACCCGCCCGGTCCGACGTCCGCGAGCTCGGTGTCGAGGATGGCCAGGCCCTGGCGCAGCGTCCGTCGGAAGCTCTCTTCCTCACGGCCGACGACGGACTGCACGAAGTCGACGTTGGCCCGCAGATCGGGGTAGGCATCGCCCATCACCTGGGCCACCGTGCCGATGAGCTCGGGGGTGACCAGGTCCTCGACGCCCAGCAGGAAGGCGTGGCGCACGGCGCGCCGCAGGATGCGGCGCAGCACGTAGCCACGTCCGTTGTTGGACGGGAACACGCCGTCGGAGACCAGGAAGGCGACGGTGCGAGCGTGCTCGGCGAGGATGCGGAGCGAGACGTCGGACGCGGCGTCGGCGCCGAGGCGGTGCCCGGTCAGCCGCTGCGCCTCATCGACGATCGGCACGAACTCGTCGATCTCGTAGACGTCGTCGACGCCTTGGAGCACACCGAGGATGCGCTCGAGCCCGGCACCGGTGTCGATGTTCTTGCGCGGCAGCTCGTGATCGACGCCGTCGACGTCGCGGTTGAACTGCATGAACACGAGGTTCCAGATCTCGAGGAACCGCTCCTCGCCGCCGTGCGCCGGGCCACCGTCCTCGCCGTAGCGCGGCCCCTTGTCGACGTAGATCTCGGTGCACGGACCACACGGGCCGGGCGGTCCGCCGGGCGGACCCCACCAGTTGTCGGCGTCCAGGCGTTGGACCCGTGCCGGGTCGACGCCGACGGCGTCGAGCCAGATCTGCTCGGCCTCGTCGTCGGTGGTGTGCACCGTGACCCACAGCTGGTCGGGGTCGATGCCGAGCACCTCGGTGACCAGCTCCCAGGCCATCGGGATGGCCTCGGGCTTGAAGTAGTCGCCGAAGCTGAAGTTCCCGAGCATCTGGAAGAAGCTCAGGTGCCGGCCGTCGCGCCCGACCTCCTCGAGGTCGGAGTCCTTGCCGCCGGCGCGCACGCACTTCTGCACCGAGGTGGCACGCGGCCAGGGCGCTACCTCTTCACCGAGGAAGTACGGCTTGAACGGCACCATCCCCGCCACCGTGAACAGGAGGTCGGGGTCGTGCGGGATGAGGCTGGCCGACGGGACCACGGCGTGGCCCCGCTCTTCGAAGAACCCGAGGAACCCTCGGCGCAGCTCGTCGGCGGTCATGCGGTTCATGGCCGGACCAGCCTACCGACCGGGACCGCGGGCACCGGCAGCCGTTGCGGCCATCTCCCCGGCACCGACGGGTCGCAGGCGCCGGCGGCGGCGCCGAGCATCGCGCGCCGCCAGGTCGGCGGCGATCTGCACGTCGGCCTCGGCCATGGCGTCTCGCCCGGCGGCGACGGCGTCGCGCGTCACGCGCACGGCCACGTCGGCGGTGCGTGCCACGACGGCCGCCGCCTGATCCGCGGCGCCTCTGCCGCGCAGCTCACGCAGGCGCGTGTGCGTCCAGGCGGCACCGACCACACCGGTCGCCACCCCCGCACCGAACCACAGCAGGCGACGCATCACGCCGCCCGTCGGCTGCCGCGGCCGACGGTCACCATCCCGGCTGGTGCCGGTGCCGGCCGGTGGCGCCGTCGCCCGGGCACCATCCGCCGCAGCGCACGCGCCGCGCCACGCACGAAGGCGACGAACCGCACCACGGGCGCACGAAACGCCACATACCCGAATCGCTGCGCCGACTCGACGCCCGTCGTGATCGCCTCCGCAGCATCGAGCAGCTCCTCGACGCGCGCCACCTCGGCACGGGCGTCGGCGGCGGTGCCCTCGAGCTCGGCGAGCAGCGGCTCGGCCCGCCGACGCAGCTCCTCGGCGGTCGCCTCGAGCTCCGCAGCGGTGCGGCGCAGCTGACCCACGGTGCTCCACAGCACGACGAACGCCGCGAAGGCGACGATGATCACGACGAGGGCGGCCAGGTCGATAGCGCTCATGGTGCTCTCCGTTGGTCGTGGTGCGCGGCTCCCGCGCCGGGCGCCCGTTGCGCCAGGTCGGCCTCGTACCCGTGGGCGCTCGGCTCCCAGAACCGGTGCCCCACGAGCTCGTCGGGCAGGTACTGCTGGGCCACCCAACCGGCGTCGGCATCGTGCGGGTAGCGGTAGCCCTTGCCGTGGCCCAGGTCGCGCGCCCCTCGATAGTGGGCGTCGCGCAGGTGCAGCGGCACCGCGCCACCGCCGCGCTCGCGCACGGCCTGCCGCGCCTCCCAGATGCCGACGGCGGCGCGGTTCGATTTGGGTGCGGTCGCCAGGTAGACGGTCGCCTGCGCCAGGGCGAGCTGCGCCTCGGGCAGGCCGACGAACTCGACGGCGCGGGCGGCGGCGTCGGCGACGACGAGCCCCATCGGATCGGCCAGGCCCACGTCCTCGGAGGCGAGGATCACCATGCGGCGGGCGATGAATCGTGCGTCCTCCCCCGACTCCAACATCATCGCCAGCCAGTACAGCGCGGCATCGGGGTCCGAGCCCCGCACGCTCTTGATGTAGGCAGAGACGACGTCGTAGTGCTCGTCCCGGCCGTACCGCAACGCCTTGGTGCCCAGGGCCGCCTCGACCTCGTCGACACCGACCACCGGTGGCTCGCCGGCCTGTGCCGCCAGGGCGCACGCCACCTCCAGGCTCGTCAGCGCGTGGCGCCCGTCTCCTCCGCACCGCTCGACCAGCAGCTCCAGCGCCTCGGGCGTGGCGGTGGCTCCTTCGGCTCGGAGCCCACGCTCGAGCAGCGTGGCGATGGCGGCGTCGTCGAGGGGCTCGAGGCGGAAGAGCGTGGAGCGGCTCAGCAGCGGCGGGTTCACCTCGAAGTAGGGGTTCTCGGTCGTGGCGCCGACGAGCACGAGCAGCCCCGACTCGACCGAGGGCAGCAGGGCGTCCTGCTGCGCCTTGTTGAACCGGTGCACCTCGTCGAGGAACAAGATCGTGCCCTGGTCGTACTGGCCGAGGCGATCCTGCGCCGCCGCCGCCACCTCGCGCACGTCCTTGACGGTGGCGGTCACGGCGGACAGCTGCACGTACGCCTTGGCCGTCGTGTGGGCGATGAGCTGGGCCAGCGTGGTCTTGCCGGTGCCTGGTGGGCCCCACAAGATGACCGACGACAACCGATCGGCCTCGATCAGGGACCGCAGGGGCTTGCCGCGGCCCAACAGGTGCTCCTGGCCGACGACCTCGTCGAGGGTCGCCGGACGCAGCCGGGCCGCGAGCGGCGCCTGGCGCGCCAACTGGTCGGCCGCAGCGGCGGCGAAGAGGTCCTGGTCGGGCATCGCCGGGCGAGGCTACCGGGAGCAGCGGCGGCGAGCGTCGGGGAACCCGTGTGCCACCCGGTGCGCTGTGCAAGCATGCGGAGGTGCGCCCTCTGGCCTTGATCATCTGGCTCTGGTTCTTCGTCGCCGTGGGCATCTACCTGTACCGCGGCGCCCGGTGGCTGCAGCGACGCGGCGATCCGGACGCCGAGCCGCAGCCGACCCGCGGGGAGCGCAAGCAGCGCCAGCTCGCCGACATCGAAGCGCGTGCCGACGCGCCGTCGCCGACCGAGGCGTTGTTCCGGCAGGCGGCGGCGGAACGTGCCGCCGGCAAGCCCCTGTCCGCCGCGGCGCCGTCGTCGCCCATGGCGGGGGACGCGGGTGCGCCCGGCGGCCTGGTGCTGCCCACCACGCCCCTGACGGCGGGCGGTCCCGCAGGTCTGGGCGGGGAACAGACCGCGGATGACGACGCGCCGGGTGTGACGGTCGCCCAGCTCGTCGCCGGCATCGACTGGCCGTGCGATCTGTCTCCCGTCGCCGACACGACGGCGACCGATCTCGATCGTCGGGTGGCGTTCAGCACCACTAGCTATCCGGTCGAGCTGGTCGCCGAGGCGATGCGGCGCAACCTCACGGCCATCGGCTACGACATCGTCGAGGTCGACGACCGTAACTTCGCCGGGACGAGCGGGCGCGGCAAGCTGGCCGTCAAGGTGCACGCCGACGCTGCGATCGCCGCCGAGAACCATCCGGGTTGGGCCGGCCTGCCGCCCACCAGCGTCGTCGTCGAGCTGACCGCCCGCTCCTGACGCTCAGTCGAGCTTGGGGAGCACGCGCAGGCCGAGCTCGGTGAGGTGGCGCGCGTCGATGGCCGTCGGGGCTTTGGTCAACGGATCCTGGCCCGACTGCGTCTTCGGGAAGGCGATGACCTCGCGGATGTTCTCCTCGCCGGCGAGCAGCGCCACGAGCCGGTCGATACCGAAGGCGAAGCCAGCATGGGGCGGGGCCCCGTAGCGGAACGCCTCGAGCAGGAAGCCGAACTTGGCGCTGGCCTCCTCGTCGCTGATGCCGAGCAGCGAGAAGATCCGGCCCTGGATGTCGGGGCGGTGGATCCGGACGCTGCCCGATCCCAGCTCCCACCCGTTGCAGACCAGGTCGTATGCCTGTGATCTGACGGCGAGCAGGTCCTGCGCATCGCCCGTCTCGAGCAGGTGGACGTCTTCGTCATGGGGCATCGTGAACGGGTGATGCGCCGGGACGGGCAGCCCGGCCTCGTCGAGGGCCTCGAACAACGGGAAGTCGACGACCCACAGGAACTGCAGGCCGCCCTCGGTCACCGGCGGACGGCCCAGCTCGAGGCGCAGCAACCCCAGCACGTGACGGACGCGGGGACGCTCGTCGGCGACGATGAGCACGAGGTCGCCCTCGGCGGCGCCAGTGGCCTCGACGATGCCGGCCAGCTCGGTCTCGCTCAGGAACTTCGCCACCGGCGACGTGAGCTCGCCATCGGCGCCGACGCGCATCCAGACCAGGCCCTTGGCACCCCAGCGCTTGGCCTGCTCCGTGAGGTCGTCGAGCTGCTTGCGGGTCTTGTCGCCGCCGGAGGGCACGCAGATGCCCTTGACGCACGGCGCCTTGAAGGCGTTGAACTCGGTGGCGGCGAACCGGTCGGTGAGCTCGACGAGCTCCATGCCGAAGCGCGTGTCGGGCTTGTCCGAGCCGAAGCGCTCCATCGCCTCGAGCCACGTCATCGACGGGAACGCCGCCGGCCGCTCCCCTGTCACGGCTTCGGTGGCTGCGGCGACTGCCTCGGAGATGAAGGCCTGCACGTCGGCCTGCGACACGAAGCTGGCCTCGGCGTCGAGCTGGGCGAACTCGAACTGGCGGTCGGCGCGCAGGTCCTCGTCGCGCAGGCAGCGGGCGATCTGGTAGTAGCGGTCGACGCCGCCGACCATGCAGAGCTGCTTGAACAGCTGGGGACTCTGCGGCAGCGCGTAGAAGGCACCCGGGCTCAGGCGCGACGGCACGACGAAGTCGCGGGCGCCCTCGGGGGTGGAGGCGATGAGCAGCGGCGTCTCGACCTCGACGAACCCCTGACCGTCCATGGCGTTGCGGATGGCGTGGTTGACCCGGGCGCGCAGCCGCAGGTTGCGCTGCATGCGCTCGGAGCGCAGATCGACGTAGCGGTGGCGCAGGCGGTGCTGCTCGTCGACGTCGCCGCGCCCGTCGATGGGGAACGGTGGCGGCTCGGCCCGGCTGAGCACCTCGACGGTGCAGTCGCCCACCTCGACCTCGCCGGTGGGCAGGTTGGGGTTGTCGGTGCCCTCGGGGCGAGGCCGGACGGTGCCGGTGATGCGCAGCACGTACTCCGAGCGCAGGTCGTGGGCGCCGTCGACCACGCACTGCACGACACCGGTGTGGTCGCGCAGGTCGATGAAGGCGAGGTGCTCGCCGTGCTCACGCCGGCTCTGCACCCAGCCGCACACCGATACGGTGCGCCCGACGTCGTCGCGGCGCAGCGCGCCGCACAGGTCGGTGCGCATCGCCGTGGTGGCCCAGCTCTGGTCGTTCGATCCGCTCACCGGGGCATCCTCCCACCTCGCCGGGGCGCGGCGAAAAGCGGTTGGGTGCTGGTGGCCGGCGCCGCCGGCGTCAGGGTGCGGCCGGGTGATCGTCGCGCCCGGCCCGCACCGCGGTGACGACGTCGGCACGGGCGACCCGGCGCTGCTCCCCCGTCGCCATGTCGCGCACGGTCACCTCGCCGGCGGCCTCCTCGTCGCCGCCGATCAGCAAGGCCAGGGCAGCGCCGGCGCGGTCGGCAGCCTTCATCTGCGCCTTCATCGACCGCCCGCCCCAGGCCCGGTCGGCCGACAGGCCGGCGCGGCGCAGCTCCAGCGTCAGGTCGCGGGCGACGTCGCCGCCGACGAGATCGACCACGAAGGCGTCCACCATCGGTGTCGGCGTGGCGAAGACCCCTTCGGCGTCGCAGGTCAGCAGCACCCGCTCGATGCCGCAGCCAAAGCCGATGCCCGGCGTCGGTGGGCCGCCGAGCGCCTCGACGAGGCCGTCGTAGCGACCGCCCCCGCCGATGGTCGACTGGGCGGCGTCGAGGGCGTCGGCCACGAACTCGAACGTGGTGTGGGTGTAGTAGTCGAGGCCGCGCACCAGGCGGGGTGCCAGCTCGAAGGCGACGCCGGCGGCGCGCAGGCCCTCCTGCACGCGATCGAATCGGGCGAGCGCCTCGTCGGAGAGTGCGTCGAGCACGCTCGGCGCACCGGCGGCCACGGCCGCAGACGCCGGGCGCTTGGAGTCGAGCACCCGCATGGGGTTGGTCTGCACCTTCTCCTGATCGTCGGGGTCGAGGTCGCCGACGTGGGTTGCGAAGTAGTCGCGCACGGCGGCGGCGTAGGTCTGGCGGTCGTCGGCCGAGCCCATCGAGTTCACGAGCAACCGCACCTGGCGCAGGCCGAGCGCGCGGTAGACGTCGGCGAGCAGGACGATCACCTCGACATCGAGATCGGGATCGTCGGGGCCGATCGCCTCCACCCCGAGCTGGTGGTGCTGGCGCAGCCGCCCGGCCTGGGGTGCCTCGTAGCGGAAGTTCGGGGCGGCGTACCAGACCTTCCACGGCACGACCGGCCGGTGCTCGACGAAGGCCCGCACGACGCCAGCGGTGCCTTCGGGCCGCAGGGCGACGTGGCGGCCGCCCTTGTCGGTGAAGTCGTACATCTCCTTGCGCACGACGTCGGTGCCCTCGCCCATGCGCTTGAAGACGGCGAGATCCTCGAACATCGGCCCCTGCACCAGCCCGTAGCCGGCCGCCTCGACCGTGCCGGCGAACAGGGCGATCAGCGCCTCCCAGCGAGCGGACTCCGGCGGGAGGACGTCACGGGTGCCCTTGGGGGCTTGGAACGACTCGGTGGCCACGGCGCCGCAGGCTAGGCCACCGGTCAGGACGGTCGGAACCGGGATTGCTGCCGATGCGACGGGCAGGATTGCCGAAATCGGGCTCGGCATTCCGAGATGGTGGTCTTCCGAGCCCAATTTCGGCATGGTTCGGGACGCTGAGGCCCCGATGGTCGGGTGGTGGGGTCGACCGGTCAGGCGATCGGGCCGACAGCGCGGGCGACGACCTCGCCGAGGACCGGACGGCCCAGCTCGTTGACGTGGATGCCGTCGTCGTAGGTGTAGGGCTTCCAGGCACCGTGCGGCGCCCAATCGGCGACGATCAGGCGGTTCGCCGTCCCGCTCGGTCCCGGCAGCGCGCCGGCGGCCCGCACGGCCTCGTTCGCCTCGATCTGGCCCGGCGACCACTCGCCGCAGGTGACGAACACGACCCGGTCGACCGAGCTGAGCTCGTCCATGTACTGGCGCACGTACGTGCCGAACCCGTTGCCGGCCGAGTAGTTGGTGCACAGGCTGATCACGGCCACCGGGCCGAGGAGCTCGCCGTAGGTGATCGGCTCCGGCGCCTCGGGCACCGGTTGGCCGCTGAGCTCGGCCAGCGCCCGGGCGGTCTCGTAGGCCTCGGCGGCGTCCTCGTCGGCCTGTGCCTTGCGCGCCCGGAGCGCCACCAAGCCCTGGTCGACCAAGCGGGACTCGACGGCATCGACGGTGACCTGTCGACCGGGTAGCGCCGCCACCACGTCACGCTGGGCACCGAGGACGACCGAATCGCCGAGCACGAAGACGCGGGGGTCGTCGGTCGCCAGCGGTGCGCTCGGCGGCGGCAGCTCGGGAGCCTTGGGCGGGGCGGTCGTGGTCGACACGGTGGCCGGGGTGGTGGAACCCGCGACGGCGATCGCCGTCGTCGTGGCGCCGGCGGTCGTGGTGGGCGCGGCCTCGGTGTCGGCGGCCGCGCACCCGGCGGCGGCCACCAGCATCCCGACGGCGCAGCCCAGCGCCCGGCGCGCCACGGCCTCAGCCGCCCTTGCCAGGCACGATGCGGTAGGCGTCGTAGATCGAGTCGATCTGCTTGATCGACCGCAACAGCGAGTCGAGGTGCGACGGGTCGGCGAGCTCGAAGTCGAAGCGCATCTTGGCGATGCGATCGGAGCCGGCCTGGCTGTGGCAGGCGAGGATGTTCACGTGGGCGTCGGCGAGCGCCGACGACACGTCGCGCAGCAGCCGAGCCCGGTCGAGCGCCTTGACCTCGATCGACGCCACGAACATGCCGCTGTGCTCGGCGTCCCAGTCGACGTCGATCAGCCGGTCCCCCTGGTGCATCATCAGCGACACGGCGTTGGCGCAGTCAGCCCGGTGCACGCTGACGCCGCGGCCGCGGGTGACGAACCCGATGATCTCGTCGCCGGGCACCGGGGTGCAGCAGCGGGCGAGGCGCACCATGAGGTCGTCGAGCCCTTCGACGTGCACCCCCGTGCCGTGGTCGCGCCGGCGCCGGTTGCGCGGCTCGCGCGCCGTGACAGGCAGCTGCTCCTCCAGGTCCTCGCCCTCGTCCTGGAGCCAGCGCCGCACCCGCTGCGCCACCGACTTCGCCGACACGTGGCGCTCGCCGATGGCGGCGCGCAGCGCGTCGAGGTCGGTGTAGTTCATGGTCTCGGCGATCTGCTCGAGCACCTTGCCCTGGGCGATCTTCTGGACGGGCAACCCCTCGCGCCGCAGGGCCTTGGTGAGCTCGTCGGTGCCGGTCTCGATGGCGTCTTCACGTCGCTCGCGCGAGTACCACTGCTTGATCTTGTTGGCGGCCCGGTGCGTGGCGACGAACTGCAGCCAGTCGCGCGACGGTCCGGCGCCCTCGACCTTGGAGGTGAAGATCTCGATGCTGTCGCCGGAGCTGAGCACCGAGTCGAGCGGCACCAATTTGCCGTTGACCCGAGCGCCGATGCAGGCGTGGCCGACCTCCGTGTGGATGGCGTAGGCGAAGTCGACCGTCGTGGCGCCCGAGGGCAAGGCGATGACCTTGCCCTGCGGGGTGAACACGAAGACCTCGTCCTGGTCCAGGTCGATCTTGAGCTTCGACATGAAGTCGGTCGGGTCCTGGGTCTCCTCCTGCCAGTCGATGATGCGGTTCAGCCAGTCGAGGTCGCCGCTCGAGCCGTGCCCGTCCTTGTAGTTCCAGTGCGCCGCCACGCCGAACTCGGAGCGCTGGTGCATCTCGCGCGAGCGGATCTGCACCTCGAGCGGCTTGCCCTGGGGGCCAACGACCGTCGTGTGCAACGACTGGTAGAGGTTGAACTTGGGCATGGCGATGTAGTCCTTGAACCGGCCCTGCACCGGCTTCCACGTGGCGTGGATCGACCCCAGCGCGGCGTAGCAGTCCTTGACCGATCCGACGATGACCCGGATGCCCAGCAGGTCGTAGATCTCGTCGAACTCCTTGCCCTTGACGACCATCTTCTCGTAGATGCTCCACAGGTGCTTCGGGCGACCGGTGACCTCGGCATCGATGTGGAGCTCTTTGAGGCGCTGGCGGACGTCCTCGAGCACCTGGAACAGGTACAGCTCGCGCTCGGGCGCACGCGAGGCCACCATGTGCTCGATCTCGGCGTAGCGCTTCGGGTGCAGCGCGGCGAAGGCCAGGTCCTCGAGCTGGGTGCGCAGCTCCTGCATGCCGAGGCGGTGCGCCAGCGGCGCATAGACGTCGAGCGTCTCCTGTGCCGTGCGCTCCTGCTTCCACGCGGGCATGGCGGCGATGGTGCGCATGTTGTGCAGCCGGTCGGCGAGCTTGATGATCAGGACCCGCAGGTCCTTGGCCATCGCCACCAGCATCTTGCGCACCGTCGCCGCTTGCTGGGCCTCCTTCGAGGAGAAGGCGACGCGGTCGAGCTTGGTGACCCCGTCGACGATGGCGGCGACCTCGGGACCGAAGCGGGCGTCGAGGTCGTCGAGCGTGACGCCGGTGTCCTCGACGGCGTCGTGCAGCAACGCCGCCTCGATGGTGACGTCATCGAGGCCGAGCTCGGCGACGATGCGCGCCACGGCCAGCGGGTGGGTCACGTACGGCTCGCCCGACTTGCGCAGCTGCCCGGCGTGCGCCTCGGCGGCGAGCTCGTACGCGGCGACGATGGCCTCGGTCGGCGCCTTCGGCCGCCGGGACCGGTAAGCCTCGAGCAGCTCGGCCACCCCTTCGTCGGTCGGCGCGCTGTGACGCCGCCAGGGAAGGACGCGATCGACGGTGGGCACCGGATCAGCGTAACGCTCAGGTCAGCGCTTCTTGCCCTTCTTGCGCGGCCGTGGCGGGATCGCACCCGACGATGCCGGCGCGGCGGCGCGTGCGGCCGACAGGCGCGAGCCCGAGCCGCCGTCGGCAACGTCGGTGCCTGCGTCGCCGCCGTTGGCATCGGCGCCGGCGGCGTCGCCCTCGGTGCTGGCTGCGGCAGATCCGGCTCGGTGCGCCGTC
>CAZYKR010000129.1:0-11947 GCA_964648005.1 uncultured Iamiaceae bacterium
GCCCTGCGCTACGTCGACGGGCGCATCGACGTGGCGGCGGTGCAGGCGGTGCAGGACCCGCTCGCCGGTGCTTCGGCGACCTTCGCCGCCGCGCAGTCGGCGATGGCCGACCAGCGCGGCGCGCTGCTGCTGCCGGTGGTCGGTGGCGCCGTCGATCGTTTCGCTGACGAGCTCGACACCGCTGCGCCACAGGCGTCGACGGCGTCGGCTGCCGCCGAGCTGGCGCCCGGCCTGCTCGGGGCCGACGGCCCTCGGCGCTACGCCGTGCTGTTGACCACCCCGGCCGAACTGCGCGGGCTGGGCGGGTTCGTCGGCAGCTGGCTGATCCTCGAAGCCGACGGTGGCGAGGTGCGCCTGGTCGACAGCTTCCGCACCGCCGACCTCAACGAGCGTCCGGGACGTGACGAGCGGGCGGTGCGCGTGCCCGACGTCGGCGACCCCAACGGCGACGACCCGCTCGACGCAGCGGAGCAGGCGCGCCTGGCCGACTACGCCAACCGTTACGGCCGGTTCCAGGTTGGGCGCTACCTCCAGGACGTCGCCGTCTCGCCGGACCTGCCGTCGGTCGGCGGGGTGGTGGAGCAACTCCTGCCGCAGACCGGCGAGGCGCCGATCGACGGCGTGATCGTCGCCGACCCGGCCGGTGTGGCGGCGCTGCTCGAGCTCACCGGACCGATCGAACTGCCCGATGTCGGTGTGCGGCTCGATGCCGACAACGTCGAAGACTTCCTGCTGCGTGAGCAGTACGAGCAGTTCCCCGATCGCGACGCGCGTGAGGACCTGCTCGAAGCGGTCGGTCGCGCCACGTTCGACGCGCTGGTGTCCGGATCGTTGCCGTCGCCGCGCCAGCTCGGCGAGGTGGTGGCACCGGCCGTCGCCGGCGGGCACCTGGGCATGTGGAGCACGCATCCGGACGAAGCCGCCCTGCTCGCCGACCTCGGCGCCGACCTGTCGTTCCCCGAGGCGCTCGGCGGCGATCTGCTCTCGGTCCGCACCCAGAACAAGGGCAACAACAAGATCGACGTGTTCGCCCGCCGGGACGTGGAGCACCGGGTCACGTTCGACCCCGAGACCGGCGCCACCGACGCCACGGTGCGCGTCACGTTGCACAACGACGCGCCGTCCGAGGGCCTCTCCGACGCCGTGATCGGCAGCAACGACCAGGGGCTCCCTCCGGGGACGAACGTGTCGTTCGTGTCGGTGTACAGCCCGCTCGGGCTGCGGGGCGCCCGCATCGACGGCCTCGAGACCGGACTCGAGTTCCAGCGGGAGCTGGGCGTGTCGGTCTACTCGTTGTTCGTCACGATCCCGCCCGGGGGCAGCGTGGAGCTGGTGCTCGACCTGCACGGCGACCTCGAACCTGGGGACTATCGCCTGGTCCTGGCGCCGCAACCCACGGTCACCCCCGACGAGTACGACCTGATGTTGGAGCCGAGTGCCGGGTGGTTGGTGGACGAATTGTTGGCCGACGGCGACGTCACCACCCGTACCGACACGTCCAGCGGACGCGCAGCTGCGTCGGGCTCCCCCGACGAGGTCGTGCGCCTGACGGCCGAGTTCGTCGAGGGCTGACCGGTGTATCGATCGCCTCGAAGGGCCCACGGTCCGGTCGCGGTGTCTGGTCCGGGTCACCGCGCCGGGACGGTGACGGCGCTAGGGTGCCCGCAGCGAACGAACGTAGGTCATACGCACCGAAACTGCCTGGTAGTGGACGAGAGCAGCGCTCATCGGCCACACTGTCCCGGCACGTCGGCGGACGTGTGTGGTCGTGGATCCCCGGAGGAGGGCGAGTGATCAGGCGAATCTTGCTCCTGGCAACCTTGCTGGTCGCATTCACCGCCGGGCCCGCGCTCGCCCAGTACGTCCCGGGCCAGCCCGGCTTCATCATCGATCCCACCGAGGGCTATCCCGGCGACAGCATCAGCGTGTCCGGCCAGGGCTGCCCGCCGGCGTCGACCGTGGTCTTCACGATCGACGGCCAGGTGATCGGCGAGCTCCCCGCCTCCAACGATCCCGACGGCACGTTCACCGGCACCCTGATCGCTCCCGACCTCCCGCCCGGCACTTACACGATCGTCGCCACCTGTGGGCAGATCGTGATGAGCAACTCGTTCACGATGCTCGCCATCGAGACCGGGTCGCTGCCCATCACCGGTTCGGACCCGTTCCAGATCGCACGTTGGGGTCTGCTGCTGGTCGCTGCCGGTGGCCTGCTGCTCATCGGGGTGCGCGGCACGCGCTCGTCGTCCCGAGCGCACGCTCGCTCCGGTAGCTGACCTCTGGCGTGGCGCCGGCGCCGCGCTCGCACTACGACCTGCTCGGTCTGCGGCCTGACGCGTCGGCCGCTGCCGTTCGTCGCGCCTATGTGACGCGCGCTCGGCGCATCCATCCCGATCACCGTCCGCCGGCCGAGCGTGCGCAGGCCGCCGCCGAGATGGCGGTGCTCAACGAGGCGTGGCGCGTGCTGCGGGACCCGCAGCGACGCGCTGCCTACGACGTCGCCATCGGCGTGCGCCCCCATCCCGACTCGCCGGCGGCCGGCAGCGGATCGTCGTCCGGTCCCGGTCCGGGGTCGCCGTCGTCTGACGCAGGGCCGAGGGCCGCGCCGTCGTCTGGCTCGGGTCGGCCTCGCCCGGGGCCGCCGCGCCCGGCCAGCGCGGCGGAGGCCGCAGGGCAGTGGCAGCCGGCACCTCGCTCGTATGCGTCCGAGCAGAGCGGGTGCGGGCCGGTGGCGTGGGTGGTCTTCGTGGTGCTGGTCGTCGTCGGGCTGGTCGGGGCGGTGGCGGCGTACGTGGCAACGGTCCCCGACGTCGATCCGCCCGTGCCGACGTCAGTCGTCGACGACACCTTGGAGGTGGGGGACTGCGTCGTGCTCGTGCCGTCCGCTTCGGGGGTCGTGGCGTATGAGCGACAGTGCAGCGGGCGGGTGTCCGGGCGGATCGAGGCGATCGTCGCCTACCCGGCGCCGTGCCCGGCGGGGACGTACGCCACGCCGATCGTGTCGGAGCGCACGACCCTGTGCCTGGTGGCGTAGCCGGGAGTAGCGTGCGCTGGGTGCGTGTCACCGGCCTCGATCACCTCGTGCTGCTGAGCTCTGACCCGTCGGCCACCGTCGCCTGGTACCGCGACGTGCTCGGCCTGACGCCGGAGCGGCTCGAGGCCTACGAGGCAGGCGAGGTGTTCTTCCCGTCGGTGCGCATCGACGCCACGACGATCATCGACGTCATGCCGGGCGAGCGCGACGGACGCAACGTGGACCACCTGTGCCTCGTGGTGGACGGCGTGGATCTCGACGAGCTGGCGGCGAGCGGTGCGGTCGACGTCGTGAGCGGACCGTCGGAGTTGTGGGGCGCGCAGGGGATGGGCGTGGGGCTGTATGTGACCGATCCCGACGGGACGGTCGTCGAGCTGCGGACCTACCCACGAGCGGAGGATGACGATGGATCTGCGTGACGAGTCGGTGGTGGCGCTCGCCGCCCGGGTGCGGGTGCGGGAGTTGGGGGCGCGGGAGCTGACCCAGCACTGCCTCCAGCGAATCGAGGCGCATGACGGCGAGCTCAACTGCTTCGTGGCGCTCGACGGCGAGCGGGCCCTGGCCGACGCCGCGGTGATCGACGACCGCGTCGCCCGAGGTGAGGACGTCGGGCCGCTGGCCGGCATCCCGATCGGGGTGAAGGACCTCGAGGACGCCGCCGGCTTCGTGACGTCGCACGGGTCGCACCTGCACACTGCGAACGCGCCCGCCGATGACGACTCGGTCGAGGTCGCCCGGCTGCGCGCAGCGGGATGCGTCGTGCTGGGAAAGACGAACACGCCCGAGAACGGGTGGAAGGGCGACACCACCAGCCCGCCGTTCGGCGCGACCCGCAACCCGTGGAACCTCGATCGGTCGCCGGGCGGGTCCTCGGGCGGCAGCGGCGCGGCGATCGCCGCCGGGCTCGTGCCGCTGGCCACCGGCTCCGACGGCGGCGGATCGATCCGCATCCCCTCGGCGCTGTGCGGGCTCTCGGGCTTCAAGCCGAGCCAGGGGCGGGTGCCGGCGGAGTCGGCCGACCGAGCGCCGGGGTCGGGGCAGCTGGCGGTGCGTGGCCCGATGGCGCTGCGCATCCGCGACGTGGCCGCGGCGCTCGACGTCGTCGTCGGTCCGCATCCGCTCGACCCGTTCTCGCTGCCGCGAGAAGCGGCGCCGTGGTCGGCAGCGCTCACCGGTCCGGTCGACGCTCCGGCGCGCGTGGTCTGGTCGCCGGCGATGGCCGGTCCGGTCGACGCCGAGATCGCCCGCGTGACAGGTGACGCGGTGGCGGCGCTGGCCGGGCTCGGGACCGAGGTCGTCGAGGTCGACGCCGTGTTCCGCGAGGACCCGACGTGGCCGTGGTTCACGATGTGGTGCATCTACGCCTTTCGGACGCTCGGGGAGCACCGCGACACCGAGCGCTGGGAGCTGATCGACGAAGGCCTGCGCGAGCAGGTGGTGTTCGGGTCGACGCTCGGACCGGACGACTTCGTGCGATCGCTCGACGCCGTGTACCGGGCGCACGCCGACGTCGAGCGGGTGCTGGCGGTGCACGACGCCTCGCTGTTGGTGTCGCCGACGACGGCAGGCCAGACCGGTCGGTGCGGTGCCAACGGGACGATCGACGGGGTCGAGGACGTCAACTGGGTGCGCTTCACCTATCCGTTCAACATGACGCGGCACCCGGCAGCCACCGTGTGCGCCGGCCTGACCGGGGACGGCATGCCCCTCGGACTCCAGCTGGTCGGCGGCCACCTCGACGACGTCGGCGTTCTGCGCGGCGCCGCCGTGCTGGAGGACGTGCTGGAGGGTGCCCAACGGCGCGCCCCGTTCCCGGTCGCCTGAGGTCCGAGCCCTTTCGCCCGACTTCGTGGTGTCCAGCCGTGGATATGCGGGTGGACACCACGAGAGTGTTGGCTCAATCGGGTGGCTGGTCACCGGATTCGGCGTGGTCGGCCAGTTCGGCCGCAGCGAGCCGCATGCGTTCCTCGAAGGCGTCAGCGAGGCGGGCAGTCGAGAGCAGGGCGTTCGTCTGGGCCATGGCGTCGTCGTCGCCGAGGTCGGCCGTGAACGAGGCGACGAGGTCGGCGTCGGTGGGATCGGAGGCGTCGGCGGCAGTCATCACGCGGGGTTGGCAGGGGAAGCGGTGCAGGGCGCGACCGTAGCGGCATCCGGTTGAGGGGCGCCTCGACGCCTGCGCTAACGTGTCGCCTTCCCGGGCGATTAGCTCAGTCGGCTAGAGCGCTGCCTTCACACGGCAGAGGTCGAGGGTTCGAGTCCCCCATCGCCCACCGAGAGAAACCCCTGCTCAGCGGGGGTTTCTTCGCGTCAGCCTCCAGGGTCATAGGGCGACCGTACCTCCAAAATGGCGCGAAAATGGCGCGATCCATCGCGTGACCTCTGCCGTGCATCCGGCCCGACGCGCGCGCTCCGTGACGATGAGGCTCGCCCTGAACGCAAACGAGTGCTGAGGGCCGAGGCGATCCGCCCGGCGGGCGCGCTTGCCTCACTCAGGCCAGATCTGGTCGAGGACCCCGCGCAGGAGGCCTTGATCCGGAGTCCAGCCGAACCGCACGAACAACTGCTCCGCCGCAGACACGGCATGGTCGCGAGGTTCGGCAATGAGGTCGGGCCGGCGGAAGACCTGGCGGCCGAAGTCGAAGCTGGCCATGCCAGTGGTGTACGGCTCGAAGAACGGTGCTCGATTCGGGTCGTCCACGTAAAGCTCGCGTCCTGCCAGTCCGAACAGCTGCAGGCGGACAACGATGGCGTCGCCGCCCGGCAAGTTGAGTGCGTAGCGCTTGGCGAACTCGTAGTACTCGCCGAGCGTGTAGAGGCAGTCGCTGACGCCGAGGCGCGTACCGGGCTGCCAGTCCTCACCAGCCGGCCGAAGTTCCGAGTGGTCCCTCCAGTCCTGCCGCACACCTTTGATGTGAACGAACTGCCCTGACTGGTGGACTCGCCAGATCTCACGGTTGTAGTCGAACGCTGAGTGGCGGCCGACCCAGTGCGCGCCGCGCTCGATCGGATCTGGATCTCGCACGTGGGGTAGGTCCCATCCCCGAACGGACACGCGCGAACGGTCGACCAACCCCTCGAGTTGTTCGTAGGCAACGCGGTCGGCATCGAACTCGACTGGTCGGACCACAAAGTGCCAGTGGCCGCGGGAGCGAATCTGATCGAGAAGGTCATCGTGAGGGGCAGTGCCTCCCACGGCTTCACCGTGGTCGGTCACGCTAGGCCCCCCAACTCCTGATCGAACAGTTCATCGTCGGTGGGCTCGACCGCACGATCGGCCGGGATCAGAGCAGTCCCCGCCCGATGGGCCGAGGCGACGTAGGCGGCGAGTCGCTTGTCGGCCGCGAGGTCGATGAGCTGGCGCATCTCGACCTCAGTGCGGATCGGCCGCGACTCCACCCGCCCGCCGTGCGCACGGACGTAGCAAGCGCCTCGGATCAGAGTCCCGGGGTAGTCCTGACGGCACAGGATCGGAACGGTCGCGAACTCAGCCACGAAGAGCACGACGAAGACCTTGCCGTCGAGGTCAACGCGTCGCGGTTCGACATCCATCGCCCCGTCGCAGTACGTCCCCCACAAGTCACCGAGTCGGTCACGGTCCATCCATTCGGCCAGCTCATCAGCTGACAATCCCGGGGACGCCAGCGGCCGTGCGTCGTCAACTCCGAGCACGACGACGCCGCCGTCGCGTCGATTCGCCATCGCCAGCGCAGCACGCGCGACCTTGACCGCGAACGCCTTGTCGCTCCGTCGTCCAGGTCCCTTGAACTCGGTGCCCGGAGTCTCGCCGCGCGCCAGTCGCTCTATCAGGTCGAATCCGCCCCCATCGGTCACGTGGCCTTCGTAGCAGGATCGGCGAGCCTTGGGGCACAGAATCTGGTCCGGTGGTGGCGGTCGGCATGGAGGAGACTCTCCGCGTGATCGAGAACCCGTTCGACTCCTGTTGGGATCGGCTCGAACGAGCCAGCGGCCACCGCGTGGCGCTTGCCGACATCTGGAACGAGTTCATTCGGGACCATCCCTTCGACTTCTCACTCATCCACGAGGGAGACGGGCTCCACTTGCTCGCGGTCGAGCAGACGATGCCCATGCCATCTGCGTTTTCCCTCGAGCTCGGAGAGTGGCTCTACAACGCTCGCGCCTGCCTTGACTACATCGTCTGGGCGACGGCGGCCTACGTCACGGGGACGCTCCCCCCGCCAGACGAGGGGACCCTCCAGTTCCCGATCTACGAGTCCACGGAGGCTTGGACTCGAAACGAGTACCGGTTGAAGCACCTCGCTGCCCATCACCGACAGATGCTGCTTCAGATGCAGCCGTTCAACAGCAACGCCGACGCGAACTACCTGGGCACGGTCAACCGACTCGCACGGATCGACCGGCACCGCAGACTGACGGTCGGCACCGCATACCTCGCCGAGATGGAACCAGTCGTCCAGGTACCAGCCGGTACACAGGTCAGCCTCCAATGGGGCGAGCGAGTTCTCGTCGATGGACGCGCCCGGGTAGCGCGAATCACCGTGACGCCCTGGCCGCACGGGGCCGAGGTAGAGGTGAACCCTCGCCTCGGCATCGACCCCGAGGTGGCCGAGTGGGCCGAGTCGGCCTTCTGGGGACGAATCCGATTCTCCGAACGCCTTCGCATGATCGAGATCTTCCTCCGGGCGGAGATTGCCGCCTACGAGTACGACTGCACCGGCACGAGCCGGAAGGCGGAGCTGCTCACCTCGGCGTACCGCGATGAGTGCGACCAACGAGGCGCCCTGGGGCCCATCAGTCGACCGGTCCCACTCGACGTCACGTGGGGTCCACCCGCCGAGGGGAGAGCCAGCTCCGAGGCGAGCTTTCGGGGAGAGGACTTTCCCACGGGGCCCGCGCCCTACGACGCCAGGTAGCGCTGCCAAGGAGGGCCGTCGGCAACTTGCTGGAGGGTTCGGCCCACGGGGCGATCCATCGGGCAACCTTGTCGCGTGCCGAGGATCGGGGAGCAGGATCAGTTCGAGTCTGAGTACATGGCGAAGCTGCGCGCCTTGCTAACGACACGGGGGGTGCCCGTCACGTACGAGAAGGACCGGGGTGGTATCGACACCGGTCTCCACCTGTTTGTCGAAGGCCCGTCGGGTTACGACGCGTCTCAGGTGAGGGTCTGGTTCCAGGCGAAGGGCAAGCGGTCGTCGACCTTGTCACAGGAGCAGTTCGAGTCGCTCGACTACGTTGACTGCTCGGTTGCGGTCGAACATCTTCGCTTCTGGGCCGCTGCGCCTGAGCCCGTCTACATCGTCATCTATGTCGAGTCGGCAGACATCTTTGTGGCGGAAGACATCCGAGATGTTGTCGAGCGGCAATGGCCCGCGGGGACCTTCTACCCGGCGCTTGCCGAACCCGGGAACAGCGTCACCCTCAAGATCGATGCGTCGCGGGTGCTCGATCCAGCGAGGCTGGAGTCGATGCTGCATCACCGAAGCATGCGGATCGACGGGCCGGCGTTCCGAGGACGGCCGCTCGGGCACCGCTTTGATCCGTTGCGATCGCAGATCGAGGTGTGCAGCGCGGATCTCTTCGCTCGGTTGGTCGAGAGCATTCTCTCCGCGCACGACTTCCGGTCGACGGGCACAGTGCCAGCGAGACGGGACCTTCGGCTCGTCGCGGGCCGCGTCTATCAGACGTTGGAGTGGCAGTCTCCAGCGTTCGCGGAATTTGGCGTGGGTCCTCACGACGACTTTCGGGACGAGCCTCCGCTCGAGTCGATCCACGACCGGATCCTGCTCGTCGTCGACCAGAGACCCGAGCGAACGGAACTGGGGTCAGATGAGCGCGCTGAGTTCGAGTCGGCATTGGAAACGTTGCCCGACGAGGTTGGGATCGTGGTGGTCTTCAACGCTCCCGACCTCAGCGGAACGGGTGGCCTGTGGCGAAGCACGCTCCGGGACCTCGGTGCCTTCGACCGCGCCCGGCCAGTCAGGATGATTGGACTCGAGGCGCTGACGTCGATGGTTCTCGTGGCAACGTTGATCTACCTCGACTTCGCGCCCGAGCTGTCGTGGCGATACGTCAACTACCAGTTCTGATCAACCGACTTGGGCTACTGGCCCACCCCTTCGATGATTCGCCAGCCGCCCGGGTTGAGCTGTAGCGCCTGGTTGGCTGCGGACGCGAGCGCGGCGTCGCGACCCGGCCCTGAGATCGAGAGTGACATCTGTCGATCTGGGACGCCGCCGATACGCGCCCAGGCGGCATGAGCCGCAATCTCCTCCCACGTGACGAAGAGCTCGTCGAGGAGGTCGGCCTCGACATCGTCGAGAACCTCTCCGTGCACGACTGTGAGGTGGTGCCGGCCCCAGGCAATTTCCTGGGCCTCCTCGACGAGCAGGACCTCGAGGTAGTGGTCCCGTTGGTAGGGCGCCCAGTCCTCGCGGAGTCCGGCGTCGTGGGCGCGGATCTCGTTGAAGAGGTAGCTGAAGGGGTCGTAGGTGTCCTGCATCGCGTTGCTCCGGTCTCGCCGTCGCTCCACGAGACGGCGACTCGGAGGTATGCGGTGGAGCCCACCGGGAACGGTAGCAGACGCGCTTGGCGGATCGAACGTGAGTTCGTACGATGGCGCCGATGGCGAACCGTGCCCGACTCACGCGACCGGAGGTGGAGATCCTTCGCCGCAGCGTCGGCGCGAGCGGGCAGTTGCCCCGAGACCAGCTCGATCGCCTGCTGGATGAGGCGGCGATCCTGTTGGGCGAGCGCGAGCAGTTGGCTCGGCTGTTCGAGGACTTGTCGCCGCCGTGGCGCGACGTGCGAGGGATGCTGAACGAGCTGCACCGGCTGCTCAGCCAGCCGACCCAGCCACCGCGCTGAGGCGTCGACCGCTCGCCTGGGCGGACGACTCGGCGACGCCGTCGGGTGGCGCGTCGAGGAAGGTGACGGCTGTGGCGGTGATCTCCCAGCGGTCGCGCTTCTTGCCGTCGTGGCCGGTGAACTGGTTGTGGTCGAGGCGGCCGGACACGGCGACATGTCGCCCGCGGGTGAGGTGTGTCGCGCACGTCCCTGCGAGCTGGTTCCAGGTGGTCACGGGTAGGCGGAGCCGGCGTCGGCCGTCGACGTCGAGGTGGAAGGTGGCCTTGATGCCCTTGCCGGTGTCGGTGCGGGCGGGGTCGTCGATGAGGCGGCCGGTGAGGGTGATGACGTTCACGGGGTTGTGACCTCCAATGTGGTCGTGGGCTCGTGGTCCCGTAGGTCGATGGTTCGGTCGACGGGCATGGCGGGTGCGATCCAGTCGGCCCAGTCGGGGATCTCGCGGGCCCAGTCGTTGAGGTCGTGGCCCGGGGTCGGGGGTTCGATGATCTGGAGGTCGATGCCGGATTCGGCGATGAGCTCGCCGAGCCGTTGGCCGAAGTTTCGGCCGGCGTTGTCACCGTCGATGACGGCCACGATCGTCAGGCCTTCGCGCTCGGCATGGGTCGCGAGCCGGGTGGCGACGCTGTGGTCGGGGTACTGCGAGCCGAGGATGCCAACGGCCTGGAAGCCGTTCTGTGCGGCGGTGAGCGCGTCGGGGATCCCTTCGCACACGATGAGGGTGCCGGGGCGCCGGTCGTCGCCGGTGGGGGTGGTCCACGCGAGCCGAGGGTTCGATCCCATCGAGGTGGATGGGTTGTCGAACTTGGGTCCGCCGGGGTTGGGGTGGAGGTAGCGGGTCTGCGCGTAGCGGACGACCCCATTCAGATCGAGCGCGGGGAACACGGCGGCGGGTCCGTCACCCCGTGGCAGGCCGGCTGGCCGGCTCATGCGCTGGCGGCCGGGATCGGCGCCGACGTGGTTGGCCAAGAGGACGTCCTTGGTGAACCCGCGGGCGGCGAGCCACTTCCGGACCGGAAGCATGTCGGGCTGCCACAACCGCTCGGCGCACTTCGTGACGTATCGCACGACGTCGGGTGAAAGAGGCCGCGGGCCGTTCGGCTGTGCGGCCTTGCGGGGGAGAGGGGGAGGCAGCGGTTCGTTGGGTCGCAGTCCGGCCCGTGACGCGAGGTGTTCGATGGCGTCGCCTCGGTCGACGCGGCGGGTGACCATGACCAAGTCGATGGCGTCGCCTCGGTGGGTGTCGTCGCCGGACCAGCAGCGCCAGCGTTGGTGGCCGCGGCTGTCGGTGTACATGCTGACTGAGGCGTGGTTGTCGGGGTGGCCGGGCACGGGGCAGCTCCAGCGCCGACCCCGGGGTGTGCCGATCGAGTCGGAGTGCTCCTCGAGGAGCGCGGCGAGGTCGGTGCGGTCGAGGACCTCGCCGATGTCCCAACGGTGTGGTCGGTCGGTGCTCATGGGTTGGTCCTCCTCATGCGGCCATGGCGGCGTCGGTGTCGAAGAGCTGGCGTTCGCGGGCGGTCAGTACGCCTTGGACGACTGCCCCTCGGTGCTGCAGCCGCCACAGGGCTCGTCCGCGCACGAGCTGGCCGACGAGGTCGGTCTCGCGTTCGGTGAGGGCGAAGAGGTCTGCGGCCATGGCGAGCTGGTCGGACGGTTGGCGCAGCAGGATGCGGGTCTGGATGTCCGAGAGGAGCCCGGCGGCGATCTTGGCGTCGGCGGTCCCGTCGTCGGCCTGGGCGGTGAGGTCGGAGGGCCGGTGGCACAGGAGCCAGGTCGACACTCCGTAGGTGCGGGCGAGCTTGAGCGACGACTGGAAGTGGCGTGCTCCATGGAGGACGGCGGCCCACGCCTCGTCGATCACCTGAATGACCCGCCGGTCCGATTCGCGTTGGAGGACGGCGCCGAGCCAGTGGGTGCCAGCCATCATCACGAGCGGAAGCGCGTCGCGGTCTCCGTATACGGCGGAGATGTCGATGACGATGCCTCGACCATCAGCCCAGTCGAGGCCGACAGTCGTCGGTCCGTCGAACATGCCTCGGAGCGCTCGGTGGATGAGCTTGTCGAGCGCGA
>CAZYKR010000130.1:0-11836 GCA_964648005.1 uncultured Iamiaceae bacterium
TTGGCGACCGGTTGCACTACCAGAACGAGAGGAGTACCGGAACGGGGGAGGTGTCAGCTGACGACGACGGTGCCGTGCATGGTGTCGGGGTGGATGGCGCAGAAGTACTCGTAGGTGCCCGGCTCGGTGAACATGAACTGGAACGATTGGCCCGGTTCGATGTTGTCCGACTTGAACTTGCGGTCGGCGTCGACGGGCGTGTCGTGGGTGATCAGGTGCACCCGGTCGCCGTCGTTGGTCCACTGGACGAACTGGTCCTTGTCGATCGTGATCTGGCTGGGGAGGAACCGGTACTCGCTGACCTCCACCTCCGCCCCGGCGTTCACCGCCACGGTCGACGACGTCGATGCGTCCGACGCAACGTCCCCGCTCGCAGCGTCGTCGGAGCTCCCCGACGAGCAGCCCGCCAGCAGCAGGCCCGCGGCGATGGCCCCGCCGAGCAGGCGGGAAGTGGTTCCGGTCGGTCGGTGCATGGTGCCCCCTGGGTGCGCGTCGTCACCCCGGTTCGGTGCCGACGGCGTAGCGGATTGGGCGCCAGGCTACTTGGCGACTATCAGCTTGTATGCGCAACCAATGCGGACCCCGGCGGAGCGAGCGCCCCGGGTGGGCACGAGGGATGGACCCGAGCTTGCAGACCGAGTTACTGGCCGGAGCCGACGACCTCGACCGCCTCGCCCTCCTTGACCGCATCGAGCGTCTTGCCGAAGGGGAACGGCGCCTGCCCGGTGGGGGTGTCGGGGGTCTCGATGCCGAGCAGCACCGCCATGTGACGGGCTTCGATGCCGCCGATGCTCATGGCGGCGGCGCGCAGCTCCGGCTCGGAGAGGTTCTTGACCTGGTAGGTGTACGTCTGCTGGGCGACGTTCTCGAGGATCAACGCCAAGGCGAGCACGCCGGTGTTGTCGGTGGCCAGGGCGATCGGCTCGGCCAGCGCCTCGAGCAGCACCGGGTTGGGCTTGTCCCACGCCTGGCTGCCGTCCTGGTACGGCTCGCCGCCGAGGGAGGTGATGGCGTCGCTCAACGACTGGGCGTGCTCCTGGTGCTGCTCGGCGAAGAGCGTGAGCGCGTCGGCGAGCTCGGCATCGGCGGCGCCGACGACGGCCTCGTACTGCTGCACGGCCAACGCTTCGATCGACTGGCCGACCCGCAGCACGGTCAGGTTCATGGCCTCCATCTCAGCCGAGGACATGGAGGTGGTGGTGGTCTCCTTGCCGGCACCGGTCACCGGGATCTGGCGCTCCTCGGGCGGCTCGACGCAGGCGCTGACGACGGCGGCGCCCAGGACGGTCAGGCCGCCAGCGGTCAGCAGCTGGCGGCGGCTCGGCGCACCCGCCGCAGCGGCGCGCACCTCGGCCGGCACCCGGGACTCCGGGTCGAAGAGCCGGCGCAGCAGGCCCGGTCGGCCGGCCATGTCCGCCTCGTGCTCGCGCTTGATGGCGTCGAGCTCACGTCGCATCTCGTCACGGGACAGCGTCATCGTGGTCCTTCCGGGGGCGCGGCGCTCAGCCGGCGTAGCTCGCGGGGTCGAAGGCATCGGCGGTGGTCTGGAACGCCGGCAGGTAGTCCTCGATCGGGACCTCCAGCAGCTGGCTCCACACGACGGCGTGCTGCGACTCGACGGGCAGGATCTTGGCGGCCGACTCGGCCAGCAGCGTGTCGTCGAGGTTGCCGAGCGCCAACAGGTAGGTCGCGGCGGCACCCTCCTCGATCGACAGCAGCACCTGCATCAGCGATGCCGCGTCGGGGGCGCCGGTGATCTGGGGGCCCAGCCCGTCGACGAGCGACTGGATCGGTGTGGCAGCGGCGGTCGTCGACGTGGTGCCGCCGACCTCTTCGCCCTTGACGGTGCCGAGCAGCGTCTCGAACGCCAGCGCGTGGTCGCGGTGGTGGCCGCCGAACAGCCGAACCACCTCGGCCTCGCCCGACGTGAGCACCGTCGTGTCCGCGGCGAGCCCGTAGGCGGCGGCGGCGGTGAGCTCCAGCGCCCAGGCGAAGGTGGCGAGCTGCAGGTCGGCGGCATCGGGGGCGTAGGGCTCGTCGGCGGCCTGGGCGCCGGCCACACCGCCGAGCACGGGCACGCTGATGCCGGCGATGGCGATGGCAGCGCCTCCGAGGCCCACCGTGCCGAGGAAGCGTCGCCGCGACGCCGTCCGGTCGGGATCGGCGGTCGAGAAGTGGCGCTCGTGGAGGTCCGCAGGCATGGTGCGCATCGCCTCGCGATGCTGCTCGTCGGCCTCGGTTGCCATCCGTCGGAGGGCCCGTGCGTCCATCAGCGCTTCCTTCGTCGGGGGACTGCCAGAGGTGTTTTCTAGTGCCCCGGAGGGTCCCGGGGGAAACCGCCCGGCCCGCCGCAGCGACGTCCGGTCAGAAGTCCAGGGCCGACAGGTCGCCGAACCAGCCCTTGGCGCGCTCGACGGCGTCGCGCCACCGATCGCGGTCGGTCGGGCCGGCGGGCTCGACGGCGCGCATCGGGGACCACGAGGCGGCGACGTCGTCCCACGAGCCCCAGGTCCCGATCGCCATGCCGGCCAGGTAGGCGGCGCCGAGCGTGGTGGCCTCGACCACGGGAGACACCTCGACCGGCCGGCCCGCGGCGTCGGCGAGCGCTTGGACGAACGTCGGGTTCCGGCTCATGCCGCCGTCGACGCGCAGGTGGTCGATGGACCGACCGGCATCGGTCTCGGTGGCCTCGACCAGGTCGGCGCCGCGTTGGGCGACACCCTCGAGCACGGCCCGCACGATCTGGGGTCGACCGGTGCCGCGCGTGACGCCGAGCAGGGTGCCCCGTGCGCCGTAGTCCCAGTGCGGCGTACCGAGGCCGAGCAGTGCCGGGACGAACACGACACCGTCGGTGGTCTCGCACGAGGCCGCCACGTCGTGCGACGCCGCGGCATCGTCGATGAGGCCGAGGTCGTCGCGCAGCCACTCCACGTTGGTGCCCGCAGCCAGCATGATCGCCTCCAGGCCCCAGACCGTCTCGCCGCCACGCCGCGACGTGATGATCGGGAAGGTCCCGCCGCCGCCACGGGTGGCGAACCCGGGCCGTTCGGGGCCGATGACCGTGTCGAGCATGCCGCCGGTGCCGAAGGTGATCTTCGCCGGTCCCGGCGCCACGCAGCCTTGTCCGATCAGGCTCGCCTGCTGATCGCCGGCGATGCCGCAGATCGGCGGCGCACCCGGCAGGGCGGTGGCCTCACCCAGGTCGCCGGTCGAGTCGACGATGGTGGGCAGCATCGACCGGGGGATGCGCAGGATGTCGAGCACCCGGTCGTCCCAGTCGTCGCCGCCGACCGTCACCAGCCCGGTCAGCGCGGCGTTCGTGGCGTCGGTGATGTGGTGCGCGCCACCGGAGATGGTCCAGGCGATCCAGCTGTCGACGGTGCCGACGCACAGGTCGCGGTCGCGCTCGGGGTCGTGCTGGTCGAGGAGCCAGGCGATCTTGGTGGCGCTGAGGTTCGGCGCCAGGCGCAGCCCCTCGGCCTGCAGCACCAGGCACTCGCCCACGGTGCGCAGGTCCTGCCAGCCGAGGCCCGGCCCGACCGGCACGCCCGTGGCGCGGTCCCACACGATGGTCGACGCGCGCTGGTTGGCGATGCCCACGGCGCGCACGGCGTCGGCGCCGTCGAGCGCCCGCTGCGCCAGGTCGAGCGCGGCGCCGGCCATGGCGGCGGCGTCGAACTCGACCAGCCCTGCGGCGGGCGAGTCGGGCAGCAGCACCAGGTGGTGCTCGGCGGTGATGGTGGCGTCGTCGGAGACGAGCGCGGCGCGCAGCCCGCTGGTCCCGACATCGATCACGAGGACGGACATCTCAACCCTCCAGGTCCCGTCGACGGTTGCGGGTGGCGACCCAGCCGCCCAGGATGCCGCAGCTCGTGGAGATGGCGGCGAGCAGCGGGTAGCCGAGCGGGCGCAGCTCGTCGCCGCGCGCCAGCGTGGTGATGACGCCGATGCCCTGCACGCCGACGTAGGCGAGCAGGCCGGCGAGTGCCCCGTGGGCCATGGCCATGTCGATCCGGCGCTGCGCCGCGGCGTAGCCCCCGGTCGCCAGGCCGACGACGACGGCGAGCGTCGCCAGCAGGCCGAACACCGAGCCTTCCGGCGCCACGCGTCCGAGCAGTCCTGCCGGCAAGGCGATGGCGCCGCCGACGAGGGCACCGACGACGACGGCACGCCAGTCGATGGCGCCGGGGGTGGTCCCCGGATCGCCGGCGTCGGCACCGTCGAGGTCCGACGGCGCGGGGTCGCTCACCCGGCGCCCCCGTCGGCGAACGATCCGTCGACGAACGGGTTGGCGCCGAACGGGTTGTCGAGCCCGAGCTTGCCGGGGTTCAGGATGCCGTTGGGGTCCAACGCCGCCTTGATGCCGGCGAGGACGTCGAGACCGTTGCCGAGCGCATCGCGCACGAAGCGCGCCCGGTTGATGCCGACGCCGTGGTGGTGGCTGAGCGACCCGCCGTGGCGCAGCACGGTGCGGGTGCCGGCGTCCCACACGGCGCGGTAGTAGGCGTCACGGGCGTCGGGCTCGACCTTGCCGGCGAACGTGAAGTACAGGCAGGCGCCGTCGGCGTAGGCATGCGACTGGTGCGCCGATGCGGCGAGCGTGCCCTCGACCTCCTTGATCGCCGCCACGGCATCGACGTAGATGGCGTCGAGCGCCGCCCATGGGCCGGTGATCTCCATCGTGTCGACGACGAGGCCGCCGGAGATCAGGCGCTCCAGCGCGCTGACCTCGTTGCGGTGCTCCATCCACGTGCCGACGAAGGCCGGGTCGAGCAGGAGCGCGTTGCGGCACTCCTCGGCGACGACGGTCATCGTGGCGGCGACCAGCGTCGGGTCGCCCTCGTCGAGCACCAGCACCATGTGCGTGTCGGTCGTGCCGAAGTTCCGCTGCGACTCGACCTCGTCGTACAGGCGCAACACGGCCGGCGTGGCGCCCCTGCGCAGGATCCGGCGGCAGGCGTCGAGCCCGTCGGCGAACGAGGCGAAGCCGTAGGCGGCCCGCAGCTCGGCGACCGGCGCCGGATGGGCCCGCAGGCGGGCGCCGGTGATGATGCCGAGGGTGCCCTCGGAGCCGACGAAGAGCTGGTTGAGGTCGGGGCCGACCGACTGGCGAGCCTGGCCACCGGTGCGCAGCGTCGTGCCGTCGGCGAGCACGACATCGAGCCCGATCACCATGTCCTCGATCTTGCCGTAGCGGTTCGACAGCTGTCCGGCGCCGCGGCAGGCGAGCCAGCCGCCGACGGTCGACAGGGCCATCGACTGCGGCCAGTGGCCGACGGTCACGTTGTGGCGGTTGCGCAGCTCGTGCTCGAAGTGGTCGCCGAAGGTGCCGGCGAGCACGTCGACCACCATCGAGGTGTCGTCGACATCACGGATGCCCGCCAGGTCGCAGAGGTCGAGCACGACGCCGCCGTAGAGCGGGACCGATGCGCCGCACACGCCCGAGCGTCCTGCGGCGGCCGTCACCGGGATGCGGGCGGCATTGCAGATCGCCAGGACTTCGGGGACCTCCTCGACGGTGGAGGGCCGGCACACCACCGAGCCCAACCCGGCGACCGCACCCTCGGTTGCCCACACCATCGCCAGCGGCCACCAATCGCGGCTGGCTTCAGCGACGGTCGACCGGTCGTCGGTCACGGTGGCGCAGGCGTTGGTGAGCCGACCGAGCACCTCGGCCGGCACCTCGACGCGATCCAACGCCAACCGCGCTCGGGCGTCTGCGGCGTCGCCGGCCAGGGCGATCGGGGGTGTCGGTGCGCCGGGTCCGGGCTCCGGCAGAGGCTCGGGCACGCTGGTCGTCGTCATCGCTGGCTCCTCGCGGGGTGGGTGGTCGCCCGGACTCGCCGTGGGCGGCCGAGCCGGTGGCGGGCTGGTGCTCAGGCGCCGGTGGTGGCGGCGAGCAGGGCGTCGAGCGTGGTGGGGGGCAGGCCCGCCGTGGTCCGCTCGGCGTCGACCGCAGTCCGATACTGCTCGACCTGGGCACGTCGTGCGTCGGCATCGAGGCCGAGGTCGTCGGCGATCAGCTCCGCCACCGTCTCTGCAGCACGGATCGAGTCGTCACGGCCCAGCAGGCGCGCCCGGGTTCGCCGAGACAACACGTCGTCGACGCTGCGGGCCATCTCGTACCGGGCGGCGAAGACCGCCTCGACCTTGCGGTACGGCAGGCCGGGCAGCAGCACCTCACCGAGCGCCGGCTCGCGCTCGACCATGGCGACCAGGGTCCGGGCGTCGGTGCCGTAGCGCCCGAGTAGGTGTTGTACGGCGGCGCCGTCGAGCGTGGACGACAGCCGGTCGGCGCCCGAGCGGATGTCGTCGTACCCCTCGGCGCCGTGCAGGCGGAGCTTCTTGGTGCGGCTGCGGCGGGCGACGCCTGTCGGCAGCGCCGTGCCGAGGTCCTCGACGACGGCATCGACGGTGTCGGCTGCCATGCGCCGGTAGGTCGTGAGCTTGCCGCCGGTGATCGAGATGACGCCGCTGGTCGAGCGCGACACTTTGTGGCGGCGCGACAGGTCCGCCGTGCGGTCGCTCGACGCGTCGCGCACCAGCGGTCGCAGGCCGGCCCAGCTGCCGGTGACGTCCTCGGGCCCGATGTTCGACGTGCAGCTGAACCGGAGGGCGTCGAGCACGTAGGCGACATCGTCGGGCGTGACCTCGGGGTCGTCCATCGGGCCGTCGTAGTCGGTGTCGGTCGTGCCGATGTAGGCCAGGTCTCCCCAGCGGACCACGAACATCGACCGCTTGTCCTTCGGCACCGGCACCACGACGGCGATGTCGTTGCGGACCAGGCGCCACGGCACGGTCAGGTGGATGCCCTTGGCCGGGCGGATCGAGTGCGGATGCGTGCCTTCGTCGAGTGCCCGGACGTCGTCGGACCACACGCCGGCGGCGTTGACGACGGCGCTGGTCCGCACGGTGATCTCCCGGCCGTCGGCGCGTACCCGCACGGCGTTGGCCTGGCCGCGCTCGTCCTTGTCGATACCGATCACGCTGCAACCGTTGGCCACGGCAGCACCGAAGTGCATGGCCGCGGTGCGCGCCACCGTGAGGGTGAGGCGGGCGTCGTCGGCCTCGGCGTCGTAGTAGAGGTACGACGCAGCCAGCCGATCTCGCGGCAGCGTCGGCATGTGGGCGTGGGCCTCGTCGGCGGAGATGCGCTTGTGCAGCTTGCCGATGCGTGCGCCGCCGGTCAGGTCGTAGGTCCACATGGCCGAACCGAGTGCCCGGGCCAGCGGCTTGGGGATCACGCCGTCCTTGGAGAACACCGGGATCAGGAACGGCAGCAGGTGCACCAGGTGTGGTGCGTTGTGGCGGAGGCGTTGGCGTTCGGCGAGCGCTTCGTAGACGAGGCGCACCTCGCCCTGTTGGAGGTAGCGCAGGCCGCCGTGCACCAACTTCGACGACTTCGACGAGGTGCCGGAGGCGAAGTCGTCACGCTCGACGAGCGCGGTGCGCAGCCCGCGCGATGCAGCATCGAGCGCCACACCGGCACCGGTGATGCCGGCGCCGACGACGACCACGTCGAAGGTCTCGGTCTCGAGGCGGCGCAGGCTCTGCGCTCGATCAAAGGCACCCGGCATGACAGCTCCAGACGCTGCGCGAGGTGGGGGCTCGCGCAAAGAGGACAGGGAGAGGGGAGGACAGGGAGAGGGGAGGGCCGGGCCATGTTACGGGGGGCCGCACGGAAGCGGCCTCTACCGATCGGTAGGCCGGCGGCCATCCAACCGTCACCAACTGTTCAACAACAATCGTTGAAAACCAGCCGGTGGTCGCCTAGGGTCGCCGTGGTGCGAACGCCGACGGAGCTCGTGGGGGAGTTCAGGGCCCGAGGACTGAAGGTCACGCCCCAGCGTGTGGCCGTCTTCGCGGCGCTGGAGGGCAACGACCAGCACCCCTCGGCCGAAGCGGTGTTCGCCATCGTCCGGGAGGAGATGCCGACCATCTCGTTGCGCACCGTCTATCAGACGCTCAACGACCTGGCGGCGATGGGCGAGATCGGCCAACTGGAGCTCGGGACGGGCGCCGCACGGTTCGACCCCAACACCGGGCCTCACCACCACCTCGTGTGCGATCGGTGCGGCCTGGTGCGGGACGTACCGGTCGGCGCAGGGGCGCCCACCCTGCCCCGCAGCGAGCTGGCCGGCTTCCGGGTCCATCAGACCGAGGTCGTGTTCCGCGGCCGTTGCGCATCGTGCGCGACGGCGACGGACTGACCTCGACCCGGTCGCGCTCGGCTGTCCCTGCGGCACGCCACCCGGCGCAACCGACCGGCACCACAATCCAACGGCAACACAAACCCAACGGCAACCCAAGGAGCCACCATGGCTGATCTGCAAGGCACCCAGACCCACGAGAACCTCAAGGAAGCCTTCGCCGGCGAGAGCCAGGCGAACCGTCGCTATCTGTGGATGGCGCAGAAGGCCGACGTCGAGGGCTACCCCGAGGTGGCGACGCTGTTCCGCTCCACGGCGGACGGCGAGACGGGTCACGCACACGGCCACCTCGACTTCCTCGCCCAGGTCGGCGATCCGGCGACCGACCTGCCCATCGGCGACACCGAGGACAACCTCAAGTCGGCCGTCGCCGGCGAGACCTACGAGTACACCGAGATGTACCCCGGCTTCGCCAAGACCGCCCGCGACGAGGGCTTCGAGGAGATCGGCGAGTGGATGGAGACCCTCGCCAAGGCCGAGAAGAGCCACGCCGGCAAGTACAGCGCCGCGCTCGAGGGCCTCTGAGTCCGACCGCCGGTCGTACCGGTCGTCGCGGCGCGCGCCGCGGCGACCGGGCCTGCCGGCGCGACGGCCCCGCCCTGCACTCAGCGGCGGGGCTGTGCCGAACGATCGCCCGAACCGCCCGACCGCACCGGAGCTGCGCCGCGCATGACCACCACCTACGACCCGTTTCACCCGGCCTACTTCGACGAGGCCGACCTGCGCGACGAGCTGACGCGGGTCTATGACCTGTGCCACGGCTGTCGGCTGTGCTTCAAGTTCTGCACGTCGTTCCCGACGCTGTTCGACTCCGTCGACGCCCACGATCAGGACGCCGCCCGCATGACCCCGGCGGAGCAGGACCAGGTCGTCGACGAGTGCTTCCAGTGCAAGCTCTGCTACATCAACTGCCCCTACACGCCCGACCAGCACGAGTGGGCGCTCGACTTCCCCCGGTTGATGCTGCGCGCCGAGCAGGTGCGCAGGCGCAACCACCGCGAGCCTGTCGCGGCCCGCCTCACCGATCAGGCGCTCGCCCGCACCGATCTCGTCGGCAGGCTCAACACGGCGTTGGCGCCGCTGGTCAACAAGGCGATCGGCACGCCCGGCTCCGCGCCGCGCAAGCTGATGGAGCGCACCGTCGGGATCGCCTCGCAGCGGTTGTTGCCGCCCTACGCCAGGGAACGCTTCTCGACCTGGTTCCGCAAGCGCTCGACGACCGAGCCGGTGGCCGTCGCCGAGTCGCAGGGCAAGGTGGCGCTGTTCTCGACCTGCATCGTCGAGTACCAGGAGCCCGCCATCGGCCAGGACCTCGTGAAGGTCTACGAGCGCAACGGCGTGTCGTGCAGCCTGCCCGAGGGCCAGCGCTGCTGCGGCGCCCCGTGGCTGCACTCGGGCGACATCGACCACTTCGTCGCCCAGGGCAACGACAACGTCAAGGTGCTCGCCGAAGCCGTCCGTGCCGGCTACGACATCGTCGTCCCGCAGCCGACGTGCGGGTACATCCTCAAGCAGGACTACGTCGACTACCTCAACTCGCCCGACGCCAAGCTCGTCGCCGACAACACCTACGACGCCGCCGAGTACCTGTGGAAGCTCCACAAGGGCGACGACACGGCGATCGACACCGACTTCGCCGGCGAGGTGCACGAGCAGCTCACCTACCACGCCCCCTGTCACCTGCGGGCGCAGAACATCGGCGTGCGCGGCCGTGACCTGCTCAAGCTGACCGGTGCCAAGGTGTCGTTCGTGGCCGAGTGCTCGGCCATCGACGGGACCTGGGGGTACCGGGCCGAGAACTACGAGATCTCACGCAAGGTCGCAGGGAAGATGGCCGACGCCATCGAACGGGCCGGCAACGACACCGTCGCCGGGGACTGCCACCTCGCCAACGGCTCGATCACCCAGGAGACCGGCAAGCGCCCGCAGCATCCGCTGCAACTGCTCGCTCGCGCCTACGGCATCGCGCCGGAACCCGGCGCCGAGCACCCCGGCGCGCCCGGTCCCCACGACGCGACGGGAGCGCCATGACCAAGCTCACCCTGGCCGACATCGCCGACACGCGCGCCTACGAGCGCGAGCGGCCGGCGTTCCTCGCCGAGATCATCGCCCTGAAGAAGCAGCGGCGCATCCACGTCGGACCGATCGTCACGTTCGTGTTCGAGAACCGAGCCACGATCCGGTTCCAGATCCAGGAGATGGCGCGCGTCGAGCGCCTGAGCACCGACGAAGCGATCGAGCACGAGCTCGAGACCTACAACCCGCTCATCCCCGAGCCGGGGCACCTGGCGGCGACGATGCTGATCGAGCTCACGTCCGACGATCTGCTGCGCGACTGGCTGCCCAAGCTCGTCGGCATCGAGACGACGGTCGAGCTGCGCCTCGGCGCCGGCGCGGACGGTGACGTCGTCGACGGCACCCAGGTGGTGCGCTGCATCGTCGACCCGGACCACGCCAAGCAGCTGACGCGCGAGGACGTGACGGCATCGGTGCACTATGTGCACTTCGCCCTCACGTCCGACGAGGTCGAACGGTTCGCCGCTGCCCCGGTGGCGCTGGCGCTCACCCATCCGGCCTACACGCACGCCACCGTCCTGCGCGACGACCATCGGGCCCAGCTCCTCGCCGATCTGCGGGGCCAGGCCTGACGGCGAGTCCTCCGGCGGCTCGGTGGCCCGGCGCCCCGGCCGGCGTGACCGGCGCCTCATTTGGACACCGCTGCCGCCAACGGCCCATACTCCAAACTCAGGTCAGTGCGACGTTCGAAAAGGGCGAGCTTGAAGAACCAACCGTGGCGCGCCAAGTCGGCGTGTCGAGGGCTTGATCCGACCATCTTCTATCCGGCGACCGAGGAAGAGGGCGAGGCAGAGGCGGCGAAGGCGGTCTGTGCTGTGTGCCCCGTCCAGGCCGAGTGCCTGGAGTACGCCCTCGGCTTCCGGGAGAAGGAAGGCGTGTGGGGCGGGGCCACCGAGCGTGAGCGCCGGCGGATCATCCGCCAGCGGCGTCGCGCTGCCTACGCCGCCGCCGCCCGCCGCAGCGCCTGAGCGCGCCGCCGCGTAGCGTCGTGCCGTCCAGCACCGCTGCAACCGAGGGAGCACCATGGCGACGTTGACCGAGCTCGGGGGATGGCCGGCGATCCTCTCTGCCCTGATCGACCGTCGTGACCTGTCCGCCGACGAGGCGCAGGCCGCTCTGACCGACGTCCTGGCGGGCGAGGCCGCGCCGGCGCAGATCGCGGCGTTCATCGTGGCGCTGCGCATGAAGGGCGAGACGGTCGACGAGGTCACCGGGATGGTCGACGCCATGCTGGCGGCGGCGTCGCCGTTGGAGCTGCCGCCGGGCCTCGAGCCGATCGACATCGTCGGTACCGGTGGATCGCCCGCCCGTCGCCGCGCCGCGCTGAACATCTCGACCGGCGCCTGCTTCATCGCCGCCGGCGCCGGGGCGACCGTGTGCAAGCACGGCAACCGCCGTGCGTCGTCGACGAGCGGTTCGTTCGACGTGCTCGAAGCGCTCGGCGTGGCCATCGAGCTCGATGGCCCGGGCGTGGCGCGCTGCGTCGCCGAGGCGGGCATCGGCGTCTGCTTCGCTCGGGCGGTCCATCCGGCGATGCGCCACGCCGGTCC
>CAZYKR010000131.1:0-11827 GCA_964648005.1 uncultured Iamiaceae bacterium
CAGGTCAGCGAGTCTTGGCGAGACGGGAACGACCGGGCAGGTCGCGGTCGTCGTCGCGTCGCTGCGGGGTCTTGACCGGCCAGACCGCCCGAGCGAGCGGCCAGCTCCGCGCACCTGCCGACTCCTCGGCGCCGGCGTCCTCGTCGGCGTCGGCCGGCTCGTCCGCGTCGCGCCCCTCGAGCTTGTGCTCCTCCTGGAGCGCCACCAGCAGGCACAGGACGCGGATCAGTGCCCGCTTCTTCTCGGTCGACGGCAGCCGGGCGAAGTCGGTCAGCTGACCCGGGCGCTGCGGGACGGCGTC
Organism: uncultured Iamiaceae bacterium; assembly: GCA_964648005.1. Taxonomy (GTDB): domain Bacteria; phylum Actinomycetota; class Acidimicrobiia; order Acidimicrobiales; family Acidimicrobilacustridaceae; genus JAGQTE01. The sequence goes on from CAZYKR010000131.1 coordinate 302, forward strand.
GGAGAACAGGGTGAGCTCCGGCCGGTCGACGGCATCGGCGCCCTCGCTCTCGGCGACGCCGAGGAGATCGGCGAGGACCTCGTCGACCTCCTTGTCCTCCAGGTCGGCCTGCTCCACCAGCTCGGCGGCCACCTGCGCGATGCCGACCTGGCGTTCCTTGGCCCGGTTGATGAGGGCGTTGAGCACGTGGTCGACCGGGTCGGCCGCGGCGACGGGTGCCGGCGCTTCGTCGGCAGCGACCGTCGCCAAGTCGGTCGGCACCAGCTCGGGCTCCTCGATCACGAGGGCAGCAGGATCGAACCGCTCGTGCTCGACCTCGGCGTCTTCGTCGACGGCGACCTCGGCGACCTCGGCGACGGAACCATCGACCACCGGAACCTCGGCCTCGATGACTTCGTCAACCTCGACCCCAGCCTCGATGACCTCGTCCACCTCGACCCCAGCCTCGATGACCTCGTCCACCTCGACCTCGGCCTCGATGACCTCGTCCACGAAGTCCTCGACCTCGATGACCTCGTCGACCGCGACCTCGTCCACGTCGGACCCGTCGGCAACGGCGCCTCCTGCGACCTCCCACAGAGGCTTGGACAGCAGGTCGTCGTCGGCGAGCTTGGCCCGCTGGCCGGGGGCGCCGAACCGGTCGAACCCCGCCTCGTCCTCGTGCCCGTCGTGCTCGTGCTCGTCTGCGGGTGCCTCGACCGCGGCCGGCGCTGCAGCGGCGGGCGCCTCCGGCGTAGCCGACGCGCCGGACGGCTCGAGCCCGAGTCGCGGCAGCGACGCCGAGGGCTTGGTGAACGGCACGGGGTCGTCGACGAAGGACGACGGACGCGGGGCGGGCTCCGACTCGGGCTTGGGGATCGACAGCGTCGGAGCAGGCTTGGGCGTCGTCTGCGGCGCCACGCGGGCGATGGCCTCGGCGGACGATGCCGTCGTCTCGCCGGACGTGCCGCTCGACTTGCCCTTCATGGCGACGACCACGATGCCAGCGATGACGGCTAGCACGACGACCCCGATGATGATGCCCATCTACCTCACCGCTCCGAAAACGCCTCCAGGGATCGGTGAAACGCCGTCGCGCGGACCCCTGCTCCGGCGCCCATTCTTACCGCCTCGGCGGTACCAGTGCGAGATGTGATCGAACGCCCTGCTCGGGGGCAGGCGCGCGGCGATCACGCCTGCGCGCGCAGCTGCTCCTTGAGCGCTTCCCAGCGCGCCTCGGAACCGCCGCCGGCCGTCATGATCTGGATCGCCTTCCACTCCGGCGCCTCGTAGTCGATCGCGACGTCATCGAGCGGCACCTCGGTGCCGTCGATCGCCACCTGCACCGCCGGCCACGCCGACTCGTCGCCGTCAGTGCGCAGGTACATGCGGATCGCGATCGGCTCGCCGCCGTCTCCGGCGATGATGTGGAACCGCCACCTCTCCATCCGTTGCTCCTTCGTCGGCCCGCCACCCCGCCGGCGGCAGGCAGGTCACTCCCCCAGCTGGGGCGGGAAGCCGGCGCGCGGGTGATCGAGGGGGAACTCGATCGACTCGGCCACCGACCGCATCAGCTCCGCCAACCCGTTGACCAGCAGCTGCGGGTGGCCGCCGTCGGCGGCGACCTGGCGCAGGATCGGTCGGAGGTCGTCTCGCATGAACGAGCCGAAGTGCTCCACGAACATCAGCTGGATCTGACGACCAGCCTCGCTCTCGTTGAGCACCGCCCGCTCGATGACCCAGTTCTCGTCCGGCGTCCCGTCGGCGCCGTCCGCTCCAACCGCATCCGCGTCCACCGGCTCGTCGGCTGCCGGTGCGGTCCCCTCGTCGCTGCCCATGGCAACCCCCGTCGGCTGCAGCCGCTCCGACGTGAGTTGGACCCCGACATTCGGTCCGTTCGGCCCAACGCCGCCCCACCAGCGTCCGACGGCCGGCGACGCCCCCCGGCGGCGGCCCAGGGCGGCTCCGATCAGCCGAACCAGCCCGCCACATCGCTGAGGACGTCGACGTTGCCGCTGTTGTTGCGGATGGCGATCCGACCGCCGGAGCCCAGCTTGGTGATCACCAAGTTCGGCACCACGGTGCCCGCTGCGGGGTTGAGGTTGGAGGCGTTCGGCGGGCTCACCCCATCCGGGAACACCGTGAGATGCGTGGCGGCGCTGGGGAACACCGCCGTGGTGTTCAACACCGCGGCCGCCGCCCCGGGCGGCACCGGCACCCCCGTGTCGACGTCCAGGGTGCGCACCTCGCCCGCACCGAGCTTGGTGGCGGTCCGTGTGTCGAGCAGGCGCTTCGGCGTGACCGCCGGCGTGAACAGGTCGCCTGCGCCGGCACGGAAGTAGCCGACCACGTCCACGATGACGTGGGCCGTCCCGGCGTTGTTGAACACGTCGATCTGCCCGCCGGCACCGACCCCGATGATGGCGAGGTTCGGCACCGTCTGGCCCGACGAGAAGTTGAGGTTGGACGCGGTCGGCATCGCCACCCCGTGCGGCCACGCCGTGAGATGGCTGGCGGCGCTGGGGCCGGTGACGGTGATGTTCGCCACGACGGCGGTGGCGTCCGACGGCACGGCGTCGCCGACCACGGTCACCGGGCGGGTCTGACCGGCGCCGAAGGGGGTGGCGTACGGGCCGATCTGCGAGCCGGCGCGGGTGTCGAGCATGCGTTGGGGTGTGATGCCCGTGAAGCCGTCACCCGATGCCGCACCGGTGTCGAACCAGCCGACCACGTCGAAGATGACGTGGCTCGAGCCGCTGTTGTTCAGGATGCGGACCTTGCCACCGGCACCGACGCGCGCCACCACGAGGTTGGGCACGGTCTGGCCGGCGACGACGTTGAGGTTGGACGCCGACGGGATGGTTCCCGCGCCGAACGACCCCTGATCGTCGTAGAGGGTGCTACGCGGCGGCTTCGGGTAGACGCTCAGGTGGCTCGCCGCCGTCGGACCGGTGGCCGTGACATTGAGCACCACGGCGGACACCCCGGTGCTCGGGACTCCGCCCACGCCCGTCACCTTGACCTCGTGCATCGCCTGGTTGAACGCACGCGTCTGGGGGTTCGGCTCGCCCGGGCTGGACCCGTCGCCCGCCGACACCGGCCCGGCGACGCCGAACGGGCGGCCGATGCCGACGCGTGAGTCGAAGATCCGCGCCGGCGTCAACGGGTGGTAGCCACCGGTCGAGATCACCGGCGTGAACGGCGTCGGCTTGTCGTAGGCGCACTCGTCGAAGCCGAAGCAGGTGGCCTCGAGGTCGAGGTCGAACGATGTCGTGCCGAGGATCGGCACCAGGACCTGGATCTTGGTGTTGCGGGTCTTGTCCTCGATGAACAGGTGGTACAGGCCGTCGAAGATCGGCCCGCTCGTCCAGGTGGACCCGCTGTTGGGCAACGAGGCGAACGCGCCCACGTCGACGCCCGTCGAGGTCTTCCGGTAGTCGTACGGGTCGTAGATCGAGTGCTCCTGGAAGACGTCGACCTGGAGACGTCCGGCGGTCACCGGCAGCGTCGAACGGACGTTGCCCCCGATGCGCGCCGTGCCCGGCGCCCCCTGCTCGGGGAACGGCACGGTGCCCACGTCGGGGGTGTAGCCACGACCGTCGAAGCCGGTCGTCACGCCGAAGGCGTTGAGGTGCACGCCGCCCACGGTCGACGTCGCCGGGTCGTACGTGCCGCCGGGACCGTAGGGGTAGAACTCCAACCGCACGCCCTTGGCCCGGTTGGCCCACTGGTGGTTCTTCGTGCCCGACGGGGTGGACTCGCTGTTCGGCACGGTGATGTTCGGCGTGAAGGTCGTGCCGGTCGAGGTCCAGTTGCGCACCTTGTAGTAGCTCGGTCCGGCGTTGACACAGGCGGCGTGGAAGGTGTCACCGCCGTTCAGGCAGGGGTCGTAGCCCCACTGCGTCCCGTCCTCGAGCTGCAGCGCCACGCCGACGTGTCCGCCGTTGGCCAGCGGGCTGACGCCGCCGATGGGCACGCGCAGCTCGGAGACGTTGCGCTGGAGCGGCACCTGGGTCGTGTCCGAGGCAGCCGCGGCGGGCTGCACGTCCGCAGCGATGAGGACCGTTGCGGCGACCGTCGCCAGGACGAGCAGGGACCGGCGCAGGCGCGCCGGGCGAGGGACGGGTGCCGACCGCATGGTGCAGTGATCGGCATCGGGCGCGGTGGCCTTGACCCGCCGCCGCAGGAGGGTCACGCCAGACCGGCCCACAGTTGCCGGCGCTCGTGCTCGGGGTCGTCGAGCACCTCGGTGTGCACGTCGAGCCGCATCGTGGCGCGCCGATCGGTGTCGTAGGCCGGCCAGGCGCCGACGACGTCGTTGGACGGGTCACCGGTGCGGGCGAACGCAAGCCACGACGCCTGCACGGCGTCGACGACGGACGCGGGCGGGTCGTCACCGAGCAGCATCGACAGACCGGCGGCGTCGAGGTTGCCGAACACGAACGGCACCTCGATGGCGTGGCATGCGCCCATCAGCCCACCCATCGTGGGGCTGGGCCACGTGAACAGGTACGAGAACGTCGGGGAGCCGTTCGCCACGAGCGCCTCGGCCAACCGGATGGCCGGTTGGCGGAAGACGAGGTCGGTGACGGCGGCACCGAAGAGCTCCTTCGGAGGGAGGTCGCCGAGCGCAGCTCGGTAGACGGCGGCGGCCGCTGCTCCGTCGCCGAACACCTTGCCCAGCCGGGTCTCGAGCAGCGCGTCGTCGACCGGCGCCGGATCGAGGAAGGCGAACAACTTCCACTCGTCGAGACAGGTCCCGACGAGCACCGGCACGCCGGCTGCGCTCCCGGCGGCGACGGCATCGATCGCCGCGCCCTCGAGCACGACGCCGTCCGCGACCGGCTGGAACGGCAACAGCAGCCGTGCTCCGGCGCCGATCTGCCCGTCCACGTCGGTGAAGGTCTTCAACGCCAGTTGCTGCTGCGCCGCCACCAGCGCGTCGGCGTCGAGTGCCAGCAACCCGTCGAGGTCGTCGACGCCGGCAGCGTCGAGCAGTTGACGCGTCACCTCGGCGGCGTGACCGACGGGTGACACGTTCTGCGCCGCACCGCTCTGGGGCACCGCCTTGTGGAACAGGCCCTGTGCGGCCGGCGTGCCGAGCAGCGTCCCCACGCTCATGCCACCGGCCGACTCGCCGAAGACCGTCACGTTGCCGGGATCGCCGCCGAACGCTGCGATGTTGTCGCGCACCCACTCCAGCGCCGCGATCTGGTCGAGGATGCCGAGGTTGCCGCTGCGGTCGTAGCTCGGATCGAGCTCGGCGAGGTGGAGGAAGCCGAGCGCACCCAGGCGGTAGTTGACCGTGACGACCACGACGTCACCACGGCGCGCCAGGGAGGCGCCGTCGTAGCCGACCTGCGACCCGGACCCCATGATGAACGCGCCGCCGTGGATCCACACCATGACCGGCCGGCGGGCGTCGTCGACCGCCGGCGTGTAGACGTTGAGGAACAGGCAGTCCTCGTCCTGGGGCTCGGGGTCGGCGCCCATCATCGACGCCAGCAGGTCCTGCTGCGGCGCGATGGGACCCATCGCCGTGGCGCCGCGCACGCCGCTCCAGCCGTCGTGCGGTTCCGGTGGGCGGAACCGTCGCTCGCCCGTCACGGGCGCGGTGAACGGGATGCCGGCAAAGCGCACCACGCCGTGGTGCTCGCTGCCGCGCAACTCGCCCTGTCGGATCCGCGTGGTCGTCGTCATCTGGTCCCCCCGGAACTCGAACCGATCGTGCGGCACCGCATCGTAGGCTCTGCCCGCATGACGCACCCCGACGACGTCACCCTCGCCGCCGCCCTGCCCGCCATCTGCTCGGCACCGACCGACGACGGATCGCTGGCACTGATCGTGCGCCGCCCCGAACCGGGCGAGCGCGAGGTGCTGGACGAGGGTGTGCTCGACCTGGCCGACGGCCTCGTCGGCGACTCGTGGTCGAAGCGACCGAGTCGATCGACGCCCGACGGCACGGCGGACCCGGCGGCACAGCTCACGGTGATGAGCGTTCGGGTCGCCGACATCGTCGCCACCGGAGCCGACGCCCCCTACGACCCCCGCGCGCTCGCCGGCGACCAGCTCTTCGTCGACCTGGACCTGTCCGAGGCCAACGTGCCCGCCGGGACGCGCCTGGCCATCGGCGAGGCCGTCATCGAGGTGTCGGCCAAGCCGCACACCGGGTGCGCCAAGTTCCGGCGCTGGTACGGCGACGCCGCCGGCACGTGGGTCAACGCACCGGACCTGCGCCACCTGCGCCTGCGCGGCCTCAACGCCCGTGTCGTGCAGCCCGGCGTCGTACGCCGCGGCGATCGCATCCGCAAGGTCGACCCTTCGCTCGGCTGACCCGTCCGGCGGCGGGCCGCCACGGCGTTCAGACCGGGTGCACCCGCAGGATCGCCCCGGGGTCGGCGTCGGTGAGGACGTACAGGTCGCCGTCGGGGCCCTGTATCGCCACGCGCAGCCGGCCGCGGTCGGTCACCCCGGACCCCTCGGACACGACGGCTCCGGAGGCATCGAGCACCAAGAAGCGCAGTTGGGTGCCCTTGAGCGCCGCCACGGCCAGGGCGCCGTCCCACGCCTTCCACTGCGGGCCGGTCACGAACCCCGCCCCGGAGGTGGCAATGGTGGGACAGCCCGACGACCAGGTGGCGACGACGGCGCCCGGGAACTCGGTGAGGTCGGTCATGGGGACGAACTCGTTGTAGCCGACACTGCCGTCGGTCGGCACCGGGTTCCAGCCGTAGTTGCCGCCCGCCACCAACCGGTTCACCTCGTCGTTGCAGTCCGGACCGTGCTCGACCTCGTACGGCGTGCCGTCGCCCGGCCGGAAGGCGAGACCCTGCGGGTTGCGGTGGCCGTAGGAGTAGATCTCCGGCCGGAACGGTGGGGCCATGTTGCCCGGCGCCGGGTCGCCGTCACGGTCGATGCGCAAGATCTTGCCGCCGAGCGACTGCGGGTCCTGCGGGTTGGTGCCGGTGGCGGCGTCGCCGGCAGTGATCCAGAGGTAGCCGTCGGGCCCGAAGCGCGGCCGGCAGCCCGAGTGGCGCCCGACCGACGTGGCGCTGACGGGCAGCCCGGTGAGGATGTCGGCACGCCCGGCGATGCTGGTCGTGGCGGCGTCGACGGTCCAGCGCACGACGCGCACGTCGTGCGTGCCCGACAGGTTCGACAAGAAGCACGTGTACAGGTGCCGGTTGGTGGCGAAGTCCGGGTCGACCGCCAGGCCGAGCATCCCGCCCTCGCCGAGGCCGTCGACGTCGGGTGGGTCGCCCAGCAGCCGCAGCTCACCGCCGACGAGCGCCCGCACCGCACCCGAGCGCTCGGTGAACACCAGCGAACCGTCGGGGAGGAAGCCCAGGTCCCACGGTCGCGCCAGACCGTCGCGCACGACCGACACCTCGAGCGTCGGCGCGTCCGGGGGTGGTGGTGGCGGTGGCGGCACCGGAGCGACGCAGGCGGCACCGGCGGCGATCGCCGCCACGATGACGGGCACGAGCAACACCCGGCGATGGTTCACGGCAGCCTCCCCCGGCGAGCGCAGACCTGGACCTGCGCCAGGGTACCGAGTGCACACCGGCGCGACCCGCGAGACTGAGACGCCGTGACCACCATCCCCGTCATCGATATGGCGCCGGTGCGACGCGGCGAACGCCTCGACACCGTCGGCCGGGCCATCGACGCCGCGTGCCGCGAGGTGGGGTTCGTCACGATCGTCGGCCACGGCATCGCCCCCGCCGTCGTCGGCGACCTCACCGTCGCGGCGCAGGAGTTCTTCGCCCTGCCCGACGCCACGAAGGCGGCGATCGCCATGACGGGCGGCGGCCGCGCCTGGCGCGGGTGGTTCCCGATCGGTGCCGAGCTCACCGCCGGTCGACCGGACGGCAAGGAGGGCATCTACTTCGGCACCGACCTCCCCGCCGACGACCCCCGGGTGCGCACCGGCACCCCGTTGCACGGACCGAATCGCTACCCCGCCGGACCGCCGGGGTTGCGCCCCGCCGTCGAGGCGTACCTGGCGGCGGTCACGGCGCTCGGTCAGGACGTGCTGCGCGCCATGGCCGTCGGGCTCGGACTCGACGCCGACTGGTTCGTGCGGGGGCTCACCGCCGACCCGCTCGTGCTGTTCCGGATCTTCCGCTATCCGACGCTGCCGCCTGGCGCGCCCGACGAGGCGTGGAGCGTCGGCGAGCACACCGACTACGGCCTGGTCACGCTGCTCCCCCAGGACGACGCCAACGGCCTCGAGGTACGTGGACCGACCGGCTGGATCGCCGTGCCGTCGCACCCCGACGCCTTCGTCGTGAACCTCGGCGACATGCTCGAACGGATGACCCGCGGCCGGTGGGTCTCGACCAGTCACCGGGTCCGCAACACCTCGGGGCGCGACCGGCTGGCGTTCCCGTTGTTCCTGGACCCCGGGTGGGACGTCGAGGTCCCGATCGTCCCCGGGCTCGGCGCCGGCGCCACCGACGCCACCGCCCGCTGGGACGGGCAGGCGGTCACGGCGTGGGACGGCACCTACGGCACCTACGTGCTCGACAAGGTGTCGAAGGTCTTCCCCGAGCTGGCGGCGGAGGTGCGATGAGCGTGCTGCGCCTCCCGTGGCGCGCCGCCGGCGGCCTCGCAACGGCTGCGACCGGCGCCGCGCGCGCCGTGGCGGCACCGGTGCTTGCACCGGTGCTGGCGCCGGTCGGGCAGGTCGCGCGCGACCACATCGTGCGCACCTGCCCGGTGCCCGGCGACCTCGACGCCGTCACCTCGGTGGGTGACGAGGCCGACGACCCGGACGGCATCGACGTCGAACCGGTGTGGACCCGCGCCCGGGCGTTGTACGCGTCGGGCGTGCACCCTGCGCTGCAGCTGTGCATCCGCCACCGCGGCGAGATCGTGGTGGACCGCGCCATCGGCTACGCGCGCGGCGTGCGGCCCGGGCGCCCGATCGATCCGGCCACCGCCATTCCAGCGACCACGCATACGCCCATCAACCTGTTCTCTGCCGGCAAGGCCGTGACGGCGTTGGTCATGTGCCTGCTCGAGGAGCACGGCCACGTCGCGCTGGACGAGCCGGTCGCCACCTACCTGCCGGCGTTCGCCTGTCACGGCAAGGAACGCATCACGGTGCGGCAGGTCCTGACCCACCGCGCTGGCGTGCCGGCTCTGCCGGACCACGCCCTCGACCTCGACCTGCTCGCCGACCCCGACGTCGTGCGCGACCTGCTGTGCGACCTGCGCCCTTCGGCCGTGATCGGCGGTCCGCCCGCCTACCACGCCCTCACCGGCGGGTTCATCGCCGAGGCCGTGGCGCGCGCCACGACCGGACGCAGCCTCCGGGACCTGCTGGTCGATCACGTCAAGGCGCCGCTCGGGTTGCTTTGGTTCGACTTCGGTGTCGGCGACGACGATGCGGCCCTCGTCGCCACCAACGTCTGCAGCGGCCTGCCGATCGTGCCGCCGCTGTCGTTCGTGTTCGACCGCCTGCTCGGCATGCCGTGGGACGAGGCGGTGCGCTGGTCGAACGACGCGCGGTTCGTCACCAGCGTGGTGCCGTCGGGCAACGTCATCGTGACGGCACGCGACACTGCGACCTTCTACCAGTGCCTGCTCGACGGTGGTGTGCTCGACGGGACGCGCGTCATGTCGAGCGCCACGATCGACCGGGCACGGCGTGCTGACCTGCCGACCATCGACCTCGACCGTCGCATCCTGTTGCCGCTGCAGTACGGCACGGGCTTCATGCTCGGCACCTCGACGATCAGCCTGTACGGCTGGAACCACCCCCGGGCCTTCGGCCACCTCGGCCTCGCCAACTCGTTCACCTGGGCCGATCCGGACCGCGACCTCGTCGTGGCCCTGCTCACCACGGGCAAGGCCGTGCTCGGCACCCACGTCGGCGCGCTGCTGGCGTTGATCGCCCAGATCCACCGGACGTTCCCGGTGGCGACGACGGCGCGTTGACCCGACGGCGGGGCAGCGACCTCAGTCGTCCATACCGGCGATGCCGCCGTAGCCCGCGGCCTTGCCCCGGCTGGTGCCGCCGGCGGCGACGGCGTCGGCGAGGTCGACGGCGAAGCGGTCGGTGACGGTGAGGTGGTATGGCGACACCATCAGGTGCAGACCGCCCTGCTGGCGGTCCAGGTTCCAGCCCCGGTCGTCCATGCCGTCACCGACGGCGCCGACGTCGACGCCCGAGCCCGGCGCCGGTCCGAACTCGAACACGGACATGTCCGGCGAGCCGGTGACGGCCAGGCCGTCGATCCCGGCGATAGCGGCCTGGAAGGCGCGGGTGGCGTCGCGCACTTGCGTCGCCTTGCGCAGGTAGCCGTCGGCGCCGAGGAAGCGAATGGCGGCCCAGGCGCCCGCCATCGGTGCCGCAGGACGCGTGCCCGCGGTCGTGATCGACCCGTAGAGGCCGCCGGGCCACTCGTCGTAGAGGAACCACTGGTGGCGCACCATCTCGGGATCCTTGTAGAGGACGGTCGAGGCGCCCTTGAACGTGTAGCCGTACTTGTGGATGTCGGCGCTCATCGACGTGACGCCCTCGACCCGGAAGTCCCACGGCGGCACCGGCTCGCCGAGGCGCTCCCACCAGGGCAGCATCCAGCCGCCGAGGCAGGCATCGACGTGCAGCAGGGTGTCGTGCGCCAGCGCCACCTGGCCGAGGGCCGGGATGGGGTCGATCACGCCGTACGGGTAGCAGGGCGCGCTGCCGACGAGCAGCACGGTGTTGTCGTCGACCGCCGCCGCCATCGCCTCGACGTCGGCGCGCAGGTCGGGACCGACCGGCACGCGACGGTGCTCGATGCGCAGGTAGTGGCAGGCCTTGGCGAAGGCGGGGTGCACCGTGTCGGGCGTGATGATGTTCGGCGTCGCCACGCCGCGCCCGTCGCCCCAGCTGCGGGCCGTGTGCACGGCCAAGAAGATGCTCTCGGTGCCCCCGCTCGACAGCGAGCCCGCCTCGGGGTCCGTGCCGAGCAGCGACGCCGCCATGGACACGACGTCCTTCTCCATCTGGACGAGGCTCGGGTACTTGAACGGGTTCAGCGCGTTCTCGTGGAGGTACCGGTTCGCCACCTCGTGCAACAGCGCCTCGAGGGCTGCGTCGTCGGGGTGGTAGACGAGGCTGAAGGCCCTGCCGCTGCGCCAGTCGATGTCGCCACCTTGGAGGGTGTCGACCTCGGCCAGCACCGCCTCCGCCGGGGTGCCGTGTTCAGGAAAGGTCTGCATCGGCGCCGATCGTACGGTCAACCAGCGAGCGCCGCGGCCAGGCGTTCGACGAAGGCAACCTGGGCCTCGATCAGCAGATGGCGCGCCTGGTCCGGTGTGCACCACGCCGCCCGGTCGATCTCGGGGAAGCGCCGACGCTGCCCGCTGCGTGGTGGCCACTCGATCTCGATCGTGGCGCCGGCGATGGCGGCGACGTCGAGGTCGCCTTCGACCGCCCACGCCTGCACGGTCTTGCCCGCCTTCTGGCGGACGGTGCCGAGCTCGAGGAACGGACCCGCCGGCGGCGCCCGCCCGAGCACCGCCCGGGACACGCGCAGCGCCCCCCCCCGCGGG
>CAZYKR010000132.1:0-8072 GCA_964648005.1 uncultured Iamiaceae bacterium
GACGACATCGGCCACGACGTCGACGTACCCGGCGTTGTTGCTGACCATGAAGCGGCCTTCGTCGTTGAGCCCCACCGTGACCAGGTTGGGCACCACCGAGCCCGCTGGCAGGTTCACGTTGGACGTGGTCTCGCCGCTGAACCCGATCAGCGTGCCGTCGGGCAGGTCCTGGCGAGGGATCGGGATGGCCGGCGACACCGACAGGTGGGTCGCCGCCGTCGGGAAGACGCCCGTGACGTTCAGCACCACGGCGCGCACTCCCGACGCCGGGATGGGACCGGCGCCCGTCGCCGTCATCAGGAACGCGCTCGCCGGCCCGAGCTTGGGGGCCGTGCCTTCTCGACTGTCGAAGAGCCGGAAGGGCTGCACGGCATGGAAGCCGCCCAGCGGCGGGCTCTCGAGCGGGCCCATGTCGACCACGGCCACGCCGTCGTCGTCGCCGTCCAGCGGCCGTGGCGCACCCAGGTAGTCGTCGCTCGGCGCGCCGTCGGGGCTGCCGCGGTCGATGCCCGGCGAGCCCTCGGCGAACGGATCGAACAGGGGCGGGAGATCGACGATGTTCCCGGGTCCGGGCGTGCCCCCGACGAACTCGACCGGCGCCGCCACCAGGTTGGGGTCCGCCTCGGTCGACGGTTGCATGACCACGCCGACCGAGGCGTCGACGATCACGTTGTTGCGCAGCAGCGCGGCACCTGCCGTCGAGGCGTCGATGCCGATGCCGACGTACTCGACGACGTTGTTGATCACCGTCTGCGGCTCGTCGGCCTGCCCGAGCAGCGTGATGCCGGGCCCGTTCGAGAAGCCGAGCACGGCGTTGTTGACGAAGGTGGTCGCCACGGCGCTGCGCACGACGCCCGGGTCTCCGGCGCCCATGAGTTGGCTGCGCTCGACCCGCAGCGGTGGCCCACCGTCGACGGCGTCGATGAGGGGTTGGGTGCAGCAACCTTGCGTGCTTGCGCCGAGCACCGTGGTGGCCAGCACGGTGACCTCTCCGGCGTGGCCGGGTTCGGTGCGGATCGCCGGTTGCCCGGGATCGTCCACCTCGATCCGGAGCTGTTCGATCGTGCTGCCCCCGGACACCAGCAGCGCCGGAGCACCTTGGGCCGTGATCACCGCCGACCCGACGGCGTACAACGTCGGATCGAGAGCCGGGCCGCGCAGGTGGATCGCCTTACCCCCGAAGTCGAGGGGACCGTCGTAGAACCCGGCGGGCACGTCGATCGTGGCGCCGTCCGGCGCGGCGTCGATCAGTGCCTGCAGCGGGTTCACCGCTGCCGACGCCTGTGGCATACCCGTGACGGCGACGACTGCTACCGCGGCGACCGATGCCGCCACTACCTTGCGACGCACTCGGCGCGCTACCCACCCTGCCGGGACCATGGCCACTCCCCTCGTCCGGCGTGCAGTTCACGCTAGACGAGTCGCACGGTGGAGGTACTCGGCCAGCCGCAAGGCCTTCGCAGTCGATGACCATCCACTACCGACCAGCGTCGACTCCTGAGTTGCGGAGTTGGAGGGTGCTTCCTCGCGGATCTGGAGGCATCTCGGCAGTGCGGAACTGGAGCGCCGAATCCCGGGTTGGACCATGGTCCACTCCCCCTTTGGACCATGCTCCGGGCACCCGTCAGACCTCGAGCGACTCGTCACCACGGGCACGGCGGCACGCCGGTGACGCGATTTCAGCCGAGCAGCTCAACCGACACGTCCAAGAGCCGGTAGGTGCTCTGCGCCCGTCGATCCCGAGTAGCGAGCGGAAGCCCGGCCGACCGAGCGGCGAGGGCGACCAACCCGTCGTAGGTCGCGCCTCCCGCGACACCGGCGGCAGCAAAGATGGCTGGAGCCGAACGAACGGTCTTGGCGTCGAGGTTCGCCGCCGTGTCGAACCGCTCCCGCAGCAGTCGGACCGCGTCCGCCGGTGCGACGCGTGCGTCGCCCGGGAGGCGCGTGAGGACCGCGTAGGTCTCGTGGAGGGCATGCCCGGCGAGCGCAGCCGCCCGATCGCCGAGAGCCGCGTTCACCGAACGGTGAGCGACGTGCGACGTCACGAGCAACGGGACAGCAACGCTCGTGTCCAGGACCAGCTCGGTCATCGTCGGCCGGCGTCGACCAGCGCCAGCACGTCATCATCGGTGACCGGGGTCTCCGCGACGGCGACGAGCCGCCCGTCGCGCTCCTCCAGTCGAGCGGTACGGCTCACGGGGGTGAGGTGCAGTCCATCCCCGTAATCGCTTACATCGACCTTCGTGCCTGGCGTGAGCCGCAACCGGTCCCGCAGGGCCTTGGGGATGACGATCCGACCGACCTCATCGACGGTGGCTTCCATTGGGAAGAGCCTACCAGGCTGCTCCCAGTTGACGTCCTTCGTCGACCGTGTTGGTCATACACACCTGGCCGCCGCACGCCGATCATCGCCGCACGACAGTGATCGTGCAGCGAGGACCTGGGGCACGACCCAGGCGGCCGTCAGCGGTGACCAACGGGACGTCGAGCGCCTCGGCGAGCGCGACAGAGGTCGCGTCGTACGCGCTCAGGTTCTCGCGCAACTCCCATACTCGTCCCAGAAGGCCGTGCACCGCGAGGCGCGAGAGTCCGAGCCTGCTCCAGACCTCGATCGCTCGCCCGGCTTCCCTGGCATCGAGGTCACCTCGCAGGACCTGCGCGCGAAGCGCATGTACGACCTCCGAGTCCGTCAGGTGAGGGCAGACGACGGCGTCGTCCCGCAACATCCGGCGGGCTTCACCATCGTTCAGCAGCCCGAGTACCGCTGCTGACGCATCGAGGACGATCACCTGGAGGAGCGGCCTGCATCGATGTCGGCGACCACCTGGCCAGCGTCGACACCGAGGTCAACCAGATCAGCCAGGAGCGCCGGATTGTCGGCGCGGCGAGCGATTGCAGCGAGCTCCCGCGTCGCGAACGCCGAAACCGAGAGCCCTTCACGAGCAGCAAGGCGCTCCAGTCGTTCGCCGACGTCATCCGGCACATTCCGGAGGTAGAGGACCCTCACGTCGCATTATGCTAGCAGGACTGTCGCGCTATGCGACGCGGGGCAGCAGCCCCCAACCGCCGCCACCAGGCGTCAGCATCCGTAGGACGTCGCCGGCCATGAGCTGGATCGTGCACTTGTCCGGTAGGCGCTCGGCCCGCGCCTCATCGCCTCCCGGCAGCAGCCAGTTCTCCCCGACCGCCCCTGGTTCGCCACCGGCGAGGCCCCACGGCTGCGAGACCCGCCGCTCGGTGATCAGCGACACCGTCGCGTCCGTGAGCACCTGCAGGTCCCGCTCGATGCCCTCGCCACCTCGCGAACGCCCGGCGCCTCCACTCCCTCGACGGAGCCTCTGACGGAGGACACGCAACGGGAACGCCCGCTCCAATGCCTCGACCGGGGTATTCCGGGTGTTCGTCATGACCGTGTGGATGCCGCTCATGCCCGGCTTGGTGACGCGGCCGCCTTGGCCCCCGCCGACCGTCTCGTAGTACACCCACGGCCGGCCGTCGGCGTCGTGGCCGCCCATGAGCAGGTTGTTCATCGTGCCCTGCGAGGCGGCGCCCACCCGGTCCGGCAACGCCTGTGCCAGTGCACCGAGGACGACATCGGCGACGCGCTGGGAGACCTCGACGTTGCCAGCCCCCACGGCAGCGGGAGGCCGGGCGTTGACGACCGTCCCCAGCGGCGCCACCACCTCGATCGGCCGCAACGTGCCGCCGTTGGCCGGGAGCGACGGGTCGAGGGCCGAACGCAGAGCGAACACGGCTGCCGAGATGGTCACGGCCTCGACGGCGTTGACGTTGCCCCGCCGCTGCGGATCGGTGCCGCCGAAGTCGACGCGCACGGCGTCGCCCACCACCTCGACCGTGACACGGATCGTCGTTGGCCGCTGTTGGTCCGCGTCGGGGCCGGACGAGTCGAGGACGTCTTCGAACGTCCACCGCCCGTCCGGCAGCGCGTCGAGCACGGCGCGCATACGTCGCTCGCCGTAGGCCAGCGCCTCGGCCACCGGCGCGTCGGCCAGCTCAGCAAGGCGTGCCGCGCCGACCCGGTTGGCGCCGACCTGCGCGTCCAGGTCGCCCCGCCGCTCGTCGGGCGTGCGGCTGTTGGCGCAGATGAGCGCCACGACCTCGTCGGTGAGCCGCATCGGAGGGAGCCGTAGGCCCTCTTGCGCGATGTCGGTGGCGTCCGCCGGCATCGAACCAGGCGCCGACCCGCCGACGTCGGCATGGTGCGCGCGGTTCGCCACCCACCCGATGAGGCGGTCTCCCACCACGCAGGGTGCCACCACGGTGATGTCGTTGAGGTGGGTGCCGCCGGCGTACGGGTCATTGAGGATCACCTGGCCGGACGGACCGAGCTGGTCCACGCCGCCGATCGCTGCCACGTGGTCGATGGCGGCCCGCACCGACGCCGGCATGGAGCCCAGGTGCACCGGGATGTTCTCGGCCTGCGCCAGCAGCTCACCATCCGCTGTGAACACGGCCGAGCTGCAGTCGGCCCGCTCCTTGATGTTCGGGCTGAACGCCGCCCGACGCAGCACGGCGCTCATCTCGTCGGACACCCCGGCGAGCCGGGCCAGCAGCACCGCCAGCCCGGCAGCATCGAGACTCATCGTCCGACTCCGCCCGCGATGCCGCCCGCCGCGTGGGCGCCGACGCGGATCAACACCAGCGCACCCGCCGCGCCGCGCTCGGCCGCCCAGCCGTCCGGCACCCAGATGGTGCAGTCCTCCTCGGCAAACACGACCGGGCCCACGCCGGTCGCACGCTCGGGGCCCGGGAGCGGCGCCAACACGTGCGGCAGGCGTGCCGTCGCCCGCAGCGCCACCACCTCGACCGGCGCGTCTGGACGGCGATAGCCGTTGCGACGTTCGTGCTCGCCGGCAAAGTCGGCCACCGACGGCACCCGTAGCTCGTGGCTCTGCCCTGCGTAGCGACAATCGAGCAGCGTCTCGATCACAACGGCCGACGGCTCCCCGCCGTCGGCGAGCACCAGCGCCGCCGCCTCGTCCGCCAGCGAGCGCATCGCCTCAGCAGCACCGGCGTGGTCATCCGGTCGGGCCCATGAGCGCACCAGATCGACCTGGCGGGGCGCGCCGAGGATCCCCACCGCCGACAGCACCCCGGCGCGCGCCGGCACGATCACCGCCGGCATGCCCAACGCATCGGCGACGGCGCAGGCATGCAGTGGGCCGGCACCCCCGAAGGCGACCAGCGCCACCTGACGCGGGTCGACGCCCCGCTCGATCGTCACGGCGCGCACGGCCTCGACCATCGCCGCGTCGACCACCGCCACGATGCCGCCCGCCGTCACACCCGCGCGCTCGATGGCAGCACGCGCCGCGGCGTCGTCGAGCACGCCGAGCCCGGCAAAGGCGTGCCCCGCAGGGATGCGACCCAGCACCAGGTCCGCGTCGGTGACGGTCGGCTCCAACCCGCCACGTCCGTAGCAGGCCGGCCCCGGCTCGGCGCCCGCCGATGCCGGGCCAACCGCCAGCGCCCCGCCGGCGTCGAGGCGCGCAATCGATCCCCCACCGGCACCGATCGTGTGCACGTCGACCGACGGCAGGCGCACCGGCAGCCCGTCCACGGCTCGCTCGGCGGTCACCTCGGGCCGCCCGCCGCGCACCAGGCAGACATCGGTCGACGTCCCGCCCATGTCGAACGTGACGGCGTCGGCGAAGCCGTTGGCGACCGCCGCAGCGACACCGGCCAGCACCCCGCCCGCCGGACCCGACAGCAACAGTCGTGCCGGCTGCTCGGCTGCCTCGGCCGCAGGCACCAGGCCGCCCGCCGAGGTCATGACCAGCACCGCCGGCCCGCCGTCGCCTTCGACGAGGCCGTGCAGGTACGCCCGGCAGCGCGGACGCAGGTAGGCGTTGGCGACGGTCGTCGACGTCCGCTCGTACTCACGGAACTCGGGCGCCAACTCGTGCGACGCCGTGACGTCGTAGCCCGCCGCACGCAATGCCGCGGCCACCACCCGCTCGTGCTCGGGGTTGCGGTCGGCATGCAGCAGCACCAACGCCACGGCCTCGGTCCCCTCGGGCACCTCGAGCTGCGCCAGCACGTCGTCGGCGACTGGCTCGAGCTCCGATCCGTCGGCGGCGAGCCTGCCGGCGACCTCCAACCGCCGGTGACGGGGTACCAGCGGCTCCGGGCGATCGACCGACGCGTCGTACAGCGACGGGCGATCCTGCCGGGCGATCTCGATGACGTCGGCGAAACCTGCGGTCGTCACCAACGTCACCGCGGCCCCGGTTCGGGTCAGCAACGCGTTCGTAGCCACCGTCGTGCCGTGGGCGAGCACGTCGGGTATCGCCACCCCGGCGGCGATCAGCTGCGCCACGCCGCCGCGCACGGCGCGGCCCGGATCGTCCGGGGTGGACGGCACCTTGGCGATGCGCCCGTCGGCGGCCACGAGGTCGGTGAAGGTCCCGCCGGTGTCGGTGCCGATGCGCGCCACGCTGCCGTCTCCCTCCCGCTACGTCGCCGCGGGTCGGACCAGGTCGGCGGGGTCGATGACGACCACGCCGTCCGCCCCGAGGCGGTCGCGCAGGTCATCGAGCACACGGGCGGTGCGGGTGTCGCGCCCGTCGTGCACCACGACGGCGGCGTCGGCACGGCGCACGAAGGCGGCGTCGCGCCGGGCGAGCAGCGCCGTCACCTGCGCCCGCGTCGCCGGCGCGATGGGCTCCAGGGTGATCACCGCATCGGCGCGCGCCAGCGCGGTGTCGAAGCGCACCTGCTCGTGCGCCGCCCATTCGGCGTGCGGTTCCGGGAACGGCAGCACGGCAGCCAGCGGCAAGCCGAGCTCCAGTGCCGCCTCGGCACCGGACAGCTCCGAACCCAGCCGCAGCCCGGATGCCACCACCACGTCGTCGCGGCCGCTGGCCAGGGCGGTGAGCGCGCCGACGATCGCCGCGTGCACGGCGCCGGAGAGCGCGCCGTGCTCGTCGATCCCCAAGGCATCGGGACGCAGGCCGGTGACCACCACGACGAAGCCCCCGAGCGCATCGAGCCCACCATCAGGATCAGCTCCGGCGACCTCGGCTCCAGCCACCTGGACCCCGGCGCCGTCACCGTCCATCGCGTCGAACGTCGAGGGCGCCGCGGCCGCCGGGTCACCGGTTCCCGTCCGGCCGGACTGTGTCTT
This sequence comes from uncultured Iamiaceae bacterium, assembly GCA_964648005.1. Taxonomy (GTDB): domain Bacteria; phylum Actinomycetota; class Acidimicrobiia; order Acidimicrobiales; family Acidimicrobilacustridaceae; genus JAGQTE01. The sequence continues at coordinate 7,148 of CAZYKR010000132.1, forward strand.
GGCCGCCTCGACCGCCAGCGCGTCGACCCGGTCGTTCATCGGGTCGCCGGAGTGGCCCTTCACCCAGCGGAACGTGACGTTGCCCAGCTCGAGCACCCGGTCGATCAACGGCTCCCACAGGTCGCGGTTGGCGACGGGCTTGCGTTGGCTGTTGACCCAGCCCCGCCGGTGCCAACCGTCATACCAGCGATCACGGAAGCAGTTGACGACATAGGTCGAGTCGCTCACGACCTCGAGCGGGCGCGCCGGATCGCCGAGGACGCGCACGGCGTCGAGGGCCGCCTCGATCTCCATGCGCTGGTTGGTCGTGTTCGCCGCCGGGCCGGACGCGAACGGGCCGTCGGGCACCGCCCAAGCCCAGCCACCGGGACCCGGGTTCCCCGAACAGGCGCCGTCCGTGTAGACGACGAGCGGGTCGGCGGTGGTCATGCGCTCCCGATGAGCGCTTCGAGCGCGTCGGCGCTCGGTGCGAAGTAGTACGAGCCCGTGACCGGCGTGGAGTAGTCGGTGAGGCGATCACGCACGCCGTCGTCGCCGAGGCCGAACATCCGGGCCAGCATCAGGTCGTAGCGGCGCAGGTCGGCCGAGAAGGCGACGAAGTAGAGGCCATGCTCGGAGGCGGAGCCCCACGGCGTGGATCGCCGGAAGATCTCGAGCTCCTCGCCGTCGTCGTCGTCGATCTCCACCCGGGCGATGTGGGCGTTCGCCGGCTTGGTGGCGTCGTCCATCTCGATGCTGTCGGGCTTGGACCTCCCGAACACCCGCTCCTGCTCGTCGACCGGCAAAGCGTCGAACGATGCCAGGTCGTGCACCCAGGTCATGGCGATGACGAAGGTGCCGCCGGCTCCTGGAGAGCCCTCGGGAATCAGCGCCACCTCGGGCGCCTCGTCGAGGCCGGGGTTTGCGGTGCCGTCGATGAAGCCGG
>CAZYKR010000132.1:8082-11783 GCA_964648005.1 uncultured Iamiaceae bacterium
GCCCTTCTCGGCTTCGTCGCCGCCGCTCGGGTCCTGCTCGATCACCTCGCCCTCACGTTCATGAACGACGGCTGGTCGACAGCGACGGTCGCCACCGGTGCCAGAGCGGCGACGATGGCTCGCGCCGCGTGCAGCACGGTGTCACGACCGGTCCCGTGGGCGAAGACCCACACGTCGTGCTGGGTGGCCGGCGCCGTGTGCCCGTCGGTCCCGTCGATCGGGTCGAACGGTCGCAGCCCGGCCGGCTGCACGTCGCCGAGTCGTGCCCAGGCCCCGGCCCCGAAGCCGACGACGAGGTTGACCGAGCCGAGCCCACGCGCCTCGTGCACCCCCGCCAGCGCCGTGGCCAACGTCGCCCGGTCGACGTCCGGGCGCAGGTCGAACTCGAGGTGGTAGTGGTCGCGCGTGCCGACCGCGAAGAGCCCTGGCTGGTGGTTCATGCCCGATGTTCCTACCAGCCTCAGCGGGCGATCGCATCCGCCGGCGGGCGATCAGTGCGCCAAGCGCAACCCCGGCCGGGGCCAGGTCAGCTCGATCAGGCGGCCGGTCGACGAGCACGTCACATAGGCGGTGCGCAGCTCCGGGTCGGCGCCCGCCCGGTCGCCGAAGCAGATGTTGGTCGTGAGGGCGTCGCCGGTGGGGATGAGCTGGGCCGCCGATCCGTCGGGCGCCACGGCGGTGATGCCACCGTCGCCGATGGTCGCCACGCAGATCCAGCCGTCACCGTCGACCGCCAGCGAGTCGAACAGCTGCCCCTCGGCAGCCGCGAACACCAGGCGCTTGGAGTCCGGGTCCAGCTCGCCCGGCGCCACGACATCCCAGGCGAAGAGCCGCCCGCTGTGCGTCTCGGCGGCGTAGACGACCGAGCCGTCCGGCGACAGCCCCACGCCGTTGTTGGCGTCGCAGTCGAACGCCCGGCCCCAGATGCCCGAGCCGTCGGCCTTGGCGTAACAGAGGCCGGGGCGTCCCGGATGGTTGCCGTGCTGCACGCCGTGGTCGGTGAACCAGAACCCGCCGTGCCCGTCGGCGACGAGGTCGTTCGGCGCCACGAGACGCACCCCGTCGATGGCGGTGTAGACGAGATCGGTCGTGCCGTTCATCAGGTCGACGGCAGCGATGGCGCCCCCGACGTGCTCGTCGGGCGTCGGCCCCGGGATGGTGATGCCCGACGCCTCGTCGGTGAACCAGGTGAAGAAGGCGCCGTTGTCCGCGAGGTACATCCGACCGTCGGGTCCCATGGCGGCGCCGTTGGGTCCTCCCCCGCAGTCGGCCACGACGCGGGTGTCACCGGTGGCGACGTCGACGCGGGTCAGCGTGCCGCGGGCGATCTCGACCAGCGCCACCGATCCGTCGGGCATGGCGACCGGACCCTCGGGGAAGCGCAGGCCCTCGGCGATGACGCGGTGCTCGATCTCGACCCGTTCGACGGGGACGGTGGGACGCGAGGTGATGGTGTCGTCGGCCATGGCCGACAGCTTGGCATCCGGGTCGACCCGACCGCGCCGCAATCCGGCGATGCCTGTTAACCGACGCCGACCGACGGGCTCTCGCCCGACATGCCCTCGAATTCGTCGACCGTCATCAACACCGCGCGCGCCTTGGAGCCCTCGGACGGGCCGACCACCCCGCGCTGCTCGAGGAGGTCCATCAAGCGACCGGCGCGGGCGAACCCGACCCGGAGCTTGCGCTGCAGCATCGACGTCGACCCGAGCTGGCTGCGCACGACCAACTCCATGGCGGCGACGAGCAGATCGTCATCGTCGTCGCCCCCGCCACCGCCTGCGCCGGACCCACCGCCGCCCAGCTCGGTGTCGTCGGTCCCCTCGACCGAGTCGTCGTACTCGACCTGGGGCGCCTGGCGCCGCCAGTGGGCCACGATCGAACGGACCTCCTCCTCGGAGACCCAGGCACCCTGGAGGCGGTGCGGCACGCTCGACGTCTGATCCAGCAGCAACATGTCGCCCCGACCGACGAGGCGTTCAGCACCCGCCTGGTCGAGGATCACGCGGCTGTCGGCGATCGACGACACGGCGAAGGCCAGCCGCGCCGGCACGTTGGCCTTGATGACGCCGGTGATGACGTTGACCGACGGGCGCTGCGTGGCGATGACGAGGTGGATGCCCACGGCACGCGCCATCTGCGCCAGGCGGCAGATCGACTCCTCGACGTCGCGTGCGGCCACCATCATCAGGTCGTTGAGCTCGTCGACGACGACGAGGATGTAGGGCAGGCGCTCGAGCGCCAGGTCCGGGGGCGGACCCTCGGGGTCGGGTTCGAAGTCCCCGCGGTCGTAGGCGGCGTTGTAGCCGTCGATGTCGCGGAAGCCCACCTCGGAGAGCAGGTCATAGCGACGTTCCATCTCCTTGACCGCCCAGTTGAGGGCGTTGGCCGCCTTCTTGGGGTTGGTCACGACCTGGGTCAGCAGGTGCGGCAGCTGGTTGTACTGGCCGAGCTCCACCCGCTTGGGGTCGATGAGGATGAGCCGCACCTGGTCTGGCGTCGAACGCATCAGCACCGACGTGATCAGCGAGTTGATGCAGCTCGACTTGCCCGCGCCGGTGGCACCGGCGATGAGGATGTGCGGCATCTTGGCCAGGTTCACCAGCACCGAGCGGCCCATGATGTCTCGGCCGATGCCCACCTCGAGCGGGTGCTTGGCTCGCTTCGCCTCGGCGGACGTCAAGATGTCGCCGAGGGCGACGACCTGGCGCTCGGCGTTGGGCACCTCGATGCCGATGGCCTGGCGGCCGGGGATCGGCGCCAGGATGCGCACGTCCGGCGACGCCATGGCGTAGGCGATGTCCTTGTTGAGGCTGGTCACCTTGGCGACCTTCACGCCAGCGCCCAGCTCGAGCTCGAATCGAGTGACCGTCGGGCCGACCACCATGCCGACGAGGCGCGTCTCGACGCCGTGCTCGGCGAGCGCCGCCTCCAGGCGACGGCCTTGCTCCTCGACGGCCAGCCGATCGACCTCGGCCGACTCGGCCTTGTCGAGCAGCTTGGTGGCGGGCAACTTCCACGGGGAGCGCTGGCCGGCCGGGCCGAGCGAGATGGCGAGCTGCTCGCCGTCGGTCGGCTCGTCAGGCACGTGCAGGTCGACGGGTGGCTCGGGCACGAGCACCTCGGCGGCGGTCACCGGCTCGGCGGGTTCGGTGACCGGCTCGTCGAGCGCGTCGACGATGGCGTCGTCCTCGGCGGCGACGTGCACCTGCAGTTCGGCGTCGTCGCGGTCGCGCTCGTCGTCGTAGCCGTCGGCGTCGTGCTCACCGACCACGAAGAGGCGGCCGAGGTGACGGCGGGCGAAGCTGCGGGCCGGGCGGGTCGAGTCCGCGGCCACGGCGGCAGCCGAGCGGATGCTGGTGCGGGTGGCGATCAGCACCGCCACCACACCGAGTCCGACGAAGAGCACCGCGGCGCCCCACGTGCCGAGCAGGTTGGCGAGCGGACCTGCGGTGACCGCGCCGAAGGCTCCGGCAGCGTCGCCCAGGGCGGCGGTACCGTCGCCGGTGGCGGGCGAGCCGCCGATCAGATGGAGGATGCCGCCCACGGCGACGAGCGCCAGCACGCCGGCCACCACCCAGCGAGCGATGGCCTGCGGGGCGTCGGTGCGCGGCCCACGGATCAGCAGCACGCCGGCGGCGGTCAGCGCCACGGGGACGATCACATCGAGGCGGCCGATCGTCCAGGCGGCGGCATCGGCG
>CAZYKR010000133.1:0-11740 GCA_964648005.1 uncultured Iamiaceae bacterium
GGTCGGCCACAACGACAGATGGCTGCCGGCGGTGGCGCCCGTGATCGTGACGTTGGTGACCACGGCGGTGGCCGTCGCCGGCACGCCGCTCCCGGCGACGCCGGCGATGGTCACGTCACGCGTGGTCCCGGCGTTCCACGGCGTGGTGAACGGGCCGACCGTGAACGGCGCCGGGCGGGCGTCGAGCACGCGCGACGGGTCGACGGCGTAGAACTGCTTGCCCGTGTCGGCCCGGAAGTAGCCGACCACGTCGACGATCACGTGCACCGTGCCGCTGGCGTTGAAGAGCCGGACCTGCCCCGCCGTGCCGACCTTGGCCGTGACGCCGTTTGGGATCGTCTGGCCTGGTGTCCAGTTGATGGAGGACACGAGGGGGTTGGGTGTCGCCTGGCCCGTCGGCCACACCGACAGGAACGACGCCGCCGTCGGCCCGGTGACCGTCACGTTGAGCACGACCCCGTCGGCATCGGCCGGCACCCCGGTGGTGCCGCCGGCGACCGTGATGTCCCGGCTGGTGCCGGCTGGCCACGGCGTCCCGTACGGGCCGACCTGGCTCGACGGCCGCGTGTCGAGGACGCGCCTGGGCGCCAGGGCGGTGTAGCCGTCGCCGTCGGCGGGGCCGTACCAGCCGACGACGTCGACGATGACGTGGACCGACCCCGAGGCGTTGTACACGTTGATGGCGCCGCCGGTGCCGACCTTGACCGTGGCGTTGTTGGCGATCGTGTCGCCTGCCACCCAGTTGATGCTCGACACCAGCGGGCTCGGCATCGACGTGCCCGACGGCCACACCGACAGGAACGAGTCGGCGGTGGCGCCCGTGACGGTGAGGTTCACCACCACCGCCACGGCGTCGGCGGGGACACCGCTGCCCGCCACGCCGGCGACCTGCACCGAGCGGGTGGTGCCGGCCCCCCAGCTCGACGCGTACGGCCCGACCTTCGACGCCGGGCGGGAATCCTGCACCCGTACCGGGTTCACCGGGTGGTAGTCGCTGCCGACCGGCGGCGGACCGGAGGGCACCACGGCGTTCGACGCCGCCGAGGCGGGACCCTGCCCGCCGGCATTGCGCGCCTTGACGGTGAACGTGTAGCTGGTGCCGTTGGTCAGGCCGGTGACGGTGCAGCTCGTCGCCGTCGCCGTACACGTCTTGGCGCCCGGGCTCGACGTCACGGTGTAGTCGATGATCGGGCCGCCGCCGGGGTTCGCCGGCGCCGTCCATGCCACCGTCGCCTGGGCATTGCCCGCCACGGCGGACACCGACGTCGGCGCGCCCGGTGGGCTGAAGGGCGGATCGCCCCGGTACTGCGCCGTGATCGGAGCGGTCTCGTTGACCGTCCGGGCGTTGTCGGCGTTGACGGTGCCGGTGGCCCAGCCGTTGTAGAGCACCGTCGGGCTCGAGAAGTGCGCCACCCGCGGGCAGCAGAAGCTGGTCGAGTCGTAGGCCATGATCGTGCGGAACCCGTGCGCCGTGTTCCGGAAGCCGTTCGAGTAGGCGAAGATGCCGGCGCCATCGCCGTTGCCGTGACCGCCGCCCATGTTGTGGCCGATCTCGTGGACCATGCTCAGGTTGGCCCGGGCGCAGGACGCGCCGGTCACCCCGAAGGCGTAGGGCGCGTGGGACACGGTGGTGCCGAGCACGTACGCCTGACCGCACGACGAGGTGAGATCGGTGATCAGGTGGACCACGTCGGCATAGGTCTCGTTGCGCCGGGTGTGGACGCCATCGATCTGGCCATCGGCCGGATTCGTCACCCGGTCGAGGTCGGTCCCGGAACTGCCGGACGAGGTGTACGCCACCGGCTCGATGCCGACCGACTCGACGACCTGGTCGATGCCCGAGCGGGCGTAGGCAGCGTTCATCTCGTTGATGGTGGCGCTGATCTCGGCGACGGCGTTGGCGTTGCCGCCCCAGTAGGCGGCGGCGTCGGTGCCGAACACCGTCAGCAGACGCACGACGGGGGTCGCCGAGGGGCTGGATGCCGCCGGTCCCGCTGCGCCGTCGCCGAGGCCTTCCGCTGTCGGCGGCGGCGTGCGCGGCGGATCCTCGGCGGGGAAGGTCCGTTGCTCGACCGTGACGAGGTGGGTGCTGCCGGCGCCGGCGGGCGCGATGTCATAGCGGGTACCGGCGACCGTGACGTCGCCGAAGACCTGCTCGCCGGCGAAGGTGAAGGTGGCGTAGCCGTCGGGGGTGGTGCCGGACCACGTGGTGGTGTCGCCCGCACCAGGGACGGGGACGTCGTCACCGTGCACCGTGACGGCTACCCCGTCGGTCAGCTCCAGCGTGAACCGACCGCCCGCCGCCGCGTCGGCCACGGCGGCGGCGTCCAAACGGGCGTAGCGGGCACTCGGCGCAGCGGCGGCCTTGGCGGCCACCGCCGGCGTCAGCGACGACCGGCTCGGTGCCGCCGCCGCTTCGGCGCCGACCCGGTCGAGCGCCGCCGATGGCCCCGCCGGGTGCGGTTCGACCGACGCCGTCGGTGCCGCTGTTGCGGCCGTCGGGATCAGCACGGCGGTGCTCACCAGCGCGGCGGCACAGAGCGCCACCCCGATGGGGCCCGCGCCCGTCCGCCGACGTCCGCTGCTGGCGGCAGCCGTCGCCCCGCCTGGCTCCTGATCACCCGCCACCCGCTACCTCCCGCTCGCATCCGATGTCGTTCGATCGGACGTCCACACGCCGACGCCCGATCGAGCAAACGGTAGCGGTCGGCGCGGCGTGCGCCTCGGCGTGACGGTGGATCGTCGGCGAGGTCAGGGCGCGAGCAGCTCCGGCTGGGCTTCGTCGAGCATCGCCTGGCGATCCTCGACCAGCAGCGCGCCGGTGGCGATGGCGGCGTCGGTCGCCTCGGTGAAGGCCGCCGTGTAGGCATCCGGGGAGGCGTACAGCTCCGCCAGCCGTTCTGCCGGCATGGGGTTCGTCGTGCCGGTCAACAGGCAGATGATGTCGGGCGCCGGGCCCGGGTCGCCCGAGAGCACCTGCACCGGAACGTCGACGACCGGGTACCGGATGCCGCCGCGGGCGATGCCGTCTGCATCGCGGGCGATGGCCGGCGACTCGCCGGACTCGTCGATCTCGAGCTGGGGCATCGACGGCGGCGCCTCACCGGTGCGAACCCAGGTGTCGAGGTGACGCAACGCCGAGCGTACGGCGAAGCCGTGAGGACCGTCGTTGATGGGGGCACCGCAGTCGAGCGAGTCGGCGACCGGCCCGATCAGGCCTCGATCGGCGTGGGCGGTCCCGGCGACCTCCCACGTGCGCAGCAGGTCCGTGTCGGGCTGACGGGCCGGGAGGAAGCCGATGACCGAGACGAGGTCGGTCTCGGTCTCGAGCTGCAGCACCGGCACGGCGATGTCGCTGCGGATCGTGGTGGGTGCCCCGACGATGGCATCGACGATCGAGATGGCAGCGCCGGGGGTGCCGAGCGGCAGACCCGGTCCGCCGCGGCTGTGGATGAGATACCCGTCGAACGCCTGGGTCTCGGGCGCGATGGCGTTGACATAGGTGGTCAGGGCGAAGCCGGACTGCGACTCCCCCGCCGCCAGGATCTGGTCGACCTCGGCGCCGCCGAGGAGATCGGCGCCGCCGTCGCCCCGCACGGCGCGCGCCACCTGGGTGAAGATGTCGTAGCTGTAGCCGTCCCCCGGATGCGCCAAGGTGCCGTACCGGGCCGGGTCCAAGGCTTTGAGGCCCTGGCCGGACAGGCCTTCCCCGATGGGCACGGTCACGGCCACCTCACCGCCTTCGACGCCGATCTTCTGCGCCGACACGCCGACCCACGCATACCCGTTGCGCAGCAGCTCGTCGGCGGTGTAGGAGAAGTCCGGGTTGGCGTCGAGGCCGCCGCTGACGTTGAGCCACTCCATCACGACGGTGCCGTTGAAGTCCTCGGGGTTCTCCGGGCGCCGCACCACGATGCGGGTGCGGTAGTCGTCGGTCTCACCCTCGGTGACGGCGACGGCGCCGTCGTCGGACGCCTCGCCGTCGGCGACGTAGGTGGTGGCCGTGCCGGCAGCGACGTACTCGTGCTCGACGTAGCCGTTGCCGGCGAGGTCGACCCCGGTGATCTGGCCGAGGAAGACCCCGTTGCCGCCCGTGAGCTCTTCGGAGACGTCGGCCGCCGGTCCGGCAGGTCGCTCGACCGTGGGGCGGGCCGTGGTGCCAGCGGCGGTGCCGCTGGCCACCGAACCGCTCGTCCCGGGCGCAGCCGTCGGTTCGGTACCGGAGCTGCACCCGGCGGCCAGTGCCAGGGCGACGACAGCCGCGGCGGCGGCACGGGAGGTGATGGAGCCAGTCATGGCGGGTGAGTCTTGCAGCTGCTTCGACGAACTACGGTGCAGCGGCAACGCACCAGCCAGGCAGAAGGCTCGAGATGATCGAACGGCACGACGATCGGCGCAGCTTCCTGCGCAAGGTGGGAATCGGCACGGCGGTGGCATGGACCGCGCCTGTCGTGTTCTCGAGCGCGGCGCAGGCGCAGGGCTCACCGGCGCCGCTGTGGATGGCGGTCGGTGGTGACGGCACCGGACGCAACTTCACCTCGATCGACGACGGCGCCACCTGGGTCGCCGGCGGACCGGCGGTGCCCGGCGGCGGCGAGATGCACGCCGTCGCCTACTCCCCGCTCGGCGATCGCTGGATCTCCGTCGGTCGCGACCTGGTCTCCGGCGCCACGGCGATCTTCACCTCCGACGACGACGGCGCCACCTGGTCGACGTTCAACCCGACGCCGACCGGCCGCCTCCTGGGCATCGCCACCGACGGCGCCGGCACGTGGGTGGCGGTCGGTCAGACGGTCACCACGTACCCGGGCAACCACCTCATCGTGCGCTCGACCGACAACGGCAACACCTGGATCGTCGACGCCGCGGTGCCGGTGCTCAACCAGCTGCACGGCATCGCCACCGACCGCAACGGCCGCTGGGTGGCCGTCGGGCAGAACAACGCCGTGCGCGGCGTGGTGCTGGTCTCGACGGACAACGGCGCCACGTGGGACCCACCCGTGGTGCTGGACAACACCGATGATGCGCTGGTGATCGGCATCGCCACCGATGGTGGCGGCCGGTGGATCGCCGGGGGGAGCTTCACCAACCACAGCCCCGAGATCGCGGCGTTGTGGGAGGCCACGGGCAACAACCTGTCGAACCCGTCCGACTGGACGCCCAACACGTCGATCGGCAACGGGTTCGTCTACGGCGTGGCCTCAGATCGTTCCGGCACGTTCGTCGCCGTCGGCCACCACACGTCGCCGTCGTCGGTGCCGTTCAGCCTGACGATCGGGGCCGGGATTGCCACGGGCACGTTCCCCCCGGGTGCGATCTACCAACTCCACGAGGTGGCGACCGACCGCTCGGGAACGTGGATCACCGTCGGCTTCGATGGCCCCGGTGGGCCGATGCGCAGCTACACGTCGTTCGACGATGGCCTCAATTGGACGATCACGTCGTCGCCGAGCCCCGACGGCATCCTGCTCGGGGTGGCACCCAAGGTGCTCGAGTAGCGACGGCGGCTCAGCCGTGGTCGCGGGTCATGGCGTCGATGGCAACCGTGACCGCCAGCAGCAGCGGCACGTTCTGGTCGCCGTAGACCTCCACGCCGTAGGTGTCACGCAGGCGGAACCACCGCTTGGACACCTCGGCCACCTTGCCGTCGGGACCCTCGATCTCGTACTCGTGGTCGACGACGTTGCCGTGCGCCTTGAGGTCGGGGGCGCCGTCCACCTCGACGTTGAAGTGGTCTCGCAGCCCGATCATCCGCTTGGTCACGGTCGCCTCGAGGCCCGTCAGCTCGATGTGCATCTTGTCGCGCACCGACAGCTTGCGCTCGCGGATCTGGGCCACGACCGACCCGGAGGTGTCCTTGAGCTCGAACGTGTCGCGCACCCGCAACGCCTTGCCGTCGACCAGGTAGACCCGCTGCCCTTGATCGTCCTCGATCCAGCTGTCGTCGCCGACCGAGAGCAGCCGCTGCTGCATCTGGAAACGTCGGCTCGGCGTGTCGTCGTGGTGGCGCAGGAGTCCCATGGGGCACCAGCCTCGCTCTCGCTCGGCCGCTCGTCATCACCCGGAACGGATGACCGCTGCGCCACGGTCCAGCAGACCGACGCGCCGAGCCTGTGCCACGGCCTCGCTGCGAGAGGACACACCCAGCTTGCGATAGATGGCCACGGCGTGGGTCTTGGTGGTGTTGCGGCTCACGAACAGCTGGTCCGCGATCTCCTGCAGCGACAGATGGGTCGCCAGCAGCGGCAGGAGGCGCTGCTCCGCCACAGTGAGTCGGGGACGATGGACGGCGTCCTCGGCCTGGGCCAGGGCCGCCGACACCGACGCCAGCTCTGCGACGTAGGCGACCGATGCCGGTTCGCCGGCGAGAGCCGCCTCCGCCACCGCCAGGTGCCGCCGTGCCCGTGCTGGCTCGTCGACGAGGAGCCAGCCGCGCGCCAGCGCCGCGTTGCCGACGAGCGCGAAGCGGCCCACGGCGAGCCCGGCACGGTCGAGCAGCGCGCTCGCCGTCTCGAGCGCGTCGATCGCGTCGTCGCGCCGGCCGTCCCGTGCCGCCACCATGCCGGCGATGGCCAACGGGTTCCCCGCCAGCACCATGGCCTCCAGTCGCTCGTCTCGCACGATCCGCGTGATAGCGATCCCGTGGCGGCGCGCCGCATCCAGGTCGCCGCGCGCCAGGCACAGGGTCGCCAGGTGGGCGTGCGCCGCTGCCGCGAAGGCGGGCACCGGCCCGAGCAACTCGACCACCGACTCGAGGTCAGCCACCGCGCCGGCGTCGTCGCCGACGTGCACGCGCGCCGAGCCGCGGTTGGCCACCGCCAGCGCCCAGGGCAGCGAACCGGCGGGCAACCCGGCCACGGCCACCTCGGCGTCGTCGAGGACCCGGGCGATGCCGTCGGCGCCTCGCACCGCCCGGACGAGAGCCAACGCCGGCGACCCGGCCACGTCGGGATCGATCGCCACCGCTCGCGCCAAGGCCCGGTCCAGGGCGTCGGGGTCGAACGTGCCGATGGCGACCCACGCCGACGCCAACGCCGCGTCGGCCTGACGTTCGGCCGCCCATGGCCCGAGCTGGTCCAACCACCGCTCGACCAGCGCCGCGCGGCCGTGCAGCGCCGCTGACGGCGCCTGGGCCAGGATCCGCGCTGCGGCGTCGGCCTCGTCGCCGGCGGCGATGAGCTGGGTGATGACGCCGTCGATGTCGCCAGCCGCGTCGAGCAGCGCCGCGGCGCGGCGGTGCAGCGCCACCCACTCAGCTCGCCCTCGCAGCGCCAACCGATCGCGCAGCAGGTCGGCGAAGAGGTGGTGGTAGCGGTAGCGCCGCCGCTCGTCGTCGAGCGGCACCAGCAACAGGTTGCCCGAGTCCTCCAGGGCCCGAAGCTGCTGGGACGAGTCGTGGCGATCCAGCAGCGCGTCCAGCACGTCTGCGTCGAGCACGTCGAGGACGGACGAGCGTTCGAGGAAGGCCACCACGTCGTCGTCGAGCACGTCGAGCACCTCATCCACGAGGTAGTCGGCCACCAGCCGGTCGCGTCCCGACAACAGGGCGTCGCCACCACGCTCGGCCAGCCGGAGCCCCGCCAGGTGCAACCCGGCCGGCCAGCCCTCGGTCCGTGCGACGAGGGCATCGACGGCACCGTCGTCGAGCGTCACGGCGGCCAAGCCGGCAAGGACGGCGCGCGCCTCGCTCGGCCCCATCGCCAAGTCGTCGGGCCCGACCTCGACGACTTCGCCCGAGAGCCGTCGTCGTGGCACGCCCACCCCGCGGATCGTGCGACCGGCGAGCACCACCGTGCACGCCGGACCGGCGTGGCCGATCAGGGCGTCGATGCAGGCCATCGCCGTGCTCTGTCGCACCACCTGGACGTCGTCGAGGACGAGCACCAGCGGCGGTGCCCCCCGCAGCAGCGATCCCAGCGCCGGCACGATCTCGTCGAGCGGTGCGCGGCCGACGCCCTCGACGATGGCCTCGACGTCAGGTGGGATGGCGACGACATCGGCCAGCGCCGCCGCGACGTGCCGGACCAGGTGCACGGGATCGTCGTCGGCGCGCGAGAGCGGCACCCAGGCGAACGGTCGCGGGTCGGCCACGGCCCACAGTTCGATCGTCGTCGACTTGCCGTACCCGGCCGGAGCGGCGAGCACGACCAGTCCCCCGTCGACGGCCGAGAGCTGCCTGACCAGCGCGTCACGCTCGATGACACCGGCCCGCGTCCCCGACCCGCCCGGCACCACACCGCTGGTCACCGCCATGGCCGCAAACCCTACAGGCGCGCTGCACCGAGTTGATCACCGACGAGGCGCCACTCATCCGGCCTGGGTGACGACACCGCGGTCCGGCGGTGCGACAATCCCGCGATGGCCACCAGCTTCTCCGGCAAGATCTCCCTCGACGTGCGCGACAGCGAGCCCGACTGGGCGCCGTTCCTCGCCCCGAAGGCCGCCGAAGGTGCGCCGAACGTGCTGATGATCGTCTGGGACGACCTGGGCTTCGCCACGATGGACACCTACGGCGGCCCGGTGCAGTGCCCGAACATGGCGCGCATCGCCGAGCGAGGAGTCACCTTCGCCAACTTCCACACGACGGCGCTGTGCTCCCCCACCCGGGCATCGCTGTTGACGGGCCGCAACGCCACGACCAACGGCATGGCGACGATCGCCGAGTTCGCCTCGGGCTTCCCGGGGATCTCGACCCGGATCCCGTTCGAGTCGGGCTTCATCTCCGAGGTGCTCCATGAGCAGGGCTACAACACCTACTGCGTCGGCAAGTGGCACCTGACGCCGGGTGAGGAGTGCAACCTCGCCGCCTACAAGGGCCGCTGGCCGCTGGGGCGGGGTTTCGAGCGCTTCTACGGCTGGTTGGGCGGCGAGACCAACTGCTTCTATCCCGACCTGGTCCATGACAACCACCAGATCGAGCCGCCGGCGCGGCCCGAGGACGGCTACCACCTCGCCGACGATCTGGCGGACACGGCGATCTCCTTCATCCGCGACGCCAAGGTCATCGATCCCGACAAGCCGTTCTTCATGTACCTGGCGCCCCAGGCCGGGCATGCGCCGCACCTCGTGCCGCTCGAATGGGCCGATCGCTACCGCGGCGTGTTCGACGACGGCTACGAGGCCATCCGCGAGGGCATCCTCGCCCGCCAGATCGAACTCGGCCTGCTGCCCGCCGACACCGCCCTGTCGACGATCAACCCGCACGGCGAGCCGGCGCGCACCGGCCCCGACGGGCAGCCGTGGCCGCAGCTCGACACCGTGCGACCGTGGGACACGCTGTCCGACGACGAACGACGGCTGTTCACCCGCATGGCCGAGGTGTTCGCCGGCTACATCGCCTACCACGACGACCGCATCGGACGGGTGCTCGACCACCTCGAGGCATCGGGCGAGCTCGACAACACCATCGTGATCGTCGTGTCCGACAACGGGGCGAGCGGCGAGGGCGGTCCCAACGGCAGCTTCAACGAGTGGCGCTTCTTCAACGGCGTCGCCGACACGACCGCCACCACGCTCCCCCACATCGACGAGCTCGGCACCGCGGCGTCGAACAACCACTACAACACCGGCTGGGCATGGGCGCTCGACACGCCGTTCCCCTACTGGAAGCGCTGGGCCGGTGCCGAGGGCGGCGTCGCCGACATGTGCATCGTGTCGTGGCCGGCGCAGATCCCCGCCGACCCCACGCCGCGCCAGCAGTACGTGCACGCCGTGGACGTCGTCCCGACGATCTACGACCTGCTCGGCATCGAACCGCCCGAGGTGCTCAAGGGGTACCCGCAGCACCCGATCGAGGGCGAGAGCTTCGCCGCCGCTCTCACCGATCCCTCGGCTCCCGGCAAGCAGACGCAGTTCTACGCCATGCTCGGCCAACGGGCGCTCTACCACGACGGCTGGCTGGCTACCACCGTGCATCCGCCGCTCTCGGGGTGGGGCAACTTCGAGCGCGACGAGTGGGAGCTGTTCCACCTCGAGGTCGACCGCTCGCAGACCACGAACCTGGCGGCGACCGAGCCGGACCGGCTCGAGATGCTCAAGGGCCTGTGGTTCTACTACGCCGGCCGGTACAACGGCCTGCCGCTCGACGACCGCTCCGCCATCGAGCAGGTGCTGGCAGACCGGCCGCACGGCAGCCCCGACCGCGATCAGTACGTCTTCTATCCCCACTGCGCAGACGTGCCCGAGTCGGCGGGTCCGGCGATCCAGGGGCGGTCGTACACGATCGCCGCAGGCGTACAGATCGACGACGATCCCGCCGGCGTGCTCTGGGCGGCCGGTGGCATCCCCGGAGGCCACAGTCTCTATGTCCTCGACGGCGTGCTGCGCTACACGTTCAACTGGATCGGCACCACCCTGCAGGACGTCGTCGCCACCGTCCCGCTGACGAGCGGCGCGCACGTGTGCGCGGCGGAGTTCGTCGCCGAAGGACCCAGCGCCGACCCGGCGATGCCGGGGACGGCCGGCACGCTGACGCTGTACGTCGATGGCGAAGCCGTCGGATCGGCGCCGTTGGTCACCCAACCTGGGTACTTCTGCCTCACCGGCGACGGCATCTGCGTGGGTCGCGACAGTGCGTCGGCGGTGACGCCCACGTATCAGGCGCCGTTCGCGTTCAGCGGCGGAACGATCGACAAGGTCGTCGTGGACGTCTCCGGCGAGCGCTACCTGGATCACGAGGCGCAGGTGCGCGCCTGGTTCGCCATCGACTGAACGGCTCGCCCTCGCCCTCGCCTCACGCGGCGGCGCGGCCGGCAGCCGTGCGAGCGAGCGCGGCGACCGTACCGACGACGCCGCGATGCGCCGCGCCCGCTGCCGGCGACCGTCCCGGCGCGTGCGTGGGGACCCGCACCCGCACCGCTGCGGGCCAGGACCGGAACTCGAGCGGCGGTTCCAGGCGCAGGGCCTCGCCGTCCACGCCCGCGGCCACGGGTGCGCCGCTGTCGACGGTGAAGGTCGGCGCCGTCCACTCGCGCCAGCCGTCGAAGCGGTCGAGACGCCCGGTGGCTTCCAGGGCCACGAAGCTGGCGACCTGGGTGTCGCGGGTGATGTGGGCGGCAGCGATGCCGAGCACGCCCTCGACGAGTCGGGCACGGGTGCCGAACCCGGTGAGGCTGGTCAGCACGTAGCGGTTGTTGGAGACCTGGATGACCTGGGCGCCGTCGTGGCGGCGGCCGTCCGGCCCGTCGAAGTGCACGTCGAACGGCTCGGCGGTGGGACCGAGCAGGTCGGGCAGCATCGTCGTGGTGGTCTGGCGTTTGGCGTCGCGGTAGTCGGGCGACTGGACGATCTCGGCGTACACCCCGAGCGACACGTTGTTGACGAACACCCGGCCGTTGACCGTGGCGAGGTCGATGCGACGCTCGTACCCCTCGGCGTAGGCGTCGAGGGCGCCGACGACGTCGTCGCGGTCGAGGCCCAGGTCGAGGGCGAAGTGGTTGCGGGTGCCGGCGGGGATGCAGACGTGGGCCACGTCGTGCTCCGCTGCCACCGACGCCACCAGCGCCTGGGAGCCGTCGCCGCCGGCCATGCCGATGACATCGGCGCCGCGCGTCACGGCGTCGACGGCGAGCTGGCGGAGATCGTCCCCGGGTCGCAGCACGATCGGCTCGATGCCACGTGCCCGACACTCGTGCTCGAGGCGGAAGCGCTCCGCCTTCCCGCCGCCCGAGCGCAGGTTCATGATCAGCACCGGACGGGTGGCGGCGCCGACGGTCTCACCCTCCGGGCCGGCAGTGGCGGG
>CAZYKR010000134.1:0-11685 GCA_964648005.1 uncultured Iamiaceae bacterium
GCCCAGGGTCATGCGCTTGGTCTGGGTGGCAGCGTCGGCGGGGGCGGCAGCAGGACCCCAGCGCTGCGCGTTCAGGACGGGGTTGGCGGGCATGGTCGGTGATGCTCCTGGACGGTCGCTGACGGCCGGCTGGCCGGTCCTCACATCGTAGAGCCACCCCGGACGACTTCGGCGGCGTGGAAGATCTCGATCCAGCCGTCATCGGTCACGCGCGTCGGGTGGACGGCCACCGGCGCCTTCTCGTCGACCCGTCCCAGCACGTTGCGCTTGGTGCCGACGCCGGCGCAGTCGAACCGCCACCAGTGCGACAGGCAGATCAGCTCCTCGCCGTCGACGAGTCCCGCCGCGGCGAGGTGCGACCACTGGTGCGGGCAGCGGGCATCGCAGCCGACCAGCTCGCCGCCGTCGGTGCGCCACACGATCAGCTCGACACCGACGTCGCGCAACCCGTCGAAGGCCACGATGCCGCCCGGTGCCAGCGCCTCGTCACGCACGACCCGATGCCAGCTCATCGGCGGCGAACGCTAGCGCCACGCCCGCCGCACCCGGCACACTGGCGGCCATGGCCGCAGTCCCCTCCACCATGCTCGAGCTCGGCACCTCGGCGCCGCCGATCGACCTGCCCACCGCCGGCGGCGCACGTTGGTCGCTCGCCGACCAGCCGCCGTCACCGGTGCTGGTCGTGCTGTTCATCTGCAACCACTGCCCGTACGTCAAGCACATCGCACCGGTGCTCGCCGACGTGACGCGGCGCCTCCACGCCGACGGGGCGACGGTCGTCGCCGTCAACAGCAACGATGCCGAGCGGTACCCCGACGACGGACCGGAGGCGATGGCCGCCGAGGTCGCCGAGCGGGGGTACGCCTTCCCCTACCTCGTCGACGCCGACCAGACCGTGGCGCATGCGTACCGGGCGGCGTGCACGCCCGACTGCTACGTCTTCGACGGCGAGCGGCGCCTCGTATACCGGGGCCAGTTCGACGACAGCCGGCCCGGCAACGACGTCGACGTCACGGGCGCCGACCTCGACGCCGCCGTGCGGGCCGTGCTCGCCGGCACACCGGTGCCCGAGCCGCAGCACCCGTCGATCGGCTGCTCCATCAAGTGGCGCCCCGGCAACGAACCTGCCTGGTTCGGCTGAGCGCTCTGGACCTCAGTTGCCGTCGTCGCGCCCCAGGTAGAACATCGGGTCGACCGGTTGGCCGAGCACCCGCACCTCCCAGTGCACGTGCGGCCCGGTGGAGTTGCCGGTGGAGCCCACCAACGCGATGATCTCGCCCCGCTTGACCGGCTGCCCTTCCAGGACCAGCAGCTTGGACGCGTGCCCGTACAGCGTGCCCAGCGCGTTGCCGTGGTCGATGACGACCGTGTTGCCGTAGCCGCCGACGGCCCCGGAGATGACGACCACCCCGTCTTCGGCAGCCCGGATCGGTTCACCGGTGGGCAGGGCCATGTCGAGGCCGGCGTGGAACGCCTGATAGCCGTACAGCGGGTGGAAGCGACCGCCGAACAGGGACGTCAGGCGGTAGTTCCGTACCGGCGGGTGGAAGATGCCCGTGGTCACCAGCGGCGGGACCTGGCCCACCTGCCGTGACGCCAGGGTCTGCTCGATGCCGCCACCGGAGCTGCTCGCCGCCGCCAGCCGGTTCAAGAAGTTGCCCCGCTCGGCTTCGATCGCCGCCAGCACATCGGTCTGGTCCTTGAGCGCCTGCTCCGCTTCCTCGGTCGCCTTGGCCGCCTCGAGCCGCTGCTGCTCGAGCGCTGCCGTGCTGGCCGATCGGTCGTCACGAGCGGTGGCGAGCTCGCGCTCGTAGTCCTCGGCGGCACGGGTCAGCCCAGCGATCTGATCGCGCAGCTGCCGGGCCCGGTCGATGGCACCCTGCTGATCGTCGGCCACGGCGTTGGCGTAGATGCGGCCCCGGGTCAGCTCGTCGATCGTCTGCGACTTCAGCAGCGACGCCCAGCTGCCCATCCCGCTGCCACCGCCGACGTATGCCGACACCGCGATGTCCTTCAGGCGCCGCTCGTGGACCTCGCGCTCGGCCTGGGCGTCGGCGAGGCGCTCCTCGACCTGGGCCAGCGCCGACTCGGCGGCGCGCAGGCGGGACTGCGCCGAGAACAGCTCGGACTGGCTGGCGATGACCTGGTCGTTGATGGCCAGCAGCGCGGTCTGCGTCTCGGTCAGCCGCGCCAGCACCTCCTGGTACTTCTGGAGCAGCTCGAGCTCGGCGGCCGACAGGACGTCGAAGCCGGCCAGGCCGGCGTCGATGACCTCTTTGGGGTCCTCGGTCGTCGGCGTCGCCGTCGCCGTCGTCGTCGACCCGTCGGGAGCCGTCGTGCTGGTGGTCTCGTTCGGCGTCGTGGTCGAGGTGGTGTCGGGCGGCTGCGTCGTCGAGGTCGTGGACGTCGAGGTGGTGGAGGTGGACGTGGACGTCGGCGGAGGATCGGTCGGCTCGGGGTCCTGTGCACCGGCGACGCCGGGGACGATGGTCAGCGCCAGCACCGTCGCCAGCAGGGTGCCGATCGCCCGACGCAGTCTGCGAGCGGACGCTGCGGCGGCGCGTGGCGTCCGACCGCCGGGCCGCGTGGCGGCCGGGGGTCGGTCGAGGAGCGACCACTGCAGCCGGCACACGAGCCACGCGCCGCGACGAGCGTCGAGCGCGGCGAGATCACGCTCGCCCCACGGCGTCGTCGCCGTCGCTGTCGTGTCCCCCGTGCGCAACCCGGTGTCCCTCTCGTGTCAACCCCGTGGGCCCCGACGTCAGACGTCGAGGAACCTCGTCACCGCCACACCGGCCCCGATCGCCCCCACGATGCACCCCAGGATGGCGATGAGCACACTCGTGCCCAGGATGTCGGAGGTGGCGGGAACGAAGCCGGCGAAGAGCGGGTACTTGTCGGGAGGCGGAACCCACCCCTCGACGAAGCCGCGCAACCCTATCAAGGTGCCGATGGCGAGAATCGCCCCCACGACGCCCTCGAAGAGGCCCTCCATCATGAAGGGCACACGGATGAACCAGTTCGTCGCTCCGACGAGCTTCATGACCTCGATCTCGCGTCGACGCGCATACATGGCCATGCGGATCGTGTTGAGGATCAACAGCACGGCGATGCCCAGCAGGACGAAGGCCACCACGGCGATGATCAGCGACGATCGGCGCGACAGCTCCTGCACCAGGCGGATCGTCTCCGTGGCCGACACCACGTCGCGCACGCCGGCCTTCGACTCGAACTGGGTGCTCAGCGCCTCGACCGCGAAGGCGTCCTTCTCGACCGGCACCACCCGGAACGACGGCGGCAACACGTCAGGGGTCACGCTCTCGAGCAGGTCGGGCTGGTCCCGGAAGAGCTGTTGGAACTCCTCGTAGGCCTGGTTCTGGTCGACGAAGGTCGTGTCCTGGATGTCGGGGCTCTCGTCGAGCTCGGACTGGAGCGCATCGAGCTCCTCCGGCGAGATGTCGGGCTTCAGGAAGACGATGAACTCGATGCCGCCCTGCCACCGACGGGTGGCGTTCTCGACGCCTTGGCGCAGCAGGAGCGACGAGCCGACCAGCACCAGCGACACGAAGACGGTCAGCACCGAGGCCAGCGTGATCGAGAAATTGCGGAGCAGGTTGGTGCCCGTCTCGCGGACGAAGTAGTCGACCTTCAGCGCCACGGGACGCCCTTCCTCACTCGTACACGCCGCGGGCCTGGTCGCGCACGACCTCCCCGCGGTCCAGCTCGATCACACGGCGGCGCATCGTGTCGACGATGCCGCGGTCGTGGGTGGCCATCAGCACCGTGGTGCCGGTCTTGTTGATGCGGTCCAGCAACCGCATGATGCCGACCGAGGTCGCCGGATCGAGGTTGCCGGTGGGCTCGTCGGCCAGCAGGATGAGCGGCCGGTTGACGAACGCCCGGGCGATCGAGACGCGCTGCTGCTCGCCACCGGAGAGCTCGTGCGGGAAGTTCGAGGCCTTGGAACCCAGGCCGACGAGATCCAGGATGGCCGGCACCTGGCTCTGCACGACATGGCGGGGCCGCCCGATGACCTCGAGGGCGAACGCCACGTTCTCGGCGACGGTCTTGTTGGACAGGAGCTTGAAGTCCTGGAAGATGGCGCCGATGTTGCGACGCAGGTACGGCACCTTCCAGTGCGACAGCTCGCCGATGTCCTTGCCGGCGACGAAGATGCGACCGTCGGTCGGGCGCTCCTCCTTGGTCAGCAGGCGCAGGAAGGTGGACTTGCCCGAACCCGAAGCGCCCACCAAGAAGACGAATTCGCCTTTGGTCACCTCGAGGGAGGCGTTGCGCAGGGCGGTGACGTCGCCCTTGTAGACCTTGGTGACACTTTCGAGCTTGATCATGTTACGAACACGTTACCGATCGATGGCGACGGGCAAGGCGCAACGGTAGACGCCCGCTCCCCCAGATTGGTGGCAATCGCCCTCAGGAGGCCGTGGCGGTCTCGCGCTGGTGGCGCAGGTACGCCTCGATCAGGGGGTCGAGGTCGCCGTCGAGCACGCCCTCGACGTCGCCGATCTCCAGCCCGGAGCGCTCGTCCTTGACCTGCTGGTACGGGTGCAGCACGTAGGACCGGATCCGCGTGCCGAACCCCATCGACTGCTTGGGGCCGGCGAGCTCCTCCAGGGCGGCGTCGCGCTTCTCCCGCTCGAGGTCGGCCAGCTTGGCCCGCAGCACCGCCATGGCCCGGTCCTTGTTCTGGTGCTGGCTGCGCTCGTTCTGGCACGAGACGACGATGCCGGTCGGCAGGTGGGTGATGCGTACGGCGGAGTCGGTCACGTTGAGGTGCTGCCCACCCGAGCCGGACGACCGGTACACGTCGATGCGCAGGTCCTTGTCGTCGATGACGACGTCGGTCTCGGCCTCTTCGAGGAAGGGCACGATGGTGAAGCCGGCGAACGCCGTCTGGCGCTTGCCCTGGGCGTTGAACGGTGAGATGCGCACCAAGCGGTGCGTGCCCTTCTCGCCGCGCAGGCGACCGTAGGCGTGGCGTCCCTTGATGATGAAGGTCGCGGAGCTGAGGCCCGCCTCCTGCCCGTCGGTGGCCTCGTCGAGCTCGAAGTCGTAGCCGTTGCGCTCCGCCCACCGGCGATACATCCGCAGCAGCATCTCGGTGAAGTCCTGGGAGTCGGTGCCGCCCTCGCCCGAGTGCAGCTCGCACACGGCATCGTGGTCGTCGTACTCGCCGGTGAACAGGCTGCGCAGCTCGAGCTGGTCGAAGCGGCGGGCGATGGAGGCGATCTGCTCGGTGAGCTCGTCGGCGACCGAGGCGTCGTCCTCCTCCTGCCCCAGCTCGAACAGCGTCTCGGCGTCGGAGATCTCCGCCGCCAGGGCGTCATAGGTGTCGACGTCGTCGCTGACGGCCGACAGCTCCCCCGTCACCTGGCGCCCGCGCTCGGGGTCGTCCCAGAGGTCGGGGCGGCCTGCCTCGGTCTCGAGCTGGGAGCGTCGCTGACGCAGCTCGTCGACCCGTAGGTACCCGGCCGCCTCGTCGAGGCGGCGGCGCAGCGCGCGCAGATCGTCGGTGAAGTCACGCATCGGACAGCTCGAGGCTCAGGCCGCGCCGGGAGCGCCGTGGCAGTGCTTGTACTTCTTGCCCGAGCCGCAGGGGCACGGCTCGTTGCGTCCCGTGCGCGACCAGTCGTCGGCGGCCTTGACCACGGGCTGCTGGGTGACCGGCTCCTCCGCCGCCGCCGGCGCCGGCGCCTCGCCGCCGGACTCGGCGGCAGCCGCCTGGGCGGCCTGCGCGATCGAGCTGCCGGCCTCGGACGGGTCGGCGGGTGCCGAGTACGCCATGTCCGCCACGTTCGCCTCCTCGGCGGGCCGGACCGTGACCTGGGCGTGCATGATGTATTTCACGAAGTCCTGGGCGGTCGAGCGCATCATGGCGCCGAACATCTCGAAGCCCTCGCGCTGCCACTCGATGAGTGGGTCCTTCTGCCCGTAGGCCCGCAGGTGGATGCCCTCGCGCAGGTAGTCCATCTCGTAGAGGTGCTCGCGCCAGTGCTGATCGATGATCTGCAGCATCACCTGGCGCTCGAGCTGGCGCAGCACGTCGGCGCCGAGCTCCTCCTCGCGCTGCTCGTAGTAGCCCTTGGCGTACCCCATGAGCCGCTCGTAGAGCTCGTCGGTCGAGATGCAGGTCTTGAGGTCGTCCTCGAGACCGTCGGGCACCGGCCACAGCCCGCCGAGCTCGGCGACGAGACCGTCGAGGTCCCACTCCTCCACGTAGTCGTTGGGGCAGTGCACGCCGATGGCGTCGTCGACCGCTTCGGCGAGGAACTCGAGCGCCTCGGTGTGCAGGTCGCGTCCATCGAGGATCTGGTCGCGGCGCTGGTACACGACCTTGCGCTGCTCGTTGAGGACCTCGTCGTACTTGAGGACGTTCTTGCGGATCTCGGCGTTGCGGGCCTCGACGGTGTTCTGGGCCTTCTCGATCGCCCGGGTGACCATCTTGGCCTCGATGGGCACCTCGTCGTCCCAGCCCTTGCCCATCACCCACTCGATGGCCCCGGTGGCGAACCATCGCATGAGGTCGTCCTCGAGGCTCAGGTAGAACCGGCTCGATCCGGGGTCGCCCTGACGGCCGGAGCGGCCGCGGAGCTGGTTGTCGATGCGGCGCGACTCGTGGCGCTCGGTGCCCAGCACGTGCAGCCCACCCAGCTCACGGACCTTCTCGCCTTCGGCCTTGCACTCGGCGACGTACTTCTCGAGCAGCTCCTCGTAGCGCCCGGTGGCGGCCTCGCCGAGCGCCTCGGGGTCGATCACGCCGTCATCCGCTCCGTCATCGGCGCCTTCGGCCATCAGCGCCTCGGCACGCAGCTCCCGCTCCGCCAGGCCCTCGGGGTTGCCGCCGAGGAGGATGTCCACGCCGCGCCCGGCCATGTTGGTGGCCACCGTGACCGCGCCGACCTGGCCGGCCTGCGTGACGACCTCGGCCTCCTTGGTGTGCTGCTTGGCGTTGAGCACGTGGTGCTTGACACCCCGCTTCTCCAACAGGCGCGAGAGCCGCTCGGACTTCTCCACCGACACGGTGCCCACCAGCACCGGTTGGCCCCGCTCGTGGCGCTCCACGATGTCCTCCACCACCGCACCGAACTTCGCCTCTTCTGTGCGATAGATGAGGTCCGCGGCGTCGAGCCGGCCGAGGGGGCGGTGGGTGGGGATGGGCACCACCTGCAGGCCGTAGGTGCTCATGAGCTCGGCTGCCTCGGTGAGGGCGGTGCCGGTCATGCCGGCGAGCTTGTCGTACATGCGGAAGTAGTTCTGGAGGGTGACCGTGGCCAGCGTCTGGTTCTCCTCCTTGATCTTCACGCCCTCCTTCGCCTCCACCGCCTGGTGGAGCCCCTCGGACCAGCGCCGCCCCTCCAGCACGCGCCCGGTGAACTCGTCGACGATCTTCACCTCGCCGTCGTTCACCAGGTACTCGGTGTCGCGCCGGTAGAGCTCCTTGGCCTTGATGGCCACGTTGAGCTGGTGCACCAGGCTGGTGGACACGTCGTCGTAGAGGTTCTCGACGCCGAGCTCCTTCTCCACCTTCTCGATGCCCGGGGGAAGGGGGAAGACGATCTTCTTCTCGTCGTCGACCTCGTAGTCGACGTCGCGGGCGAGGCTGCGGGCGATGGCCGCGAACTTGTAGTAGAGCTTGGCGGCGTCGCCGACCCGGCCCGAGATGATGAGCGGGGTGCGGGCCTCGTCGATGAGGATCGAGTCGACCTCGTCGACGATGGCGTAGTTGTGCCCCCGCTGCACCTTGTCCGCCAACGACATCGCCATGTTGTCGCGCAGGTAGTCGAAGCCGAACTCGTTGTTGGTGCCGTAGGTGATGTCGCAGGCGTACTGGGATCGCTTGTGCTCGGAGCTGTCGTTGCCGGGCAGGATCAGACCGATGCTGAGCCCGAGACGTCGGTGGATGCGCCCCATCCACTCGGCGTCACGGCGAGCCAGGTAGTCGTTGACGGTGACCAGGTGCACGCCCTTGCCGGCCAGGCCGTTGAGGTAGACCGGCAGGGTGGACACGAGGGTCTTGCCCTCACCGGTCTTCATCTCGGCCACCCAGCCGAAGTGGAGGGCCGCGCCGCCCATGAGCTGCACGTCGTAGTGGCGCTGGCCGATCTCGCGGGTGGCGGCCTCCCGCACCACGGCGAAGGCCTCGATCAGCAGGTCGTCGAGCTCCTCGCCCCGATCCAGGCGCTCGCGGAACTCGATCGTCTTGCGGGCGAGGTCGTCGTCCGACAGCGCCTGCATCTCCGGCTCGAAGCCGCCGATGTCGGGCGCGAGGTCCTTGAGCGCGCGGACCTTCTTGCCCTCACCGGCCCGTAGCAGTCGATCCATGAAACCCATAACCCGCCCACTCTACCGATGCCCGGGGAGGGGCCGTCATCGTCGCGACCGGGTGGCAGCACCCGGTCGCACCCGCGGCGGCGCCCCAGCGGGGCTCCTAGCGTCCGGACCCGTGATGGAGCTGCTGTTCCCCCTGCGCTGCGTGCTGTGCGACGAGCTCGGGACCGGGCTGTGCCGCAGCTGCGCGGACCAGCTCGAACCGTGCTCCGCTCCGGTGCCCCCCGGCCTCGACGACCTGGTGGCGCTCTGCCGCTACTCCGGCGCCGGGCGCGACCTCGTGCTGGCGCTCAAGCGGGGCAACCGCCGGGACGCGGTGCCCCAGCTCGGGGCCGCCCTCGCCGCAGGGTTGCAGGTGGTCCTGGGGGCGGCCGATCCGGTGGTCACCTGGGCTCCCACCACTCCCGCCCGGCGGCGAGGGAGGGGCTTCGACCAGGCGGAGCTGCTCGCCCGGGCGGTGGGCCGTGCCGGTGGGTGGTCGGTGCGGCCCACGCTGCGCCGGGTCGGCGGCCCCCAGCACGGCGCCAACCGGGCGCAGCGATGGGCGGACCTGTCGTTCTCCAGCCGTCGACCTCCCGCGCCGCTGACGGTCCTCGTGGACGACGTCATCACCTCCGGTGCCACCATGGCCGCCGCCGCCCGAGCACTGCGGAGCGCCGGAGCGGAGCACATCCTGGGTGCTGCGATCGCCACCGGCTCCCCGACCAGCCCGTCGAACGTGGCGCTCGACCGCTGAGCCTCGAGTTGCCGAGGCCCCGCCGGGGTCACTCCGTGGGCAGCATCGCCAGCGCCGGGGACTCGCCGCTGACGATCCGCTCCGTGCGCTCGGTGATCATCGAGTGCCAGTGGGGGTGGGTCAGGATGTAGGTGCGGTTCCCCTTGACGGCCTCCACCACCTGCGCGGCCACCGCGGCGGGGTCCAGGCCGCCGTTGATGAACCCCGCCACCATCTCCCGCATGGCGGCGAGCTCCTCGGGGGCGCCGGCCGCCTCGTCGATGGCATCCGCCGGGTTCGTCGGACGGTTGCGGTCGGCCTCGTGGATCCGGGTGCGCACCCACCCGGGGCACAGCACGGAGACGCCCACCTCCGGATGGGTCATGGCGAGCTCCTGGGCAAGGGACTCGCTGAGGGTCACCACGGCGTGCTTGGTGACGTTGTAGGGCGACATGCCAGGTGGTGAGGTGAGCCCGGCCATCGACGCCGTGTTCACCACGTGGCCCCCGCCGCTGTCGATGATGCGGGGGACGAAGCTGCGCAGACCGTGGACCACGCCGTAGAAGTTCACCCCCAACACCCAGTTCCAGGTGTCGAGGTCGATCTCCCAGCTCAAGCCCCCCGCCGAGACCCCGGCGTTGTTGCAGGCCAGGTGCAGCCCTCCGAGCTCGCCGATCGTCCGCTCCGCCAGCGCCTCCACCTGGGTGGGGTCGCTGACGTCGGTGGGGACGCTGAGCGCCTCGACGCCGTGGTCGCGCACCATCGCCGCCGTGTCCTCCAGCGGCCCGACCTCGACGTCGGCCAGCACGACGTGCATCCCCTCGGCGGCGAAGGCCACCGCCATCGCCCGACCGATGCCCGAGGCCGCCCCCGTCACCACCGCCACCTTGCCGCTGAGCTCGTCCATGGTCCCGCAACCTAGCCGCCGTCGGGTCGGCCCAGCGCGTGCTGCGACAGCAGTCACGGGAACAGATCCGACCCGAGCGGTGCTTGCATGGGGGGAACCCGAGGAGTCCCCCATGCAAGACACCATCCGGCAGAGCGTCGCACTGCGAACACCGTGGCCCACCATCGACCCGTTCCTGTTCACCGTGCACCACCTCGACCACTACCCGGCCGCAGACGGCCGTCTCGGTCCCGACGCCGCGCTCGACGGCCGCCGGCTCGGCGCCGACTTCGCCGGTGTCGACGGGTGGAACATGTACCACGGCGACGCCGTTCCCGGATTCCCGTCCCACCCCCATCGTGGATTCGAGACCGTCACGTTCGTGCGGCGCGGCCTGGTCGACCACTCCGACTCGCTCGGCGCCAGCGCCCGCTACGGCCGCGGCGACGTGCAGTGGCTCACCGCAGGCGCCGGCATCCAGCACTCGGAGATGTTCCCGCTCCTCGACCCCGACGGCCCGAACACCCTCGAGCTGTTCCAGATCTGGGTGAACCTGCCGGCGGCCGACAAGATGGCCGACCCGCACTTCACGATGTTCTGGGATCACCAGATCCCCCGGGTGACCACCACCGACGACCAGGGCCGCACCGCGGTGATCACCGTCGTGGCCGGTGACGTCGAAGGGACCACCGCCCCACCACCCCCTCCCGACTCCTGGGCCTCCAAGCCCGATTCGGCGTTCGGCCTGTGGCTCGTCGAGCTCGATGCCGGCACGGCCGTGGAGCTCCCCGCCGCTCCCGACGACGAGGTGACGCGCACCGCGTACTTCTTCGATGGTCAGGCGCTGGCGATCAACGGCGAGCAGGCCGAGCCCTCGACGGCCAACCTCGTCGACCCCGAGGCCCGGCTCACGCTCGCCGCGACACCCGATGCTCCGGCCCAGGTCCTCGTGATGCAGGGTCGACCCATCGGCGAACCGGTCGCCCAGAGCGGACCGTTCGTGATGAACACCCAGGACGAGGTGCGACAGGCCTACGCCGACTACCGGCGCACGCAGTTCGGCGGTTGGCCCTGGAGCACCGCGGATCCCACGCACGGCCCCGAGCCCGACCGCTTCGCGCTGCACGCGGACGGCCGCCTCGACCGCCCGGAGCCCCCCGGCCCACGCATCTGACAGGCGTCAGCCACGCCGGTGCAGCGCCACACCTGCCAGTTGCGAACCGGGGCGGGCGGGGCGGGGCGGCCCGAGCCCGAGCCCGAGCCCGAGCCCGCGCTCGCGATCGCGATCGCGATCAGTAGCGGTAGTGGTCGGACTTGTAGGGGCCTTCCACCGGCACCCCCAGGTAGTCGGCCTGCTCGGTGCTGAGGGTGGTGAGGCGCACCCCCAGCGCGTCGAGGTGGAAGCGGGCCACCATCTCGTCGAGCTGCTTGGGCAGCACGTAGACACCCACCGGGTAGTTGCCGGTCTTGGTGAACAGCTCGATCTGGGCCAGCACCTGGTTGGAGAAGGAGCAGCTCATCACGAAGCTCGGGTGCCCCGTGGCGCAGCCCAGGTTCAGCAGGCGTCCCTCCGCCAGCACGATCACCGAGTGGCCGTCGGGGAAGACGAACTCGTCGACCTGCGGCTTGACGGTCACCCGGGTGACGTCGCTCATGCGCTGCAGGCCGGCCATGTCGATCTCGTTGTCGAAGTGACCGATGTTGCCCACGATGGCCTGGTGCTTCATGCGGGCCATGT
>CAZYKR010000135.1:0-11668 GCA_964648005.1 uncultured Iamiaceae bacterium
CACCACCAGCTCGGCAAGGCGCTGCACGCCGACACCGGACTGCTGGGACGCCTTGAACATGTAGTCGAGCGACTCGGACTGGCGGTCCGTCGAGATCGACCAGTCGCCGAAGGCCCGGGTCAGCGACTCGACCGACGCCTTGTTGCCCAACTCCTCGAGCTGCGCGATCTGCGACGTCAGCTTCTCCAGCGGCGCGCCCGTCTGGCCGGTGCGTGACGCCACCTCGGCCATGATGTTGCCCAGCTGCCCCATCGAGATGTTGGCTTCACCCGCGATGTTCTTGAGCGAGTCGGTCAGCGCATCCAGCTCGGCGCCGGTCTTGCCGGTGCCAGCCCGCAGCGCATCCTCCGCCTGGTCCCAGGTGTGATGCAGCATGCCGAACGCCGCTGCGGTCGACAGCGCCGCGGGCGTGACCGTCTTGGTCATGTTCGCGCCCAGCTGGGTCATCGAGTGCCCGTACGAGTCCAGCGACTTCGTGCCCGACGCGCCGAACACGGTCGTCGAGCGCGACGCCTTCGCCATGGCGGCCTCGTACTGCTTCGTCTCGGCCAGGAGGCGGACGATCACGGTCTTGTCGGTCATGGCTCTGGCTCCGATCAGTGGCGGCGGCCCGGCGCCCCGAGGTCGTCGGGTTCAGTGGCGCCCAGGCGCCGGGTAGCCGCCCTGTAGCCGACCCGGAGAAGTAGGCCGGCGAGGTCTCACGCTGCGCCGGGAGTCGGCGCCAGTCCGTTGGTGAACGAGGGCAACACGGGTGAGTCGCTCGCGGGTGCCTTGGCCGCGAGCCGCTTCATCGCGTACTGGTCGACCTTCTGGAGCTCCGAGGGCTTGTAGAGCCGGAACGTCATGTCCGCCGCGAACTGGTTCCCGATGCCAGCGGTCGCCGCGTCGAGGTCGGCGAGGTCCGCGATCACCTGCGACGCGCCGGTCATGCCGGCGGCGACGCGCATCACCTCGCCCCAGCCGGACGCCAGCGGGTTGGCGCCCTCGCTCGACTTCTCGGCGGCGATCGTGCCGACAGCGCGGGCGAGCATCATGTCGCCGGTGCGGTCGGCGCGCTTGAGCAGCCGGTGCGCCTCTTCGACGCGGTCAAGGCGGCCGTCGAGGTCGAGCAGCGCCTGGCGGTACTCGCCCTCGCGCCCGGCAGGCGATCCGAAGGCCAGGAGGCGCAGGCGCTGACGCTCGGCGGCGATGGCCTCATCGCGCTCACCTCGCACCGCAGCGAGCTGGTCATTCGCCTTGAGCCATACGGCGGCCATGTGCGCCTTGCGACCCTCGGCCGACAACGTCTGGTCGGCCCGGATCAGCTCCATCTGTGCGTTGGCACGCTGGCGGATCGCGTCCGCTGCGGCCGGGAAGTTCTTGGTCGCCATCAGGCGTCTCCTTCGTTCGATTCCTTCGTGAACACGGGTCGCTCGACGGTCAAGCCGACGAGGTCGGCGAGCCGCTCAGCATCGGCGACGACCTCGTCGCGGGTGTCTCGCCGGACCCGGCGCGCCAGCTCACCCGGTAGGCCGAGGGACAGGCCGACGTCCATCCGGTCGGCGCGCAGCACCGCCTCGGCGGCTGTCGCCTCGAGGTCGGCCAGGTGCTGGTCGAGAACCGGGTACGCCTGGCGTAGCGACGCAACGGTCGGCGTCGGCGCCTCAGCCATGGCGGGCCGCCTCTCGGATGCGCTCGAGGTCGCGGGCGTCGTTCACGAGGAACTGACCCACTGGTTCCGGCGCAGGCGGTGTCTGCTCGGCCGGCACGGGCGGCTCGGGCGGCTGCTCGAGCGCGATCACCTCGGCATCGTCGGCGACGAGCTCGTCGACGGTGGCGTCAGGGTCGATACCACCGTCGGCCGGTTGGGTCGCAGCGACGCTCACGGCAGCCGTGTACAGCTCCCACGGCTCACCGATGGCGGCCACGGCTCTCGGCGAGCGAGCAGCGAACTCCTCGGCTGCCGCGAGCGCCCTGGCGGTGCCGCCGGGGACCAGGCCGTCATGGTGGACGGCGCCGGCCGGTGGCGACACCAGCGGCCAGCCATCGTCGAGCCAAGCGCCCCACGTCGCCACTCGGCATGCCTCCCACGAAGCAGATGCCATCGCCGCCGAACGGAACAGCTCGTGCGGCTCGGCGAGTACGTGGGTCTCGGGTCGCCAACCGTCGCCGTCGAGGAACAGGTCGGGGTCGAGGCGCGAGCGGGACGAGGTGCGTCGTCGCACGGCCATCAGGCCACCGCCCTCGGACCCGTGGCGTGCCGCGGCGGCCGCATGTCGGCCGGTGCTTCATCATCGAGGCACAACTCCCGCGTGAGTCGCGCCACCGCCAGGCGGGCGTCGCGCTCGATGTTCACAGCCGGGTGCGGCTTCGTCTGGTCGTAGCGGTCCGTCACGGTCAGGCCCTCGGCAGCGACGAGTTCGCGGGCCTGGTCGCAGCGGTCGGCGGCCTCACACAGGCGGCGAAGCACCTCGAGCTGGTGCGGCGCGAGGTCGTAATCGGCCACGATCGACCGCCAAAACGCCCTCGCGCGCTTCGACAGGTGCCGGGGTGCCGCAGGCAGACCGTCAGCCACAACAGGCCCCCTGGATCACGGGCGTTTCCTGGGCGAACGGGGTCGACGGTCGCGTGCGGCGGCTCCCCCAACCCGGTCTTGAGCAGCACTTTTCCACAGGGTGCCCCCACCCCCCTCGGGCCATCATGCGGCGGCCTCGTCGTGGCGGTGGCCCTCAACCCACGCCGGCACGTCGACGGCGAGGTCGAAGCGGACACGGCGACCGAACCGGTAGACGGGCAGCTCGCCCGACTCGACGGCGCGGCGGATGGTTCGCTCCGAGAGCTGCGTCATGGTGATGACGTCGTCGATGGTGCCAAGGCTTCGCACCCGGTCATCATCGGCGACGTCGCCCACGGTGAGGCAGAAATGACCGCTCCTGACCGCTCGAAACTTGCCGACGAGCGCGGCAAGGTCGTGCGGTGTCGGTCTGCCGGCCCGCTCCAGCTCGGCGGCGAGGGCGTTCAGGGCGGCGGCGATGACCCTGGCCTCGGTCGGCGTGATGCGGATCACGGCGTGGACCTCGGGCAGTCATCGGCGTGGACCTCGACCAGCCGGCGCAGGGATCCCCCGAGGTCGACGCGGCCCAGGCGTGGAGTGCAGGTGCCGCCTCGCTTTCCGATGCTGACCACGTCCGGGGGTTCTCTACTAGAACCCCCCGGATCGTGACAGGTCAGGGTGCGTGACAGGCGTGACACCCCTCGTGACACCTCTGACCAGGTGAACGTGACAGGGCATGACGGGCGTGACAGGTTCACGGCAGGACCCCCTGCGTGACACCCCCGTGACACCCCTCGACGCCGCTCACGAGGTCGTCCACGAGGGTCCGGTAGACGGTCGGCGGTGTGCCTCCGTCGAGCCTCGGAGCGGTGCCCTTCGCGAGCATCCCGGCATCGACCAGGCGCTCGAGGCGACGGCGCGCCTTCTCCACCTCGTTGCGGGTCGGGTCGTCCTTCTCGTAGATCGCTCGGGCCGCGTCTCGCACCGTGACGCCGTACTCGGTGCCGGCGGCGAGGGCCACGAGGTCGACGCCATCGACCACCGTCGAGGTGCCGGCAGTGTGGTCGTGCAGGATGCGAAGCGGGCCGACCGTCTCGGCCGGTTGCTTCAGGTGCGTCAGCTCGACCACGAGGTCGCCAGCCTGGCCCCACAGCAGCACCACGGAACCGGCGCCGGCTGTGATCCACGTCGAGCCGTACACATCCTCGAGCGTCGTCGGCTTCGATCCGTGCTGGCCCTTGCGTTGGTGGTGCAGCACGAGCACGTCGATACCGGCCGTCACCGCGTTCTGAATCGCCCGGTTGACCTTGCCGCCCACCTCGTCATCGGACAGCTTCACCGCCGCGTCCTTGAGGCTGTCGACCACCACCACGTCGGCGCCAGCGTTCGCCGCCAGCACCTCGAGGGCGTGAGGGTCGGCGGCGAGGTCCTGCGGCGGTGGGCCTTGCCAGATGGCCAGGCGTTCGTCGAGCTCGCGGCGGTGCTCCTCGCGCACGACTCGCCGCATCGCACGCTGGATCTGTCGGGGCCTGTCCATGGCGAGATAGAGCACACGTCGCGCCGGCATCACCGGGTAGCCGAGAACGTCGCTGGTGCCGATACCCGCCATCGCCGCCACGAGCTGCACGGCCACCGTCGTCTTGCCGGTGCCAGGCGGTGCAGCGATGACGAGCGGTTCACCGACAGGCCACAGCACCTCGTCTCCCTGGCCCCAGCGGGCCTCGGTGGCCTCTGGGGCGTCGAGTACCGACGAGCCACCGTCGACAAGACGGGAGCGAGCCTCTGGCCTTTCCCCCGTGGGTGACAGGCGGCGCGCGACCCGCGTCACCGCCAGCTCGCTCGCCGCGCCGGCAGCGTCGTGCCATCGCTGCAACGTCGCCGCTTCGTCATCGGCGCCGCACTCGCGCATCACCAGCATCGGGCGTGCGACCTCGATCTTGATGTCGATCAGCTCCTCAGCGGCGAACCTCTCCGCCAGGGCCTCGACCGTTGGGCCGGTGTCCGCCAGGCGCCGAACCTCGTCGGCCTCGCGAGCCTCGAGCACGGCCACGGCCTCGAGGTAGCTCTGGCGCGTGTGGGTCCAGCCGGCACCGCAGTGCGGGCAGAGGTCGTGCACGAACTCGGCGGCGAACCGGTGGGCCGCTCGTTCGCAGACCACCTCGATCGGCTCGAGCAGCTCGTCGTCGGTTGCGGCGGCGCTCACGGCGCCGTCTCCGCCTCGACCGCTTCCAGCGCCGCCGTCATCGCCAACGCATGCATGACGCCTACGAACCGCCGTGCGAGCGACTCACTGGCGGCGAGCCGGTGCAGCAGCGCGGCAATCTCGCGCCGCTCTTCAATGGTCAGTCGGTCGGTACTGCAGAGCTTGCGCTCGGCGAGCACCGCCCGGCATGTGTCGACCGGGCGCGCCCTCGTGGTACCCTTAGGGGGTATCGCATCCTCCGCCGATGTGCTTCTGCAGAGTGCCGGGCCCCCCACGCCCGGCACTCTGGCGTCCGGGGCACTCATGCTGCGCTCGCGTCGGTTTGCGAGTCGCCGGCCTCGACCGGCGTCTCGGCTCGACGGCGGCGAGCCTGGGCCGACTTCAGTGCCAGGCGGGCGAAGTAGGCCTTTCTGGCGTGTGCCGCTCGGATGGCGCGCTCTTGGGGATCGAGGACTCCGTCAGGGTCGACCTCGGCCTCGAAGCGCGACATCGCCGCGGCTCGAGCTGGTGCTGTGCGAGCGCTGCGGTCGGCCGTGCGTGCCCAGGACTGGTGGGCACCGATACGTCCGATCTGCTCTCGCTCGGCTCGGGTGAGCTTGGACACGACAGAACACCCCTTTCGGGATGCTCGCCGGGCTCATTCCGACGTGCGCAGTTCCAGCCGAGACAGCAGAGCAGGGATTTCGCTACAGCGCATATTATCAGCGCTGTAGCGAAATCAGGGTGATGCTTCCGACGACGACGCGGCGCTGGCCGGCGAGTGCGGCGCGGATGGCTGAGCGCTCGATCACGACGGCCTCACCGGGGTGCTTCTTGAAGCAGGTGGCCACGATCGGCTCGAGCCACGGTGCGTCGTCGGGGCCATCCTCGAGGAGGGAGAGCGACGGGTAGACGTCGTCCGTGCGGCGTGCATCATCGAACATCAGCCTTCCAGTCACCACAACGGGTCCCGATGGCGTGTCGTGGACCCAGCCCGCGGGCCGGCCGCAGCGGCCGCAGCGGAACTGCACGAGCCGGTCCCCTCGCTTGTTGAACGTCTCGACCGAGGCCTCGATGTGTTCGGCGTACCGGTCGGTGCTCACAGCCGGTCTCCAGGTGCCAGGCGGCGGTGGGCTTCGCGAGCTCGTTCATCAGCGGCCGACGCGCCGTAGCGGGAGAGCATCTGTCGAGCACGCCAGCCGGTGAGGCGCATCAGGTCCCCCTCGTTGCCCCCGTCGGCAAGCCACTGGTGGGCGAAGGTGTGCCGGAATCGATGGGCGTGCAGCCCTTCGACGCCGGCCTGCGCCCCGCGCCGACGAAGGATCATGCGCACGCCGTCTGCGGTGAGCGGGCCACGGCTACCTAGCCAGAGTCGGTCGCTCCCTGCGTAGGTGTGGGCGTCACGGACCTTGAGGTACGCGTCGAGCGCCTTGGCCGTCTTGAAGCCGAACGGGCACGACCGGGGCCGCGAGCCCTTGCCGACCACGAGCGCCGTCTGCGTGTCGAACACGTCGATGTCGTCGAGCCTGAGGTTGACCAGCTCCTGGCGGCGCATGCCGGTGTCGACGAACAGGCGCACCATGGCGGTGTCGCGGCGCTCGTCAAAGCTCTTGCCGTCGCATGCGGCGAGGAGCCGGCGCAGCTCGTCCTCGGTGAGCACCGGTACGGGCTCCTCGGGCGGCTGGTCGACCTTGACGTTGTCGAGCGGGTTGCGGTCGATGACCTCCTCAGCGACGAGCCAGCCGAAGAAAACCCGGAGGCCCTTGTACCTGGTCTGAACCGTGCTCGGCTTGTTGCCGCGCGCTCGCAGCGACGACAGGTAACCGCGCACGTCGTCGCGCGACACCCGGCGCACGTCGTCAGGTACGTCATGCTCGGCGAGGTAGGTAGAGAACATGGCCAAGGTGTCCTCGTACCCGTCGATGGTCCGAGGCGATTTCCCCTCGGCCGCCATCGCGAGACGCCACGACTGGGCGTGGCGTGCGATCGAGTCGGGTGCTGGTCTGCCCATCTGAACCTCGGAAAGTTATCTGTACAACGAGCGCTGTAGCAGGCTAACCTACCGACGGGCGATGGTACAGGATTCGCCTCTGACCTGCGGTTTCTTGCCTTCTTGGTGGGCGCTGAGGGACTCGAACCCCCGACCCCCTCCTTGTAAGGGAGGTGCTCTCGCCAGCTGAGCTAAGCGCCCGGGCCGGGGCGTACCCCGGAGCGGCCAACCGTAGGCGCGCCGTCCGGGCACCACCACTGCGATCTCGACCGATACCGTCGGCGCCATGCCCCGCCGCCGACGACGCTCGTTCCGCCGGTTGGCGTCGGCCGCGTTGATCGGTGCCGGGTCCCTGTTCGACCTCGACGCCAACGAGCACTGGGCCCGCAGTCGACGCGACCTGATCCAGGCCGAGGCCGACGCCGACAACGAGGACGCTTCCGGCAACCCGCCCATCGATCCGCCCGGAGCGTTCGCTGCCGACCGTGCCGCCGCCCGTGAACGCGTCCGCGCCCGGCCGCGCCAGCGCTGGTGGCACCGCCGACGCCGGTAGGGTCGCGCCGGTGGAGGGACCGGAGCAGGCGGCGTCCCCCGGTCGTGGCCGGCTGGGGTTGATCCTCGGTTCGGCCGTCGGTGACTTGGCTGCCCTCGCCGCCCAGGACGACGTCGACGTCGTCGTGCGCATCCGTCACGGCAACGGCGTGCCGGCGCACCTGGTCGACCACGCCGCCAACTGCGCCGCCCTCGTCGACGCCGGCTGCGACCGGGTGCTGGCGCTGCACTCCGTCGGCTCGCTGCGCGCCGACTGGCCCGTCGGCACCGTCGTAGCCCCCGACGACTTCTTCGCCCCATGGGCGACGCCGAGCACCTTCGACGACGTCCGCGGCCATCGCATCCCTGGCATCGACGCCGCGTGGCGCGACGAAGTCGTGACGGCCTGGCAGGCCAGCACCGATCACCCGATCATCTCGTCCGGCGTCTACGCCCAGACCACCGGACCCCGCTTCGAGACCGCCGCAGAGATCCGCTTCCTCGCCACCGTCGCCGACGTGGTCGGCATGACGCTGGCGTCGGAGTGCACGATCGCCGGCGAACTGGGCCTGGCCTACGCCTCGATCAGCGTCGTCGACAACCTCGCCAACGGCGTCGCTGCCGCCCCACTCACCATGGACGAGTACGCCACCGGCGTCGCCGCCAACCGCACGCTGCTCGCCGACGCGCTCCCCCGGCTCGTCGCCGCGCTGACCTGACCCCACCTCGGACCTGCCATGACGCTGCACATCACCAACACCCGCCTCGACGACCGGCCCGTCACCATCACCTGCGACGACGGTCTCATCGCCTCCGTCAGCGACCCCGCCGACGCACCGGCACCCGGGCCTGGTGACGACGTCCTCGACGGCACGGGCACCGCCGCCATCCCCGGCCTCGTCAACGCCCACACGCACGCCGCCATGACGCTGTTCCGCAGCTGGGCCGGCGACCTTCAGCT
The DNA here is from genome assembly GCA_964648005.1 of uncultured Iamiaceae bacterium. GTDB lineage: Bacteria > Actinomycetota > Acidimicrobiia > Acidimicrobiales > Acidimicrobilacustridaceae > JAGQTE01. The sequence goes on from CAZYKR010000135.1 coordinate 8,198, forward strand.
CCAGGAGTGGCTGACGGAGCACATCTGGCCGGCCGAGGCTCGGCTCACCGCCGACGACGTCTACTGGGGCACCCGCCTGGCGTGCATCGAGATGCTGCGTTCGGGCACGACCCAGTTCACCGACATGTACTGGTACCCCGAAGCGGTCGCGCGTGCCGCCACCGACGCCGGCATCCGGGCGACCGTCGGCGCACCGCTGCTCGACGTCGCCAACGACGCCGGACTCGCTGGCCTGCGCGACAGCGCCCTGGCCTCGCTCGACGCCCTCGCCGACGCCGGACCGTTGATCCGGCCGAGCCTGACGCCCCATGCCCAGTACACGGTGACGCTCGAGTCGCTGGAGTGGATCGCCGCCACCGCCGCCGAGCGCGAACTCGTCGTGCACATCCACTTCTGCGAGACCGTGCGAGAGATCGATGAGTGGATGTCGACGCACGACGAGCGCCCGACCACCGTGCTCGACCGCATCGGCATCATCAGCGAACGCACCGTCCTGGCCCACAGCTGCGTGATGGAGCCAGACGACTACGCCCTCGTGGCCGAGCGCGGCGCCACCGTCGCCACCAACCCCGTGTCGAACCTCAAGCTCGCCTCGGGCCGGATCTTCCCCTACGCCACCGCCGCAGCCGCCGGCGTGCGCATCGGCCTCGGCACCGACGGGGTGTCGTCCAACAACAGCCTCGACCTGCTGGCCGACGTCAAGACGCTGGCGCTGGTGTCCAAGCACGAGGCCGGCGACCCGACGGTGCTGCCGGCCGACGAGGCGCTCGCCATCGCCACGGGCCAACGGTCACCGCTGCTCGGCGGCACACCGATCACGGTCGGCGCCCGGGCCGACCTGGCCCTCATCGAGCTGAACCGGCCGGAGCTCACGCCGGGCGAGCTGACCGCCAACCTCGTCTACGCCGCGTCGGGCGCCGTGGTCGACTCGACCGTCGTCGCCGGTGAGGTGCGCATGCGTCACCGCCACATCGACGGCGTCGACGAGGTGCTGGCGGAGGTGCGCGAACGGGCGACGCGCATCCAGGCCGGCACCTGACGCCGCGCCGGCGCCACGCTGTCAGTGCAGCGCCGGATCAGCGCCGGATCAGAGCCGCTCGATCCACGTCTGGGTGGACAGCAGCGGATGGGCCTGCGGGGCGCGCGCCGAGCGGGCCAGCTCGACGAGCGCCTGGGCGGTCTCGAACTGGAGCTCGGGCAGCTCGTCAGGGGCGAACCACCGCACCTCGACGATCTCGGGCGACGCCGGGCGCACGTTTGCGACGTCGTGGGTGGTGCGCGGCCGTGCCCGGAAGATGAGATCGACCCGCTGGGGCACCGGATCGACGACGACGGCGGGTTGGCCGATGACGTCGATGGCGAGGCCGACCTCCTCGACCACCTCGCGGGCCGCGGCGACGGCCGGGTCCTCACCTCGCTTGAGGAGGCCGCCGGGCAGGCCCCAGTTGGACCGGTAGGTCTGGCGCAACAACAGGACGTGGCCGTCGTCGCGCTCGATGAGGCAGATGGCACCGACCGTGAACGACGGCGCCACGAAGCGCACAACGAGACGCCGCAGCCTCACCGGCATGCGCCGATACAGGGCCAACAGGGCGATGTGCAGGCGCGCGCCGAGCGACGAGAACTCTGAGATGCCGCCAGATGCCACGTGGGGCAGCCTAGGCGGACGGTGTGACAACCGACGCGGGCATTGCCGTGTCGCCACGTGCCCGCCGGCGGCAGGTCCAGGCCGCTACCAGGTGGTGCGCAACGCCAGCAGTTCGTCGTGCAGCGCGACGGTCCCACCGGCGACCGGCGTGCGCCGGGCCTCGGGGTCGAGCACGACCAGGGACCGTCCTTCGGCGTCGCTGACCGTGGCGCCGGCCTCGGCGCAGATCAGCGCGCCGCCCAGGTAGTCCCACACCCCGTGCGCGCTCGGCGAGCAGTCGAGGTAGCCGTCGAGGACGCCCGACGCCACGGCGCACAGGTCGAGCGCCAACGCACCGAGCGCCCGGTACTGCCGCCAGCCCAGATAGCGGGGCGGGTAGCCCGAGAACCCGACGATCGACTCCCGCAGCGCCGCCGTGGCCGAGGGCTCGATCGTCCGGCCGTTGCGTCGGGCGCCGATGCCGCGCACGGCGTCGTATCGCTCACCCGTGGCGAGGTTGACCACCAGCGCCGCCAGCGGCCCCATGGCGTCGACGGCACACAAGCTGGTGGCGAACCACGGGACGCCTCGCGCCGCATTGGTCGAGCCGTCGACCGGATCGAGGACGACCACCACCTCCGCATCGGCGTTGCGCAGCCCCGACTCCTCGGAGAGCACGCCGACCCCGGCGCCATCGAGCACCGCGGCGGCAGCGGCATCGGCGGCCAGGTCGGTGCGGTACTGCCAGGGCTTGGTTCCGGCGAGCCCGCGATCATCGAGCGCCTCGACTGCGGCGGCGATGGCCACCGCCGCCTCGTCGAGCAGATCGAGCACCGCCTCACCGTCGGCAGTCATCGCCTCGAGGTCCCTGTGAGCACACCATCGTTCGATCGTACGGCACGGCTGGACCAACCCGGTCGGGCCGGCCGATCACTGGCGTTAGGCTGCCGGGGCCGGCGCGGCCGCGTCGGTTGGGGACGGCAGAGGGAGTCGCCGGTGGCGGTCATCGACGTGGCAGGGTTCGTCGCCGACCTCAAGGACCATGCGGTCGACCACCAGTTCCACGTCCACGACGAACGCCACTTCGTCGAGACGTACTCCCTGCGCCAGTCCTGGGAGGTGGACCTGCACCCCGAAGACGCCTGCGGTGGTCCACTCGACCTGCACCTGGCGCTCGAAGTCGACCCCCGGGTGCTGCTGGCGTTCGAAGATCGCATGATGGCGATCGACGAGACCGAGGACCCGCCCGAAGGCTTCGCCTTCCCGCTGGTGTTCAACTGGAGCCTCCCACCGCTGCCCAAGGGCCCCGACCTGCTGGTGCTCGCCACCGATCTGGCCGGCGTCGGCGGACCGGACCTGCCGCTCGAGGTGTCGGCCATCGACTCGTTCGCCGCCGTCACCGACGCCCCCGAACGCAGCCTCAACGTCGTCAGCCGCATCGAAGTCGGACTCGACAAGATCTTCCTCGGCCAGGAGCAGCTCTGCGATGTGCTCGACCGCTGCCACGCCGTGTCGACGTTCCTCCTCGACCGCGCCCCTGCCTGGCTCGACGAGCTCTGACCGCCGGACGGGCTGCCTGCCGTGGACGAGCTGCAGCAGCTCTGGCGGGACGATCCCTCATACATCATCGGCATCGTGGTCATCGCCGTGGTCGCCTGCTGCGGGCTCGCCGCCGCCTGGCGGGCCAACCGACGACGCAATGCCGAGAGGTGGCGAGAGGTCTACCGCCTCCGCCAGATGCACGCCTGTCAAGGTCCGGTACACGTGCGACCTACCGGGTCCGGTAGACGTGCGACACCGGCGTGGGGGTTCAGGAGGCGGCGTTGATGCGGTTGGGGCGGCCG
>CAZYKR010000136.1:0-11633 GCA_964648005.1 uncultured Iamiaceae bacterium
GCAGGGCCCGCGCCAACGCATCCGGGCGGTCCGGCGGGACCAGGCGCCCGTGTTCGTCGTCGCGCATGATCTCGCGCACGGCCGGGAGGTCCGACGCCACGACCGGCGTGCCGGCGGCGAGCGACTCGAGCACCTTGAGCGGGCAGCAGCCCTGGGTGACGTTGCGCGCCCCGGAGCGCAGCGGCGCCAGCGAGGCCTCGGCGCCCGCCAGCCACGCTGCCACCTCGCCGCGGTCGATCCCGTGGTGCCACACCACACGATCCTCCACGCCGAGGCGGCGACTCAGCATGCGCAGCGGTCGGGTGCGCTTGGGTGGCGCAGCGGCGCACACGACCAGTGCCACGTCGAGATCGGCGAGCCGGCGCATCGCCGCCAGGGCGACGTCGACGCCCTGCCAGGGTTGCACGGCCCCGACGTACACCATGTAGCGCTCGGGCGCGTCGGCGGGACGTGGCGGCGGCGACGATGCCACGGTGGCGCCGTTCGGGATGACATGCAGGCGGTCGTCGGCGACGCCGCGCGAGCGCAGCAGCTCGGCGAGCACGCCGGACGGCACGACGACGGCGTCCGCCGAGCGCAGGCACCGATCCTCGAGCGCGGTGATCTTGGCCAACGTCGCCGGCGTGAGTCCCGGCCAGGCCACCGGCAGCTCGATGCTCGGCAGACCGTTCACCTCGAACACGAGCGGTACCTCGCCGCGCCGCACGGCCAGCGACGCACCGAGGCCGGCTGCGCCCCACGGATCGCGCGCCTGGGCGAGCACGAGGTCGTCGCGGCGATCGGCGAGCGCCGTGACGGCGCGGCCGAAGGCGATGGCCCGAGTCAACGGATCAGCACCCGTGCGGCGGTCGCGGACGATCTCGATCCGTCCCTCGCGTTGCCAGCCGGGCATCGAGGCATCCCCGAGGACGGCCAGCACCAACGGATCGACGCGCTCGGCCAAGGTCGGCGCCCATGCTCCGAGGTGGGTCGCCGCGCCCTTGGGCGACGGGAAGCGATCGAACGCTGCGTAGAGGCCGGACCCCACCCGCCGCACGCTAGGGGAGCCGTCGCCCGGTGCCGGCATTGCGTCGTCGCCGCAGCCCCGACAGAATCTAACGAGGCGTCAGATTTCGCGGTTGGAGGAACGATGGCCGACTACCTCATCAAGGGAGCCACGATCGTGGACGGCACCGGGGCGCCGGGCGTCGTCGGCGACGTCGCCGTCGCCGACGGCAAGATCGTGGGCGTGGGCGACGTCGACGAGACGGCGGGGACCACGCTCGACGCCGACGGGCTGGTGGTCGCTCCCGGCTTCGTCGATCCGCACACCCACTACGACGCCCAGCTGCTGTGGGATCCGTTGGCGACGCCGTCGGGTGTCCACGGCGTCACCTCGATCATCGCCGGCAACTGCGGGTTCACGTTGGCCCCCCTGCGCGGCGAGGCCGACGCCGACTACACGCGGCGCATGATGGCCAAGGTGGAGGGCATGCCGCTCAAGGCCCTCGAGGAGGGCGTGACCTGGGACTGGTCGAGCTTCGGTGAGTACCTGGACCGCCTCGAGGGACGCATCGCCCTCAACGCCGGGTTCCTGGTCGGGCACTGCGCCGTGCGGCGCTACGTCATGGGCGCGGAGGCGACCGGCAACGCCGCCACGGCCGACCAGGTCGATGCCATGGTCCGGCTGCTGGACGAGTGCATCGACGCCGGCGGCCTCGGGTTCTCGACGACGTTGTCGAACACGCACTCGGACGGTGACGGCGAGCCGGTGGCAAGCCGTTTCGCCGAGCGCGAGGAGATCCTGGCGCTCTGCGCCGCCGTGGGCCGGCACGAGGGCACGACCCTCGAGGCCATCGTCAACGGCTGCCTCGACCGGTTCGCCGACGACGAGATCGACCTGCTGGCTGCGATGTCCGCGGCGGCGCAGCGTCCGCTGAACTGGAACGTGCTGACCGTCGACTCGCGGGTCCCCGATCGCGTGCCCCGCCAGTTGCAGGCGTCACGAGCGGCCGCTGCCGCCGGCGGTCGGATCGTGGCGCTGACCATGCCCGTGCTCGTGCCCATGAACATGAGCTTCCTCAACTACTGCGCCTTGAACATGCTGCCGGACTGGGGTCCGGTGCTCGGCCTGCCGGTGCCGGAGCGCATGGTGGCGTTGCGCGACCCCGAGACCCGGCGACGGCTCGAAGCGCGTGCGGACTCCGAGGACGCCGGCGTGTTCCGTCGCCTGGCCGACTTCGCCAACTACGTCATCGGCGACACCTACAGCGCCGACACGGAGCGGTACCGGTACCGCGTCGTGGCAGACATCGCCGCCGGGGAGGGCAAGGACCCCTTCGACACGTTGCTCGACATCGTGCTCGCCGACGACCTGCGCACGATTCTCTGGCCCATGCCGCCCGACAACGATCCGGCGTCGTGGACGATGCGCCGCGAGGCCTGGGACGACCCCGACGTGATGCTCGGAGGCTCCGACGCCGGCGCCCACCTCGACCGCATGATGGGTGCGTCGTACACGACTCGCTTCCTGGGCGACTGCCTGCGCGGCCGCAAGCTCGTCGACCTCGAGCGCGCCGTGCACATGCTCACCGATGCGCCGGCGCAGCTGTTCGGTCTGCGCGGCCGTGGCCGCATCGCGCCGGGGTACCACGCCGACCTCGTCGTCTTCGACCCCGAGCGGATCGGTGCCTCCAATGCCACCCTGGTCAACGACCTGCCCGGCGGAACGGCGCGGCTCATGTCCGAGGCCGAAGGCGTGGTCCGGGTGCTGGTCAACGGCACCGAGATCGTGCGAGACAACCGTGCGACCGACGCCGTCCCCGGGACCGTCCTGCGTTCGGGCATCGACACGGACACGGTCCGCACGTCCTGACGCCGCCGCGATTCCCGTTCGGCGCGCGGTGGAACCAAACTGTCGGCCGTGATCCGACCTGCACGCGCCGGCGTGCTCCTGGTGGCATGCGCCCTGATGGCGGTGGCCTGTGGCGGCACGCCGGAGGCATCGCCCGACGTCGACGGCGGCACCGCGCCGATGACGGCGGCGGCGTCGACCGCCGGCACTGCGGCACCCACGTCGAGCACGGCCGCCACCTCGGCACCGGCGACGTCGGGGGCACCGACCACCGCCAGCTCGCTCGTCCCGCTTCCCGAGCCGCCCTACGCCGTGGGCAAGGCGACCCTGACGTTCAAGGATCCCAGCCGGGAGACGGAGGCGAATGGCGGGGTGCCGGCCACACCGGGACGCACGATGCCGGTTGCCATCTACTACCCGGCGCCCGGTGCCGCGGATGGGACCGTGCGCGACAACACCTCGATCCTGCGTGATCGCACCTGGCCGCTGCTGGTCTTCGTGCACGGGACGAGTATGACGGGGGAGCGGTACGAGGCCCTGACGTCGGCGATGGCTGCTGCGGGCTACGTCGTCGTGGCGCCGACGCTGCCGGGGACGAGCGCCACCGCTGCCGGAGGGCCGAACCCGGCGCTCTACGGGGGCCAGCCCGCCGACGTGAGCTTCGTCATCTCGGCCATGTTGGACCTCAACGGACGAGCGGAAGGTCCGCTGGCTGGCCGACTCGACCCCGATGCCATCGGCGTGTTCGGGCAGTCGACCGGTGGCGACGTCGCAATGGCGCTGACGCACAACTGCTGCCGGGACGAACGGGTGCGCGCTGTCGCCGCCCTGGCCGGGACCCAGTACCTGCGCCCCGGGGTGCCGAACTTCCCGATCGACGGGTACTTCGCCCCGCCGGCCCTGCCGATGCTGTTGATCCACGGCGACGCCGACGAGATCACGCCGTACGACGACTCGTCGATGGCCTTCGACCAGGCCGCGGCACCGAAGTTCCGGGCGACGATGCTCGGCGCCGACCATCTCGGACCATCCGGGGCCGCTGGCCCGTCCGCGTCCTTCGACGCCTCCGTAGCGCTGCTCGAGGCCTTCTTCGCCGCCTACGTCTCCGGTCCGGCGCCGCCACCGGCGGAGGAGGTGGCCGCCATCCTCGCTGCCGGTGACGTGCCGGGGGTGAGCCGCCTCGACAGCGCCGTCGAGTAGCGTCGTACGCCGTGCCAGACGCCGTCGCGCCCCGCCGACGTCGCCCCCGGTCGACGCTCACCTTGGTGCTCGCCCTCGTGGCAGCGCTGTCGGTGGTGCTGCCCGCGCAGCCGGCGCCGGCAACTCCGGCCCAGCCGCCCGCAGCCGACGACCCGGCGGCGGCCGTCGCCTTCGCCGCTCCTGCGGCTGCCGAGACGGCAGATGCGGTGCCGTTCACCGGGACCGAAGAGCTCTGGTGCACCATGCAGAACCCGGGCGCCAACAACTTCTGCATCAACGCCGGGCACCACTCCTACCCGGCGCTGGATGTGGGCATGGCCACCGGCGACACCGTGCGCGCCGCCGGCCCGGGGACGGTCATCGACCTCAACACGACCTGCCCGTCCACCTCCTCGGGGTCGTCGCCCGACATGTCGTGCAGCTCGGGCCGCGGCCGGTTCGTCGCCATCGCGCATGCCGACGGCCGGGTGTCCCGCTACCTGCACCTGTCGAGCGTGTCGGTGGCCATGAACCAGGTCGTCAGCCGGGGCCAGGTCATCGGCGCGGCCGGCAACTCCGGCAGTGCCTCGGCGCCGCACCTGCACTACGACGAGCAGAAGCCCTACGGCACCTTGGTCGACCCCGGCCCGATGGTGGCGCTCGTCAACGGGGTCACCAAGACCTATCCCAACGACCTCGGCTACACCAGCTGGTGGGTCACGCCCTACGGCACGTTGTTGCGCAACGACGGCTACAGCAAGCCCGTGCCCTTCGGCGACTTCTCCGGTGACGGCACTGGTGACCCTGCGGTGTACGACACCCGCACCGGCGCCTGGCAGGTGCTGGGCTCGACGCTCGCCACGCTCGGCGGTCCCGGTCAGGTGCCCGTGCCGGGCGACTACAGCGGTGCCGGTCCGAGCGTGCCCGCGACCTACCAGAGCGCAACCGGGACGTGGCGGGTCCAGGGCGCCGGCAACGTGGTGCTGGGCGGACCGGGCCAGGTCCCGGTCCCGGGCGACTTCGACGGCGACGGTGCCACCGAGCGCGCCGTCTACGTGACCGCGACGGGGCAGTGGAAGGTCGAGGGCGCCGCCAACGTGACACTCGGCGGGCCGGGCCAGGTGCCGGTTCCCGGGGATTACGACGGCGACGGTGTCGACGAACGCGCCACCTACGAGCCGCGCACCGGCATCTGGCGGGTGGAGGGCGCGGCGGACACCACCTTCGGCGGTGCGGGCCAGATCGCGGTCCCCGCCGACTACACGGGCGACGGCCTGGTCGAGCGGGCCACCTACGCCCCCGACACGGGCGCCTGGCGGGTCCAGGGCGTCTCCGACGTCGTGCTCGGCGGTCCCGGTGAGGTGCCGGTCCCTGCCGACTTCTCCGGCGACGGCGTGGTCGAGCGGGCCACCTACGTGCCGTCCGGCGGGCTGTGGCGGATCGAAGGCGTCGGCACCGTCGGCCTCGGCGGCCCGGCCAAGGTGCCGGTGACGGGCCCGCTGCCATGGATCACGTGGTCGGTGGCCACCAAGGCCACGGCATCCTCCGACGTCGACGCCGACGCCCGCGGCGACGCGGGTGCGTGGCGGGCGTCGAGCGGGCAGTGGCTGCGGTTCGCCCAGAGTCCGGTGACCTTCGGTGCCGATGGCGACGTGGCGCTCCTCGGGGATCTCGACGGCGACGGCGTCGCCGATCGGACGGTGTTCCGGCCCTCGCTCGGCATCTGGTTCACCCAGGCGTCGGGGTTCTTGCCGTTCGTCGTGGCGTCGGTGCAGCCGACCGACGAGCCCGTCCTGGCCGACACCGACGGCGACGGCGTCGACGAGCCGATGATCTTCCGGCCGGCCACCGGGCGCCTGATCCGCATCGGCGGTGCCACGGAGCCGATCGGCACGGCCGGCGACGTGGCGGTGTGGGGCGACCGCGACGGCGACGGACGCGACGAGGTCGGGGTCTTCCGGCCGTCGACCGGCGAATGGCGCTTTCCGGGCGAGTCGCCCGTGGCGTTCGGGCAGCAGGGCGATGTGCCGCTGCTGGTGGACGTGGACGGCGACCTGCGTGACGATCGGGTCCTGTACCGACCCGACGCTGGCGTCTGGTTCATCGGTATCGACGGTTGGTGGCCCGTGGCGTTCGGGCAACCCGGCGATGTCCCGGTCGCCGTCGACACCGACGGGGACCTGCGGGCTGATCTCGGCGTGTTCCGTCCCGCGACGGGCGAGTACCTGGCCTTCGGCGCGGGCGTGGTGGCCATCGGCCAGGCGGGCGACGTGCCGGTCCCGCGCTCGTCGGGAGCGGCGCCGGTGCCGGCGGCGGCACCGAGCGGCGTGACCGCACAGCCGGGCGACGGCGCCGCGGTCGTGTCGTGGAGCCCGCCTGCGGCCAACGGCGGCTCGCCCGTCATCGGCTACCGGGTCGAGGCACAGCCGGGCGGGGTGACCGCCGACGTGCCCGCTGGGGCGACCGCGACGACCCTGGCGGGGCTGACCAACGGCGTGCAGTACGACATCACCGTCGAGGCCCGCACCGTCGCCGGGCTCGGCGACGCGTCGGCGCCGGCGGCTCGGGTCGTCCCGGCGCTGTCCGCCACGGTGCCAGGTGCGCCGACGGGCGTGACGGCGCTGCCATCGAACCAGTCGGCCACGGTGCTGTGGACGCCGCCCAGCGCTGTCGGCGGCGGCCCGATCACGGGCTACACCGTGACGGCCAGCCCCGGCGGCGCCCACGTCGACGTCGGTGCCGGGCAGACCGCCGCAGTCGTCGATGGGTTGAGCAACGGCACCACCTACACCTTCACCGTTCGCGCGGTCAACGCTTTCGGGCCCGGTGCACCGTCGGCGGCGTCGAACGCCGTCACCCCACCGGGAGCGGGCGGCGGGATGCATCCGCTCACGCCGTCACGGCTCCTCGACACCCGCGACGGTGCCGGGCCGTTCGGAGCGGGCGAGGCGCGAGCCCTCGACGTCACGGGTGTCGGCGGCGTGCCGGCCGATGGCGTGTCGGCGGTGATGCTCAACGTCACGATCACCGGGCCGACGGCGCCGACCCACCTGACGGTGTGGCCGACCGGGCAGACGATGCCCACGGCCAGCAGCCTCAACGCCACGAGCGGCCAGACCGTCGCCAACCTGGTGTTGGCCACCGTCGGCGCAGGCGGCAAGGTCTCGATCTTCAACAACAGCGGCTCGGCACACGTGGTGGTCGACGTCGTCGGCTGGGTCGATCGGGACCTGTCCGGCAGTCGCTACACCAGCCTCTCGCCGGCGCGCATCGTCGACTCGCGCGACGGCACCGGCGGCCCTGCGACACCGTTCGGTGCGGCCGAGGCACGCGACCTCCAAGTGACGGGCGTGGGTGGCGTACCGGCGTCGGGCGTGACAGCGGTGGTGGTGAACGTGACCGTGACGGCACCAACGGATGCCACCCACCTGACGGTGTGGCCGGCAGGCCAGGCCATGCCCACGGCGTCGAACCTCAACGCGCCCGCCGGTGCGACGGTGCCGAACCTGGTGGTGGCAGCGGTGGGCGCGGGCGGCAAGGTCTCGATCTTCAACAACGCCGGGTCGGCGCACGTGATCGTCGACGTCGTCGGCTACTACTCGCCCGGCGGCGGGCTGCACATGGGCATGGTGCCGACGCGCATCGTCGACACCCGCGACGGCACCGGCGGGACGAGCGGCCCGTTCGGACCGGAAGAGACCCGGGACCTCACCGTCGCCGGCGTCGGCGGTGTCCCGGCATCGGGCGTGTCGGCGGTCGTGCTCAACGTGACGGTGACCGGGCCGACGGCGGCGTCGCACGTGACCGTGTGGCCAGCCGGGCAGGTACGCCCGAACGCGTCGAACCTAAACGTGGCGCCCGGCCAGACGGTGCCGAACATGGTCGTCGCTCGCGTGGGCCCGAACGGCAAGATCTCGGTGTTCAACAACAGTGGCAGCCTGCACCTGATCATCGACGTGGTCGGGTACGTCTCGTGACCCAGCCGCGCATCGCCTCCACGCGCCGCCCCTTCAACCGACACGTGCACATCGAGGCCTCGGGGCGCGTGCTCGAAGGCGCTGCCGCCGTGGCCGCGGCGGCTCCGGTCGTCGCCGCACAGGCGCCTGCTCCCGCGCCGCCTGCGCCCGCGCCGCCGAGCGGCAATCGAAAGGTCGTGATCCAGGGCGATCTCGCTGCGCCCGCGCCACGGCCGTCGCCTTCGCCGGCGCCTCGATCTACGCCGAGGCCGCCGTCACCGCCGGCTCCGTCGCCGGCACCCGTGCGTCAGGCACCGGCGCGGCCGCAGCCGACGAAGGCGCGGCGGCCGAAGGTGCCGGCGAGCAGATGGGTGAAGCGGATCGCGGTGGCGGCCCTCGTCGGGATCGTGCTGCTCGTCGTCGGCGGTCTGGGCGTGGGCTGGTGGGCGTTCAACAAGATCGAGAAGGTCGAGGTGGCCGACGTCCTGTCGCCGCCGTCGCCGAACGGCATGAACATCCTGGTCGTCGGGACCGACTCGCGCGAGGGGATCGAGGCCGACGCCGAGAACGCCGACGCCTTCCTCGGGGGCGGCTTCTCCGACGCCGGGCCGTCACGCACCGACACGATGATGATCCTGCGCATCGACGACGACGGCCAGACCCTGCTGTCGATCCCGCGCGACCTGTGGGTGCGCAACCCGGTCACCGGCGAGAACGGCCGCATCAACGCCGTGTACCAGTCGGGGCGCCCGGCGCTGATCCAGGCGGTGCAGGGACTGGGCATCCCCGTGCACCACTACATGGAGATCAACTTCGTGAGCTTCGCCGGGCTCGTCGACGCCGTCGGTGGCATCGAGATCGACTTCCCGCATCCGGCGCGTGACACCAACTCCGGGCTCGACGTGCCCGAGGCCGGGACCCGGACGCTCGACGGTGTCGAGGCCCTGGCCTACGTGCGGTCGCGCTACTACACCGAGCTCATCGACGGCGAGTGGGTCTCGGATCCGACGGCCGACCTCGGCCGGGTCACCCGGCAGCGCGCCTTCGTCAGCGCGCTGCTCCGCAAGGTCGCGGGCACGAAGAACCCGTTCACCGCCCTGTCGCTCGCCCAGACCCTCGGTGACAGCGCCGGACTCAAGCTCGACGACGCCTTGTCGTACCCCGAGGCCTTGGGGCTGGGATGGCAGCTGCGGTCCTTCGACCCGGCATCCGAGACGCTGCCCGTGGTGGGGGTCAACCGCGGCGGCGCGTCGACGCTCGATCTGGGCCCGGGCGCCGACGCGGTCATCGCCCAGTTCCAGTGATCGCTCAACGCAACCAGCGGTCCCACCATCCGGCGGCCGCCTGGCTGGAGATGCCGAACCCGGGGCCGTAGACGTCGAAGTGCCCGCCGTCGAGCTCGATGAGCTCGCCGAGGTCACCCATCTCGACGCGGGCCCGTCCCACGAATTCGAACGGCGAGAGCACGTCGTGGCGAGCCGCGATCAGCAGCACGGGCGCGGCGACCTGCGCTGCGAGGTCGATCGGTCGGTAGTCGAAGAGCCGGGCGATCGATCGCAACGTCACCTCGTTGCGCCAGCTCGGCGCCTCCGTCGCCTGCGCCGTGAACCAGGCAAACGAGTCGGGGTCGGGGGAGAGCGCACCGAACCCTTCGGGATCGTCGGTGACCACCGGGATGGCGATCGGATCCTCGCCCCGTGCTCGAGCGGCGTCGTCGACGGCCAGGATCTCGAGCAGCTCGTCCGGCGGCCGCTCGGCCGGCGGGCAGACGTAGGGCACCTGTGCCACCGCAGCGCGCACGCGATCGTCCGTGGCGGCGAGGACGACGGTGTGGCCGCCCGAGAAGCTGCTGCCCCACACGCCGATGCGGTCGGCGTCGATGCCCGCCTGGCCTTGGACCCAGGTGATGGCGTCGCGATAGGCGCGGAGCTGGCGCTCGGGGTTCACCTCCTGGCGGGGCGTCCCCCCGCTGGCGCCGAAGCACGGGTGATCGAACACGACGACAGCGGTGCCCTCGGCCGCGAAGACCTCGGCGTACGCCGCCAGCCCCATCTCCTTGACGGCCGAGAAGCCGTGGGCCATGACGACGGCCGGTGCCTCGCCGGGCACGTCGGGGCGGTAGAGCCAGCCGCGCAGGGGGTTGTCCTCCGACACGATGGTGATGTCGGTGCGGACGAACCCGCCCGTCATGAGACCTGGGCCATCTTGTACAGCTCGATCTCGGTGATCGGCCCGTAGTACTCGTCGCCGGTGTCGTTGAAGAAGTGGTACATCCACATGCCCAGGTCCGGATGGGTGGCGTTGCCCTGCTCGTCGACCATGGTGAACGGCTCGACCGAGAACGAGTTGCGTTCGACGGTGATCCACTCGCTGTGGATCACGACGCGCGAGATGCGATGGAGCTCGATGGGCACGACCCCTCCTAGGGCTCGGTCGACGATCCGGTGCCGGTGGATCGCCTCGGACCCTGCGACGCTAGCCTCGCTGCCCGTGCCGGTGATGGTGGACGAGGCCGTGTGGCCGTGGCGAGGCCGCCGGTGGGCCCACCTGGCGAGCGACTCGAGCCTGGCGGAGCTCCACGAGTTCGCGGCGCGCCTGGGCATCCCGCCGCGTGCCTTCCAAGGCGATCACTACGACGTCACCGCCGAGCTGCGCCAGCACGCGCTCGACCTCGGCGCCGAGGCCGTCCCGGCACGCCAGCTCGTGCGACGGCTCCGTCAGGCCGGGCTGCGTCGGCGTCACGCTCCTAGGATCGAGCCATGACGAGCACTTCGGAGTTGTCGGGGCGGGTCGCGGTGGTGACGGGTGGCGGATCGGGGCTCGGCGCAGCGTCGGCCCGGGCGCTGGCCGCAGCCGGTGCCACGGTGGTGGTGGCGGACCTCGATGGGGCCGCCGCGGCGAGTGTGGCCGAGGCGGTGGTGGCCGAGGGCGGCGTGGCGTCGTCGCTGGGCGTGGACGTCGCCGACGCCGCAGCCTGCGCCGAGCTCATGGACACGGCGGTCGAGCGCCACGGCGGCCTGCACATCCTCCACAACAGCGCCGGCGTGGCGTGGCCGGGACGCGACGGCTTCAGCGGTGACATGGACGCCGCCGTGTGGGATCAGGTGATCGGCATCAACCTGTCGGGCACCTTCTACTGCTGCCGATCGGCCATGGCGCACCTGGCCGCGTCGGGCGGCGGCTCGATCATCAACACCGCCTCGTCGATGGCGCACCTGCCCCTCGGCATGCTCGACGCCTACGCCGCCTCCAAGGGCGGGGTGGCGATGCTGACGCGCTCGATGGCGTCGGGTGCCGGGCGGTTGGGCGTGCGGGTGAACGCCATCAGCCCCGGTTACGTCGACACCCCCATGAACGCCCTGATCTGGCAGACGCCGCAGTTGCACGACGCCTTCGCCCAGGGACATGCCACCGGGCTGCAGACGGCCGAGGAGATCGCCGAGGTCGTGGTCTTCCTGGCGTCGGACGCCTCACGCAGCTTCACCGGCGCCGTGCTCACCTGTGATCGAGGATGGACGGCGTTCAAGCGACCCGAGGCCCTGGGCTGACGGTGGGTCGCCGACCCGATCCGCTCGCCGATCGGCGGGTCACCCCGCTGTGGCTGTCGCACCACTGGCCCGAGGACTACGACCGCTGCGTCCTGATCGGTCGGCGGCACGTCTGTC